>JACZKS010000150.1 GCA_014859895.1 Rhodospirillales bacterium
CGCCAACACGGCGATGCCCCTCGCGCTCGCCGGCCACGCCGTGACGCTGGTGGCGGCGGTGGGGAGCGATGCCGCCGGCCGGCGCCTGCTGGCCGAGCTGGCGGCGGCCGAGGTGGACGCCGGGGCCGTCAAGGTGATCGAGGGGGCGGCGACGACGCGCTCGGTGATCATGGTCGAGACCGGCGGCGAGCGTACCATCGTCAATCTCCATCGCACCACCGAACCCGAGCCGCCGGTCCGCCTCGTCGAACTGCCGGCCGACTGGCTCTATGTGCGCAGCCGGGCCCTGAACCTGGCGCCGCTTCTGGCCGAAAAGGCGAAGTACTGCCGCGTTATCGCCCACATCCCGCCTTGCGCGGCCGGCGCCCGGCCGGCCCACGTGGTGGTCGGCTCGGCTTCCGACCTGACGGCCGACGCGCTGGCCGACCCCTGGCAGGCGGCCAAGGCCATTGCCGGCGACCTCCTGGAATGGGTGGTGGTGACGCGCGGCGCCTGGGGCGCCGTCGCCTACGACCGTGACGGCCGCCAGATCGAGCGGCGGGCCCGCCGGGTCAACGCGCTCGACACCACTGGGGCGGGGGATTCGTTCGCCGCCGGCCTCATCCACGGCCTGGCCTCGGGCCGGCCCATAGAGGCGGCCCTCGACGTCGCCATCGCCTGGGGCACCGAGGCGGTACTCTCCGAAGGCTCGCAGCTGCCGGCGGCGGCGGTCGCGCGCCTTCTCGGTTCCTAGGATGATCGAGGGCCGTCGGGGTCAAGCCTCGTTGCGCGGCTTCAGGCACTCGGGTAGGGGGATCGCCGGATCGAGCCCGTCGTCGGGCACCGGCGGCCCGGCGACGAGGCGCATCGGCACCACGCCGGCCCAGACCGGCAGCGCATGGTCTTCCTCCGTGTCGGCGGGCGGGCCGGCGCGCATCTTGACCGACGCTTCCTCCAGGGGCAGCGCCGCCATCCTCACCGAATCAAGCTCGCTGTCCGAAGGCGGACGGACCTCGGCCCAGCGGCCGGGCGCCAGCCGTTCGATCAGGGCGGCGAAGGCCGCCATCTTGGCGGCCCGATCGGTCACCTCGCGGGCCCGCCCGAACACCACCGCAGACCGGTAGTTCGTTGAGTGGCGGGCGGCGGAGCGGGCCAGCACCCAGCCGTCCACCAGCGTCGCCGTCACGCAGACTTCGGCGCCGGCGCACAGCACGCCCAGCAGGCGGCTGGCCGGCGAGCCGTGGAAATAGAGGGAGTCGCCGATTCGCCAGTGGTTGATGGGAATGACCACCGGGCGGCCGTCCTCGACGAAGCCGACGCTGCAGAAGGGCGCCTCGTCGAGGATGGCGTTGACGTCGGTGCGCGCGTAGCTGGCACGCTGCGCCTTGCGGCGGACGGTGGCGCGTGGAGTCCGGGCGAAATCAGGCATGATGGAATCCCATGGTTGGGCGGCGATCGGCGGCCACTATGGCAGGGCAGGGGGGGAAAGAAAAGCCGGACGGGGGCGACGACGGGGAATTGACAGCGACGCCGTCGTTGTCCCTGCGACCCCATCCCTGCTATTGGTGACGAAACCGCCGAGAGGGGCGCCAGGACATGCAGACCACGCCGGATTTCCCGAACCTGTTCATCCTCGATCATCCGCTGATCCTCCATAAGCTCACCCACATGCGCAAGACGGCGACGCCGACGCGGGACTTCCGCGGGCTCTTGAAGGAAATCTCGCTCCTGATGGGTTACGAGATCACCCGCGACCTGCCGATGACCACCGAAGCGATCGAGACGCCGGTGGCGCCGATGGAGGAAGCTCCCGTCATCAAGGGCAAGAAGGTGGCCATCGTCCCCATCCTCAGGGCCGGCACCGGCATGGCCGACGGGCTTCTGGAACTGATGCCCTCGGCCCGGGTCGGCCACATCGGGCTTTATCGCGACCCCGAGACCAAGCGGCCGGTGGAATACCTGGTCAAGCTGCCGGCGGCGCGCGGGCGCACCTTCATCGTCACCGACCCCATGCTGGCCACCGGCTATTCGGCGGCCCACGCGTTGGACGTTCTCAACAAGCACGGGGTGAAGGACGCCAATATCCGGCTGATGGCCCTGGTGGCGGCGCCCGAGGGCGTGCAGGTACTGCTGGATTCCCACCCCGACGTGCCGGTCTATGTCGCCTCGCTCGACGAGCGGCTGAACAAGAAGGCCTACATCGTGCCCGGCCTCGGCGATGCCGGCGACCGCCTGTTCGGCACCAAATAGGGATCGGCCCTTCGCGCGGAAAAGAAAACCCGCCGGGTTGGCCGCCCGGCGGGTTCTTCGTCTGCGCGTGGAGGCCCGCTATTCGGCCGGGGCGCCTTCCGGCTCCGGGGCGAACAGGGCCTCGCCGGCGGCGCCCTTCTGGCGGCCCGGCATCACCAGGTTGAGGATGACGCCGGAAACCGCGGCCAGCGCCATGCTCGACATCTGGACCGTGTCGGTGACGTGGATCACCGCGCCACCCACCCCGATGACCAGGATGACCGAGGCGATGATGAGGTTGCGCTTCTCGGCGAAGTTGACCCTGCGGTCGATCATGAGCCGCATGCCCGAGGCGGCGATGATGCCGAACAGCATGATGCAGACGCCTCCCATGACGGCGGTCGGGATGCTCTGGATGAAGGCCGAGACGACGCCGACGAAGCCGAACAGGACGGCCAGCACCGCGGCGCCGCCGGTGACGTAGACGCTGAACACCCGGGTGATGGCGATGACGCCGATGTTCTCGCCGTACGTGGTGTTGGGCGGGCCGCCGATCATGGCAGCCAGGCTGGTGGCCAGGCCGTCGCCCAGGAGCGAGCGGTGCAGGCCGGGATTGACCAGGAAGTTGCGCCCGGTGACCTTGCTGATCACCGTCTGGTCGCCGATGTGCTCGGCGATGGTGACCAACGCCACCGGCGCCACCATCAGGATGATCGTGAGCGAAATGGTGGGCGATACGGTGACGCCGGGGATCATGAACTCGGGGATGATGAACAGCGGTGCGGCGGCCACGGTTGCGAGATCGACGAGGCCGAACGGAATGGCCACCAGATAACCGCCCAGCACGCCGAACAGGATCGGGATCAGGCCGAAGATGCCGCGCATGAAGGTGGCGAAGACGACGGCGATGCCCAGCGCCGCCAGGGCGACGACGAACTGCTCCGAGCTGTAGGGACCGCCCGCGGCCTGTCCGGTCGCCATCTTGATGGCGATGGGCGCGAGGCCCAAGCCGATCACCATGATGACCGGGCCGATCACCACCGGGGGCAGCAGGCGCAGCAGCCAGCGGACGCCGAACTTGGCGATCAGCGCCGAGACCGCCACGTAGACCAGGCCGGCGACCGCGCAGCCGATCAGCGCGCCGTCGAGGCCGCCGATGGTCTTGGCCGCCAGGATGGGGCCGATGAAGGCAAACGACGATCCCAGGTAGACGGGGATCTTGCCTTGCGTCAAGAGGATGTAAAGCAGCGTGCCGAGGCCACTGGAGACCAAAGCGACCGCCGGATTGAGGCCGGTCAGGAAAGGCACCAGCACGGTGGCGCCGAACATCGCGAAGAGGTGTTGAAGGCTGAACAACAGCCACGGCCCCGGGGCCGGGCGTTCATGGACGTCGAGAACGCATTTTTCGGGCATTGCGGGATTCCCCCCATTTATGGTCGCAGGACCGCGGCCCGGTGGCACCCCTCATGGCCCGATTCCGAAAGCCCGGTCTCGGAGCGAAGGCTTTCGCATATCGGAGGAACGGGATAAAGCCCAATTTTTCCGATATTTTCCCCTAGTTATCCACAAATGGCGGAAATCCGCTGGACGCGGAGCATACCGGCGCAGGGCAAGTCGTGGATGGCCGGAACGAGTCCGGCCATGACGGAAAAGTATGAAACCATTCGTCATGGCCGTGCTTGTCACGGCCATCCACGTCTTTTCTGCTATTCCGCCTCGTCCAGCGCGGCGTGGGCGGCGAGCCAGGCTTCCTCGGCCGCCTCGATCACGCCTTGCGCCTCGGCCATGGCGATCTGGAGTTGGGCGACGTGCTCGGGCCGTTGCGTGTAGGTGGTGGGGTCGGCCAACTCGGCTTCGAGGCGCTTCTTCGCCTCGGTGGCCTCGGCCAGGCGGCGGTCGGCCTGCTGGGCGGCCCTTCTCAAGGGGGCGGCGTCGGCCCTCGCCTGGGCGCGATTGCGTCTCGCCTCCTTGCGGCCATTGGTCCCGGCTTCGCCGTCGCCGCGCCGGTTGGCTCGGCGCTGCTCGGCCAAGTACCGGGCATAGTCCTCGAGGCTGCCGTCGAAGGGGGCGCAGGTGCCATCGGCGACCAGCCACAGGCGGTCGCACACCAGATCGATCAAATGCGCGTCGTGGCTGACCACGATGACCGCGCCGTCGAAGCCGTTGAGCGCCTCGACCAGGGCCTCCCGGGCGTCGACATCCAGGTGGTTGGTCGGTTCGTCCAAAAGCAGCATGTGTGGATTGGCCCGGCTCATCATGGCGAACAGCAGCCGGGCCTTCTCGCCGCCGGAAAGGGAGGACGCCTTGACGTCGGCCTTGTCCTGGCCGAAGCCGAAGCGGCCGAGGTGGGCGCGCACCGCCGATTCGCGGGCGTCGGGCATCAGCGCCGCCAAGTGGCTGAAGGCGGTGCCGCCCATGTCCAACTCCTCGGCCTGGTGCTGGGCGAAATAGCCGATGCGCAGCTTCCCGGGCCGCCGCAACGTCCCCTCCATGGCGCCGAGACGGCCGCTCAGCAGCTTGACCAGGGTCGACTTGCCGTTGCCGTTGGCGCCGATCAAAGCGATACGGTCGTCCATGTCGATGCGCAGGTTGAGGCGCGTCAGCACTGGCTTTTCCGGAACGTAACCGACGGAAACCCCGGTCAGCGCGATCAGCGGCGGCGGCATCTCTTCGGGGGCGGGGAACTGGAAAGTGGTGGTGTGCTCCTCGATGACCGAGGTGATCGGTTCCATGCGGGCCAGCATCTTGAGCCGGCTTTGCGCCTGCCTGGCCTTGGTGGCCTTGGCCCGGAAGCGGTCGACGAAGGCCTGGATGCGTTTCTGTTCGGCCACCTGGCGCTCGCGCATGCGGGCCTCGCGCACCAGGTTCTCGCGCCGCACCCGCTCGAAGCGGTCGTAGTTGCCGGAGTAGCGGGTGAGCGTGCGCTCGCTCAGGTGGGCGATTTCCTGGGCGACGCGGTTCAGGAGCCGGCGCTCGTGGCTGATCACCAGAAGGGTGCCCGGCCAAGCGGCGAGATAGCCTTCCAGCCACAAGGTCGCCTCGAGGTCGAGGTGGTTGGTCGGCTCGTCCAGCAGCAGCAGGTCGGGCCTGGCGAACAGCGCCCCGGCCAGCGCGACGCGCATGCGCCAGCCGCCCGAAAATTCCTGGCAGGGTCGGGCCTGGGCCGCTTCGTCGAAGCCGAGGCCGGAGAGGATGGCGGCGGCCCGGGAGGGCGCGGAGTGGGCCTCGATGTCGTTGAGCCGGGTGTGCACCTCGGCGATGCGCAGCGGATCGGTCGTCGTTTCCGCCTCGGCGAGCAGGCGGTCCCGTTCCTCGTCGGCGGCGAGCACGGTGTCCAGCAGGCTCAATGGTCCGTCCGGCGCCTCCTGGGCGACGCGGCCGACGCGCGGGCGCCCGGCCAGGCTGAACGTGCCGCTGTCGGGGGCCAGTTCGCCGGTGATGACGCGAAACAGCGTCGTCTTGCCCGAGCCGTTGCGTCCGACCAGGCCGACCTTGTGGCCGGCCGGGACGAACAGGCTGGCGCCCTCGAAGAGGACTCGCCCGCCGAGGCGTACAGTGAGGTTGTTGATCGTCAGCATGGCGGCGTCATAGCACGCCCGAGCCCGCCGGAAAACCGCGCCTATTTTGGGGACGCCATATTTAATTCGATTTTCCTACTCGCCGCACGGCGGGCGACGTTTTTTGCGAATTAAATATGATGTCCCCAAAATAAGCTTCGCGGGCTTCCGGCCCGCGGGCGGCGGCGGATGGGACACTTGCCTCGCGACCCCAATCTGTCTATAAGGCGCCGGCTCCGAGGGGAGCCCGATGCCCGCGACCACGCAAGACGGGGAACCGTTTGGGTGCGGGCCTCTTGAGGGAACGTTACAGAACAAACGAAGCTATTGGAGGATTTTAGGGCATGGCTGTCGAACGGACTTTGTCCATCATCAAGCCGGACGCCACTCGCCGGAACATCACGGGCCAGATCGTCGCCCGTTTCGAAGAGGCGGGGCTGCGCATCGTCGCCCAGAAGCGCATCCATTTGACCCGCAAGCAGGCGGAAGGCTTCTATGCCGTCCACGCCGAGCGGGCCTTCTACAACGACCTGTGCGACTACATGTGCTCCGGCCCGATCGTGGTGCAGGTGTTGGAAGGCGACAACGCCATCCAGCGCAACCGCCAGGTGATGGGCGCCACCAACCCGGCCAACGCCGAGGCGGGGACCATCCGCAAGGATCTCGGCGTCAACGTGCAGGAGAATTCCGTGCACGGCTCCGACGCTCCGGAAACCGCGCGCGACGAGATCGCCTACTTCTTCGCGGCGACCGAGCTGGTCGGCTGACGTTTCGCCGCCGCTCTGAGCGGCGCGGTGCTTCATCGAAACCCCGTCCCGGCATCCCCGGGGCGGGGTTTTCGATTGAAGGGCGCCATATCCATCCATGGGAAAGCGGACATTGAAACGGACATAAAAGCGGTCACGTAACAATGGAAAATTCTATAAAATACTGATAAATAGCGATTACGCTCATTGTATAAGCGGACATTAAAGCGGACATGAGAACGTCTTCAGAGGCCGAATTTCCGGATCGAGGGGAGCCCGCCGGCCTGTTCGAGCCGTTGCTGATCGGCGAGGGCTCGCGTCATCGGGGGGGGCTGACCGACCTTGCCGTGGAACTTGCCGCGAAGTCGGCCGGCTTCCGTCGCAGCCTGCCAGAAGGGCTGCTGGCGGCGTTGGCCGATCTGGTGCGCGCCATGAACTGTTATTACAGCAACCTGATCGAGGGCCACGACACCCACCCCGTCGATATCGAACGCGCGCTCAAGAACGACTACAGTGCCGACGCCCGCAAGCGCGACCTTCAACTCGAAGCCAGGGCGCATATAGCGGTCCAGCGCTGGGTCGACCAGGGTGGCCTCGCCGGCCGCGCGGCGTCCACCGAAGGCTTGCGCGAAGTTCACCGGCGCTTCGTGGAATTGCTGCCCGATGACCTTCTATGGATCGCCAGTCCCCGCACCGGGGAGCGCCTCCGCGTCGAACCGGGGCAATTGCGCGGCCGGGACGTGGAGGTCGGACGGCACGTTCCGGTCAGCCCCGGCGCCGTGCCGCGCTTCCTGGCGAGGTTCGAGGAGGCCTACGGCCGTCTTGGCAGGACCGATGCCATCCTTGCTGCCGCCGCTGCCCATCACCGCCTTTTGTGGATACACCCTTTCCTCGACGGCAATGGCCGCGTTGCCCGCCTGATGTCACATGCCATGCTGCTGGACAGCCTGGATACCCGGGGCGTCTGGTCGGTCGCCCGCGGGTTGGCCCGCAACGTTGACGCCTACAAAGCGGGCTTGGCCGCTTGCGATCTGCCTCGCCGCAACGACCTTGACGGGCGCGGTGGCCTGAGCGAGGAGGCCTTGGCCGATTTCACGCGCTTTTTCCTCGAAACCTGTCTGGATCAGATCTCTTTCATGGAGGGCTTGATCGAGCCCAACCGTCTGCGCGCCCGTGTCCTGATGTGGGCCGAGGAAGAGATTCGGATGGACGAGTTGCCCGCCAAGGCCGGAACCATCTTGGAGGCGGTGCTTTACCGGGGCGAACTGCCGCGGGGCGACGTTGCGGACCTGCTCGGCACCACGCCGCGCCATGCGCGCCGCGTCGTCGCCGTGCTCACCGAAAAGAACGTGCTGGCCTCGGCCGGCCCGCGCGATCCGCTGCGCCTCGCCTTCCCGGCGGCGCTGGCGTCGCGCTGGATGCCGGGACTGTTCCCGGAGCGCCGGACGTAAGGAGTGCGGCCATTCTGGATTGGGAGGGTCAGTCCGTCGCCGAGCGCACGCAGTTGCGCCCCGACAGTTTGGCGCTGTAAAGCGCGGAGTCGGCCTGCTGCACTAGTTCCTCGGGGTTGAGTTGCGTTGAAGGCACCAGGCTGGCGACACCCAGGCTGACGGTGACGATGCCGGTGGGCGTTTCCGCGTGCGGCAGGGCCAGCGCCCACACTCCCTGCTGGATGCGGCGGGCGGCTTCCAACGCGTCATGCCCGCCGGTATTGGGCAACAGCATGACGAATTCCTCGCCACCGTAGCGCACCGCCAGATCCCCGGCACGCCGCGCCGCCTGAGCGAGTGTCTGGGCCAGCGCCTGCAGGCAGCGGTCGCCGGCCGGGTGGCCGTAGCTGTCGTTGAACTTCTTGAAGTAATCGACGTCGAGCATGATCAGCGCCAGTGGCGTGCCGGCGCGTTGTCCGCGTTTCCATTCCTGGGCCAGCATGCCATCGAAGGCGCGCCGATTGGCGATGCCGGTCAGTCCGTCCGTATTGCTCAAGGCCTCCAGCTTGGTCTTGGCGTCTTCCAGTGCCGCGGTACGCTTTTCGACCAGGCTTTCAAGCTCGCGATTGCGCTCGTGTAAGCGATCGATCGGGTAGACCTCGCCGTCGCCGCTGCCAACCAGGGGATAGGGGATGGAAATGCCGCTGTGCGCGATCTTCCAGTCACCGTTCTCACGGCGGAAAATCAGCACCAGCCGCGCCGTCTCCCTGGACAGGATGGAGTCGGGGATGGGCAGGTGAATATGGAAGAAGCCGGTGGTGACGACGACGTCGTCGCTAACGTCCTGCATCGAAAGATCCAGCATCTCGATGCGGAGGCGGCCGGGCACCTGCGCGAAGTCTTTGCGGGTGATCTGCACCCAGTGCTCGCGGTCCTTGACGAGGAAATCGCCGCCGCCAGTGTAGCCGCTGAAATTATGGCTGAAGCGCGCCGTCAGGCGGTCGTCACGCGCCGCGTACATCTCGATGTACTCGTCGAACAATGAACGGATAAGGCGCTGACGTTCCGATTGCATAGGCTTGTGATTTAGTAGAGATGACCAATAAAGCAAACAACAATAAGGTTTGAGGACAGCGGTTTTTCGCATTGTAGTCGGGTTTATTTGCGGGGAGCGGTGGGGTTGCGGGAAATTCCGGTGATGGCCGCCCTGGATCTACACCGATGGGATCAGAAGGGAATCGGCAAGCAGGAAGACGAAGATCAGGAATAGATAGACTCTCGAGTAGCCGAACAGCGGCATGGTCGAACGGTTGGTTTCGTCGCGCCAGACACGAAGGGCGTGGCGCAGGAGGAGGCCGCCAAGAACAAGGGCACGGTCACCGCGTAAAACCATCGGCACCTTGGCGCGGGCATAGTTCAGCCTGCGATGGAGGGCTAGGACCCAGGAGACGTTGGGTTTGAGAATGATGACGTAATCGACGACGCGGAATCGGGGGCCTTCGCCGACCTCTGCGGATAACGCGGTCCTGGGGCCCAGGGTTGGAGGTCCGTTGCGGCACGCCTTCGCTTCCCTTTATCGGACAGGGCCTATGAGAACGCACCCACGGCCTCGCGGTGTCTCAGTACGCTACGACCCGCCGGTATAGATGCCAGGTCGCATGTCCCAGGACCGGCAAAACGACGGCGAGGCCGACAAAAAGCGGAAGCGCCCCGAGCAGCAGGGTGGCCGCGACGATGAGGCCCCAAATCCCCATGGTCAGCGGGTTTGCCAGAACGGCGCCGATCGACGTTCTGATCGCCACCGCAACCGGCACGTTGCGGTCCAGGATCATCGGGAATGACACCACGCTCAGCATGAAGACGATAGCGGCGAAGACGAAGCCCACCCCACAGCCGACGATGATGAGTGTAAGGCCCGCCGACGTGGTCAGGACGGTGTCGATGAAGCCGGCTACCGAGCCGGGCAGGGAGCCGATGATCTCGGCATACAGCACCCAGGCGGCGGCCAGCCATATGAAATAGAAGAGCATCAGCAGCAGCCCCAGGGCGACGATGCCGCCGAACGCCGGGGAACGGACGACTTCGAGCGCATCCCAGCGCGACACCCGCAGCCCGGCCTCGCGCCGACGGCTCAGCTCGTAGGTGCCGACCGCGATCAGCGGGCCGATCAGCGTGTAGCCGGCCAACAGGGGGAAGACCAGCGGCAGCACCTCGTAGCCGGCATAGATCCTGGCGATGATCAGGGTGACGATGGGATAGGTCAGGCAGAGATAGAACAGGTGGGTCGGCATCGCATCGAAGTCGGCCCAGCCCTTGAGCAGGGCGTCCTTCAAATCGGCCGGTCCGATGGTCAGCGCGTATGGCTGGCGGTGCTCTTGCAGCCTTTCGACCTTGGTGCCTGCTCCGGCGACGGAGTTTCCTTGCATCATTGCCATGTCTCCTCAACCGCTGCCGGCAACGGTCGCGAAGCCAGAGTGACACAACCAAGATGAGACAAGGGGCCGATCACGCGGCCGATCGCGCCGTACGGCAACCGACGTATTTACAAAGCGCTGTGCGGATCACCTAATACGAGTAATTATGCACGATTAGTACAAACGTGCAATTTATTATTAGTCGTGTTAAAATACTTTTTAGAGTAGGCTTCGCGGGAAGCCTAAAGGGGAGGTTGTCTTTGTCGAATCCGGGCCGCCGGGTTCCGGAATGGCGGCCACAAAGGCCTTCGATCACGGGAAGGCCGACGGCATAGCCGGATCGCAAGGACGCACGTCGAGAACGGCCAAGAGAGCGAAGTGATGCGCTTGGCGGGGCCACCGGATCGCGGTCCGGTTCCGCGCGAGTTCATGCCTGTGGACGCTGGACATGGGGGTGATTCCGGATGCTCGTTGCCGTTGTTCTTGTCGTCATCGCGGTCGGCACCGTCGTGTTCCACGTCGTGAGCCCTTGGTGGTGGACGCCCATCGCCTCGAATTGGCACATCATCGACGATGCCACCCTGGTCACCTTCTGGATCACCGGGGTCGCCTACGTCGCGGTCATTCTGTTCATGGCCTATTGCGCGGTTCGTTTCCGCTACCGGAAAGGACGGCGGGCGGCGTACGAGCCGGAAAACAAGCGCCTGGAGTGGTGGCTTACCGGATTGACGTCGCTGGGCGTGATCGGCCTGCTGACGCCGGGCCTCATCGTGTGGAACGAGTTCGTTACCGTCCCCGACGACGCCGCCGAGTTCGAGGTCGTCGGCCGCCAGTGGCAGTGGAGCTATCGCCTGCCCGGCAAGGACGGGGTGCTGGGCGCCTCCGACCCCCGGCTGATCACCGGCGACAACACCTTCGGCCTCGATCCGAACGACCCACGCGGCCAGGACGACGTCCTGATCGAGGGCGACGACCTGCACCTGCCGATCGGCCGGCCGCTCAAGGTGCTGATGCGCTCGGCCGACGTCATCCACGACTTCTACGTGCCCCACTTCCGGGCCAAGATGGACATCATTCCCGGCATGGTCACCTATTTCTGGTTCACCCCGACCCGGACCGGGACCTTCGACATCCTGTGCGCCGAGTTGTGCGGCGTCGGGCATCACACGATGCGCGGCATGGTCGTGGTGGAAGCAGACACGGACTATCAGGAATGGCTGCAAGGGCAGTCGACGTTCGCCGACCTGATGGCGCGGGCCGCGCCCGGCGACGCCGTGAAACTGGCTGCCGATGAAGGGCGGGGGGATGCCGCGGCGAACGGAAATACCCGATCGGGTTCAGACCGGCCGAGCCCCATCAACCGATAGCGGAAAGAGCGATCCCATGGCCTATGCCGAACCCGCAGTCGTCGACCATGCTCCCCCGGCGGAAGTCCCGGAGGTCGAACTCTACCACGCCAAGACATGGCTCACGAAGTACGTCTTCTCGCAGGACGCCAAGGTCATCGCCATCCAGTATTCGCTGACCGCGATCGCGATCGGATTGGTCGCCCTGGTGCTGTCGTGGTTGATGAGACTCCAGCTCGGGTTCCCGGCGACCTTCTCGTTCATCGAGCCGGCCGACTATTACCAGTACGTCACCATGCACGGCATGATCATGGTCATCTACCTGCTGACCGCGCTGTTTCTGGGAGGCTTCGGAAACTATCTGATCCCGCTGATGGTCGGGGCGCGGGATATGGTGTTCCCCTACGTCAATATGCTGAGCTACTGGATCTATCTGCTTGCCGTGCTGGTCCTGGCGGCCAGCTTCTTCACGCCGGGCGGCCCGAGCGGCGCCGGCTGGACCCTCTATCCGCCGCAGTCCATCCTGTCGGGGACCCCGGGGCAGGAATGGGGGATCATCCTGATGCTGGTCTCGCTGATGCTGTTCATCATCGGGTTCACCATGGGTGGCTTGAACTATGTGGTGACGGTGCTCCAGGCCCGGGCGCGCGGCATGACGCTGATGCGCCTGCCGCTGACGGTGTGGGGCATTTTCGTCGCCACCATCCTGGCCCTGCTGGCCTTTCCCGCGCTTTTCGTCGCCGTCGTCATGAGCCTGCTGGACCGCACCGTCGGCACCAGTTTCTTCATGCCCCACATTGTCGAAATGGGGGAGCAACTGCCCTATGGCGGCGGCAGCCCGATCCTGTTCCAGCACCTGTTCTGGTTTTTCGGCCATCCCGAAGTTTACATCGTGGCGCTGCCGGCCTTCGGCATCGTCTCCGATTTGATCAGCACCCACGCCAGACGGAACATCTTCGGCTACCGGATGATGGTGTGGGCGATCATCGCCATCGGCGGCCTAAGCTTCGTGGTGTGGGCGCACCACATGTACGTCAGCGGTATGAACCCCTATTTCGGGTTCTTCTTCGCAACGTCCACGCTGGTCATCGCCATCCCCACGGCGATCAAGCTTTACAACTGGGTGCTGACGCTGTGGCGCGGCAACATTCACTTCACCGTGCCGATGCTGTTCTGCATCGCCTTCATCGTGACATTCCTCAACGGCGGCATCACCGGGCTCTTTCTCGGCAACGTTTCGGTCGACGTTCCGCTGTCCGACACCATGTTCGTGGTCGCCCACTTCCACATGGTGATGGGGGTGGCGCCGATCTTCGTCATCTTCGCGGCGATCTACCACTGGTATCCGCTGATTTCCGGGCGAATGTTCAATCAGGCCCTGGGCCTTTTCCATTTCTGGGTAACGTTCATCGGCGCCTATTTGATCTTCCTTCCGCTGCACTATCTGGGCTTCGTGGGCGTGCCGCGGCGCTATTTCGAGATCGGCGAAACCGGCTTCGTCCCCGAATCGGCCGCCACGCTCAACGAGTTCATCACGGTCGTGGCCCTGATCGTTGGCTTCGCCCAGGTGGTGTTCATGGCCAATCTGGCGTGGAGCGTCTTCAGGGGCCGGGTGGCCGGGCGCAACCCATGGCGAGCCGTGACGCTGGAGTGGCAGACGGCGGAGGTGCCGCCCGGGCATGGCAATTGGGGGCCGACGCTGCCGGTGGTCTATCGGTGGGCCTACGCCTACAGCGTGCCGGGCGTCGAGGACGACTTCGTGCCGCAAAACCTCCCGCCGAGCCAGGTCAAGGCCGCCGATCCCTCCGCCCGGGCGGCTGAATAGGAACCCGCGGCATGGATCTCCTGCGCCAGATCACCGAAAAGCCCTGGCTGCCGCAGGACGCGGTCGAAAGACTGCATGCGGAGCGCGCCATCGCCGCGCCGGCGGCAAAGATCGGCCTCAGGTTCTTTCTTGCCGTGGTGAGCGTGCTCTTCCTTCTCCTGATCATCGCCTACGCCGAGCGGATGAGGTTCGAGGCCTGGCGTCCGGGGCCGCAACCGGTCCTGTTGTGGCTGAACACGGCCCTGCTGATCCTGGGCAGCGTCGGGCTGCAATGGGCGCGGGTGGCGGCGAACCGCCGGCAAATCGACGGCGTGAGGAAGGGGCTGATGATCGGCGGCTTCTTCACCTTGGCCTTCCTGGCCGGGCAGATCGCGGCGTGGCGCCAGCTGAGCGGAATCCCCTTCTTCAACATGGCAAGCCCGGCCATCGCCTTCTTCTACCTGATTACCGCCCTGCATGGCGTGCACATCGTGGGCGGCCTGGTGGCCTGGGGCCGCGCCACCGCCCGGGTGTGGCGGGCGAGCGCGGTGGCCCGACCCCTGCAGGGCAGCGTCGATCTCTGTGCCCTCTACTGGCATTTCCTGCTGTTGGTCTGGTTGGTCCTTTTCGGCCTGCTGTTCTCGGGGAACGGCAACATCGACCTTTTGTTGGCCCTTTGCGGGTTCCGGTAAGGAGGGACGATACCCATGGCACCATCCGAGCTTGCCTCCGCCACCGATCCCCTAGCCCAGTCCAAGGGCTGGCCCAGCATCGTCGCCGATTGGTCTTCGGACCAGCGGGCCTTCAAGCAGGTGTCCTGGGGCAAGGCGATGATGTGGATCTTCCTGCTCAGCGACACCTTCGTGTTCGGCTGTTTCCTGCTGTCCTACATGACGGTGCGCATGTCGACGACGGTGCCGTGGCCCAACGCCAGCGAGATCTTCGCGCTCAACATCGGCGGCAATGACGTCCCGCTCATCCTGATCGCCATCATGACATTCGTGTTGATCACCAGCAGCGGAACCATGGCCATGGCCGTCAACTTCGGCTATCGGCGCGACCGCGCCAAGTCGGCCATTCTGTTGCTGGTGACCGCCGTGTTCGGCGCCATGTTCGTCGGCATGCAGGCCTTCGAATGGACCAAGCTGATCGAGGACGGCGTCCGTCCCTGGGGCAACCCCTTCGGCGCCGCCCAGTTCGGGTCGAGCTTCTTCATGATCACCGGCTTCCACGGCTTTCACGTGTCGGTCGGCGTGCTTTTCCTGATCATCGTCGCCCGCAAGGTGTGGCGGGGGGATTACGACAATAGCAGGAAGGGTTTCTTCACCAGCCGCAAGGGCCATTACGAGGCCGTCGAGATCATGGGCCTCTATTGGCACTTCGTCGATCTGGTGTGGGTCTTCATCTTCGCGGTGTTCTATCTCTGGTAGGGACGAGGCCATGCAGCAAACCGCCGAGCAAACCGTACCGCAAACGGCCCAGCACGCCGAAGGCCAGCAGCACTCGATCGGCGTCTACTTCAAGATCTGGGGTCTGCTCTTCGTGCTGAGCACGTTCTCCTACCTGGTCGACTATTTCCACGTCCAGGGGTACCTGCGCTGGACGCTTATCCTGGTATTCATGGTCCTGAAGGCCGGGCTGATCGTCGCCGTCTTCATGCACATGGTCTGGGAACGCCTGGCCCTTATCTACGCCATCCTGATCCCGCCGCTGCTGGTGCTGGTGTTCGTCGCGCTGATGGTCTTCGAGGCGGATTACACGTTCGCGACGCGGAATCTGTTCTCCGGCGCCGGCCAGTGAGGTAAAGCGCCGCACCCGAGGGAATCCAGGGGTGAGTTCACCCCGCCGGGTTGATCAGCGTGCCTTCGGCCGGGGTGGCGCCGTCGATCAGCACGCGTTCGCCCACCACCCGCACGCGCCCCTCGGCGATCAGGCGGACGGCCAGCGGGTAGATGCGGTGCTCCTGTTCGAGCACGCGGGCGGCCAGGGTGTCGGGGGTATCCTCGGGGCGCACCGGCACGGCGGCCTGGACGATGATCGGGCCGTCGTCCATGGCCGGGCGCACGAAATGGATGGTGCAGCCGGCGAAGCGGGCGCCGGTTTCCAGCACCCGCTCGTGGGTGTGCAGGCCGCGGAAGGCCGGCAGCAGCGAGGGGTGGATGTTGATCAGCCGGTTGTTCCAGCGCTTGATGAAGCCGTCGGTGAGAATCCGCATGAAGCCGGCCAGGCACACGAGGTCGGGCCGAACGCCCAGGATGCGCTCGTGCATGGCGTCCTCGAAGCTCTCGCGGTCGGGGAAGTCCTTGTGGCTGATTACCGAGGTCTGGATCTTGGCTTTCCTGGCCCGCTCCAGGCCCTGAACGCCCGCCACGTTGGAAAGCACGAGGGCGATTTCGGCCGGGAAGCCGGGCTCGCCGCAGGCGTCGATCAAGGATTGGAGATTGCTGCCCCGCCCCGAGATCAAAACCGCCAGTTTTTGGCGTGCCATGTTTCCTCCACGTTTTTAAGGATCACGCGCGGCTCTTCGTCCGCGCTTTCGGTCAGGCGGCCGATCGTCGTGACCTTTTCGCCGTTCTCGACGAGCGTTTTCATCACCGCCCCGGCGCGCCCGGGCTCGACGACGGCGATCATGCCGATGCCGCAGTTGAACGTGCGGGCCATTTCGGAGGCGGGAACCTGGCCCTTGGCTGCCAGCCAGGCGAACACGGGGGGCAGCGTCCAGGCGGCGACGTCGATCTCCACCGCGCTGTATTTGGGCAGCACGCGCGGGATGTTTTCCACCAGCCCGCCGCCGGTGATGTGGGCGAAGGCCTTGACGCCGCCCGCCTTGATGGCGGCGAGGCAGCTTTTCACGTAGATGCGGGTGGGCCTCAGCAGCGCCGCACCCAAGGGCGTGCCCGGCTCGAACCCGGCCTCGGCGGCGTAATCGAGCCCGCTTGCCTCGACGATGCGCCGGACCAGCGAGAAGCCGTTGGAATGGAGCCCGGTGGACGCGATGCCGAGCACCACGTCGCCGGCCTTCGCCTGGCCGTTCGGCAGGATGGCGTCGCGCTCCACGGCGCCGACGGCGAATCCGGCGAGGTCGTAGTCTTCCTTGGTGTACATGCCGGGCATTTCGGCGGTCTCGCCGCCGATCAGTGCGCAGTTGGACTGCCGGCAGCCTTCGGCGATGCCGCCGATGACGATTGTGCCGGTCGCCACCTCGAGCCGGCCCATGGCGTAGTAGTCGAGGAAGAACAGCGGCTCGGCGCCTTGCACCACCAGGTCGTTGACGCTCATCGCCACCAGGTCGATGCCGACCGTGTCGTGGATGCCGGCGGCAATGGCGATCTTGAGCTTGGTGCCCACCCCGTCGGTGGCGGCGACCAGCACCGGATCCTTGTAGCCCACGGCCTTCAAGTCGAACAGCGCGCCGAACCCGCCGAGGTCCGAAGCGACGCCCGTGCGCGCGGTCGAGGCGGCCAGCGGCCTGATGGCATCCACCAGGGCTTCGCCGGCTTCGATGTCGACGCCCGCGTCTTTGTAGGTAAGCCCGCTAATCGCTTCCTCCACCCATCCAACGTGGTAACATGGCCGCGTCCAATTCGACGGGGTAACATACTGGATCGGAGACGGTTTGCAATGTTCGTTCACCGCCGATGGCGTGCCTGGGGGCACCGCGCCTTGCTTGCCCTTGCCATCCTGCTGGGAGGTGGCGCCGGCCCGCTTCTGGCGGCGATGCCGGACGTCTACGAGGTCGCCGGCGTCGCCGTCGACGTCACCGCCGAGACGGCGGCCAAGGCCCGCGATGCCGCCATCGCCGAAGGCCACGCCAAGGCCTTCCGCCAGCTGCTGGCGCGCCTGACGCTCAAGGCCGACCGCTCGCGCCTGCCGGACCTCACGGTCGCCGGAATCGCCGCCTACGTGACCGACTTCTCGGTCGCCAACGAGAAGACGTCGGCGACCCGCTACCTCGCCAACCTGACGTTCCGCTTCAAGCGCGACGCCATCCGCCGGCTGCTCATGGACTATCGCCTGCCGTTCGCCGAAACGCCGAGCAAGCCGGTCCTGGTGCTGCCGGTGTTCGAGGAGGCGGGCGCGGTGCTCCTGTGGGATACCCCCAACCCGTGGCGGACCGCCTGGGAGGAAACGCCGGCGCCGGATGGCCTGGTGCCGCTGGCGCTGCCGTTGGGCGACCTTACCGACATCGCGGCCATCGGGGCCGAACAGGCGGTGCGCGGCGACGCGCAGCGGCTGGCGGCGGTTGCCCAGCGCTACGGGGCCGGTGATTCGCTGGTGGCGCATGCCGTCAAGACCGTCAAGCCCAGGGACAACACCATCCAGATCGACGTCTCGACCACCCGCTACGGCCCGACCGGTGGTGGCCAGACGCTGGTCCGCGCCTACACGTCGGGGGCCGGGGAAACGACGGAGGCGCTGCTGAAAAGGGCCTCCGCCGAGATCGCGGTGGAGGTCGAGGACGACTGGAAGCGCGACAACCTGCTGCAGTTCGGCAATCCCGCCGTCATCGCCGTTGCCATTCCGATCGCGGGTTTAAGCGAATGGCTGGCGGTGCGCGACCGGCTGGCCGGGATGGCGGTGATCCGCTCCACCGATGTGGTGCTGCTGTCCAGGACGGAAGTGCGGGCCAACCTGCAATACGTGGGCACGACGGAACAGCTGGTTCTGGCGCTGGCCCAGGCCGACCTGGCGCTTACCCAGGAAAGCGGCTGGTGGGTGCTGCGCTCGCTTCGGAAAGGATCGTAAGGGCTTGAGCCTTCCCAATTTCATCTCCCTCGGCCGGCTGTTGGCGGTGCCGGTGGCTGTGTGGCTGATTCTGTCCGGCAAGTTCGGTATCGCCTTCTGGGTGTTCGTCGCCGCCGGCGTCAGCGATGCCGTTGACGGTTTCCTTGCCAAGCGCATGAACGCCCAGACCGAGCTCGGCAAGGTGCTGGACCCGCTGGCCGACAAGGCCCTGCTGGTGGCCGTCTACGTGACCCTGGGCCAGGCCGGGCATCTGCCGGTCTGGCTGGTCATCCTGGTGGTGTTCCGCGACCTTCTGATCGTCGGCGGCATCATCCTTTCCCATACCCTGGGCCGGCCGGTGCGCATGCGCCCGCTGCTGGTCAGCAAGATCAATACCGGGGCCCAGATCGTGCTGGCGGGCGGTGTCCTTGCCATCCTCGGCCTCGATCTCAGGGTCGACCAGCTGATCCTGCCGCTGGTCTGGCTGGTGGCGGCGACGACGGCGATTTCGGGCGGCGCCTACCTGGTCGGCTGGGCCAAGTTCGTTACCTCGGCGGGGAATGGAAGCTGATGGGAAACGCCAAGATTTGGGCCGGCTTGGCCGGGGTGGCCGTCGTCTGCGTCCTCGTCTACATGCTGCGCGGCGTGCTGACGCCGTTCCTGGCCGGCGCGGCCATCGCCTATTTCCTCGATCCGCTGGCCGACCGGCTGGAGCGCCTGGGCTGTTCGCGCACGCTGGCCGTCACCCTCATCATCGCCGCCTTCTTCCTGATCGTCATCCTGGCCCTCGCGCTCCTGATCCCGGTCATCCAGGCGCAGGTGACCGGTTTCCTGGACCGCGTGCCCGGCTATATCGATGCCCTGCGCGCCCAGGCCGGCCCGCTCATCGACCGCCTGCGGGCGGCGTTGCCGGAAGGCCAGATGCAGGACCTGCGTTCGGCCGCCGGCGAGCAGGCCGGCACGGCCATCAAGTGGGTGGGCGGGTTCTTCAGCGGCATGCTGACCGGCGGCGTGGCGCTCCTCAACCTGATCTCGCTCATCATCGTCATGCCGCTGGTCGCTTTCTACATGCTGCGCGACTGGGACCGCATGGTGAGGCGCATCGACGAGCTGGTGCCCGGCGCCATCCAGCAAACGGTGCGCGAGCAGGCCGCCGAGATCGACCGCACGCTGTCGGCCTTCGTGCGCGGCCAGGCCCTGGTTTGCTTTATGCTCGGCGCCTTCTACGCCGTCGGCCTGTCGGCCGTCGGGCTGGAATTCGGCATCGTCGTCGGCTTCGGCACCGGGCTGATGTCGTTCATCCCTTATTTCGGCATGGGCTTGGGCCTGATCGTCGGCATGGGCATCGCGGTTGCCCAGTTTTCCGACTGGGTGCCCATCGCGCTCACCGCCGGGGTCTTCGCCGTCGGCCAGTTCATCGAGGGCAACTTCCTCACCCCCCGCCTGGTTGGCGATCGCGTCGGCCTGCACCCGGTGTGGGTGATCTTCGCGGTGATGGCGGGCGGCGCGCTGCTGGGCTTCACCGGGGTGATCCTGGCCATTCCGGTGGCCGCCACCATCGGCGTGCTGGTGCGCTTCGTGGTGGAACGCTACCGGCAGAGCCGGCATTACGCGCTGGGCGGGGACGCCCAAGGGTGATGCCGCCGGCCCAGCTTCCCCTCGAATTTCCCCACCGGCCGGCGCTTGGCGGCGACGATTTCCTGGTCGCCACCCCCAACGCCGACGCCGTGGCCTGGCTCGACCGCTGGCCGGACTGGCCGGCCCCGGCCCTGGTCATCCACGGCGCGCCGGGCTGCGGCAAGTCGCACCTGTGCCAGGTTTTCTTAAGCGCCAGCGGCGGTCGCGCGGTTTCCATCGCGGCCCTTCGCACGGCCACGCCCCCCGATATGGTGGGCGACGCTCCGGCGCTGGTCATCGACGACGTCGAGGCGGCCCTGGCGGCCGGCCTCGAACATGAACTCTTCCACCTCTACAATTTCATCGCCGAAAGCCGCCGCCACCTGCTGCTGACGGCCGCCGCCGCCCCGGCCCGCTGGGCGGTCAACCTCCCCGACCTGCGCTCGCGCCTCAACGCCGCCATGGCCTGCGAGATCGGCCCGCCCGACGACCCGCTGATGGCCGCCGTGCTGGTCAAACTCTTCGCCGACCGCCAGCTCAAGATCGACGACGGCGTGCTGGCGTTCCTGCTGGCCCGCATGGAACGCTCCTTCGACGCCGCCCGCCGGGCGGTCGCCGCGCTGGATGCCGCCGCGCTCGCCGAACGCCGCAACATCACCGTGCCGCTGGCGCGGGAGGTGTTGGGACGGCTGGAGGGGTAGGTAGTCCTACTGGCTGCCGCCCTTCATTACTTCCCTTCGAGCTTGAAGGAGAGTTTCAGGCGTACCCGGTAGGCGGTGATCTTGCCGTCCTCGATCTTCATGTCCTGCTCGTCCACCGTTGCCACGCGCAGGTCGCGCAGGCTTTGGCCGGCCTGGGCGATGGCGGCCTTGGCGGCCTTCTCCCACGACTCGGTGCTGGAACCGACAAGTTCCACGACCTTGTAGACGCTTTCCGTCATGGCCTTCTCCCTCGCATGTGATGCCTCGATGCTCGGCGCCGCGCCCCGTCGCGCGGCCTGGTCTCCGCCGGTGGTGCCCGGCTGTTCTCGTTTCAGGATGGGCTCAAGTGTAGCATAACCGCCGGCCGCCGCCGACGGTTCCCGGCGTCACGTACTCCGTCGCTCGCCCTGGATTCCGGGTTCGCGCGATGCGCGCTCCGGAATGACGATGAAGAAAGAGCGAGGGAAGGGGCCGGCACGCAACCTAAGGCCGCCACAGGCCGAAGGGGACCACCTTGTTGGCGGTGTCGTGGCCGATGTCGGCGCGGCCGAGATAGGGGATGCCGGCGCGTTCGCACCAGAAGCGGGCCATCTCCTCCTCACCCTGGCCGAAGTCGGGGTCGTTGGCGGGGATGTCGCCGCAGCGGCCGAGCCTTATCCCGGCCACCCGCCTTAGGGCCGGCGCGCTGGCGATCTGCCCCAGCGCCCGGTCGATGCGGTACATCGGTTCGGCCACCTCTTCGAGCATCAGCACGTGGCCGGCGAGGTCGGGGAGGTAAGGCGTGCCGATCAGATGGGCGAGGATGGTGATGTTGAAGGCCGCCGTCGGCGTGCCCGGCGCCACGCTGGGTTCCAGCGCGTCCGTGTCGCTCTCGATCAGGAAGGCCAGCGCCCGGCGCACCGCCGCCTCTCCGCCGGCCCGCGTGATGTCGGCCGGCATCGGCCCGTGCGCAACGCGCCCGATGCCGGCGCCGAAAAGGGCGCCGAGCAGGGCTCCGGCGTCGCTGTAGCCCAGGTAGATCTTGGCCCTGGCGGGGGCGGCAAGGCGGGGCAGCACCGTTTCGATCAGGCGGAACGAGCCATAGCCGCCGCGCCCCATCCACACCGCGTCGATGGCCGCGTCGTTGGCGATCTCCAGGAAGGCCCGGGCGCGGGCGGCATCGTCGCCGGCGAAATGGCCCGAGGATTCGAAGCATTGCGGGTGAAACTGGATGTCCGGCCGCCGGTCGGGGAAGGCGGCCTCCGCCAGCGCCGACAGTTTGGCGGGGATCTCGGGCGAAAGACGGCCCCCCGGCGCCACGACGCCGATTTTCATCCGCGAAACCCGGGACAACGGCCTGTTCCTCCCATTCCCTGCTTGCGCCGCACGGCGCCCGGATTGTAGCTTCCGCCCATGCGCCGGGACAGGCTCTATTTCTTTTGCGGCATCGGCGGCAGCGGCATGCTGCCCCTGGCCCTCATCGTCCAGAGCCGCGGCCATGCCGTGGCCGGCTCCGACCGTTCGCTCGACCAGGGCCGCACCGCCGCCAAGTTCGATTTCCTGCGGGCTCGGGGCATCGCCCTTTATCCGCAGGACGGCAGCGGCCCGATCGGGGAAGACACCATCGTCGTCACCTCGGCCGCGGTGGAAGAAACCGTGCCGGATGTGATGGCCGCCCGCCGGCAGGGCGCCGCCCTGATGACCCGGGCGGAGTTGCTGGCGGAACTCTTCAATTCGGCGCCGCTTTCCGTCGGCATCGCCGGCACCAGCGGCAAGTCCACCACCACCGGCATGGTCGGCTGGCTGCTGCACCGGGCCGGGCGCCGGCCGACGGTGATGAACGGCGCCGTGATGCGCAACTTCGTCACCGCCGAGCTGCCGTTCGCCAGCGCGCTGGTGGGCGAAGGCGAGCCCTTCGTCGCCGAGGTGGACGAGAGCGACGGCTCGATCGCCCGCTACACGCCGCACGTCGCCGCCATCAACAACGTCGCGCTCGACCACAAGTCGATGGACGAGCTGCGCCGGCTGTTTGCCGATTTCACCGCCAAGGCCGGCATGGCCGTGCTCAATCTGGACAACGACGAGACGGCCCGGCTGGCGGCCGATGTGCCCGCTGCTCGCCGGCTCACCTATTCGCTCGGCAACCCCGCCGCCGACCTGCTGGCGGCCGACATCCTGCCGGCCCCGGATGGCATTCGCTTTACCGTGCGCGAGGCGGGCGGCCGGCCCGTTGCCGTGTCGCTCAGGGTGCCGGGCCGGCACAACGTCGCCAACGCGCTGGCCGCGCTCGCCGTGGCCAGGGCCTGCGGCATGGCGTTGGGCGAGGCGGCGGCGGGGCTCGCCGAGTTTGCCGGCATTCGCCGCCGGCTGGAAACCGTGGGGCGCGCCGGAGGCGTGACGGTGATCGACGACTTCGGCCATAACCCCGACAAGATCGCCGCCACGCTTCAAACGCTGCACGAATTCCCCGGCCGCCTGCTGGTCCTGTTCCAGCCGCACGGCTTCGGCCCGCTCCGGCTGATGAAGGACGGTTTCATTACCTGCTTCGCCGGACACCTGAAGGCCGAGGACGTGCTGATCATGCCCGACCCGGTCTATTACGGCGGCACGGTGGAGCGGGCCGTCACCAGCACCGACATCGTCGAGGGCGTGAAGGCGCAAGGTTGCGACGCCCGCTTCTTCCCGGGCCGCCAGGCCTGCGGCGAGGAACTGCTGGCCCTGGCCCGGCCGGGCGACCGCATGGTCGTCATGGGGGCCAGGGACGACACCCTCGCCACCTTCGCCCAAGGCTTGCTCGCCCAACTCGCCCAGGCCGCCTGACCCTCCCCCCCCCAAGGGGCGGAGAGGGGGAGACAGACAACCCCATCCCCTGTTGCCTTTGCTCCGCCGCTGTGGATTGATCGGGGCGCAGCCTCTTGGGAGCCCGCCGATGTCGTTTGACCTGTGGATCGCCTTCGTCGCCGCCTCCGCCGTCATGCTGGCCATTCCCGGGCCGACGGTGCTGCTGGTCGTTTCCTACGCGCTCGGGCACGGCCGGCAAACGGCGCTGGCCACGGTGGCCGGGGTCGTGCTTGGCGATTTCACGGCGATGACCGCCTCGATGCTGGGCTTGGGCGTGCTGCTGGCGGCCTCCGCCGCGCTGTTCACCGCGCTCAAGCTGCTGGGTGCGGCCTACTTGGTCTGGCTTGGCGTCAAGCTGTGGCGGGCACCGGTCGCCGACGGGCCGGCGGCATCCGCCCAAGCGGCCGTGCGTCCGCTGCGCCTGTTCGCCCACGCCTTCGCGGTGACCGCCACCAACCCCAAGAGCATCGTCTTCTTCGTCGCCTTCCTGCCGCAGTTCCTGGACGCCGCGCGGCCGTTCGTGGGCCAGGTGGCGGTGATGGAGGCGAGCTTCCTCGCGCTGGCCGCGCTGAATGCCACCGCCTACGCGCTTGCGGCCTCGGCGGCCGGGGGTGCCATCCGCAGGCCGTCCATCCGCCGCGCCGTCAACCGCGTCGGCGGCTCCTTCCTGATCGGCGCCGGCCTGCTGGCGGCGCTGTGGCGACGGGCGTGACGATAAAATGGGGAAGAATTTCTAATCCAAATCGCGCGGGCGGATGAAGGTGGTGAGGCGGGCGCCGGCTTTCTTAAGCTCGCGCCAGCCAGCGGCGTCGGATTCAAAGACGGCCAGCGCCCCGGTCGGGAACTTCTCCATCAGGCGGGCCCGCGCCTCGGCGTTTCCAACGTCGGCGAGTTTGCGGGCCAGGTCCTCGATGGCCGGGTTATGGCCGACCAGCATGACCGAGGGGATGGCGTCGTCGACTTCCGAAAGGCGGCGCAGGAGCCCGCCCGCGTCGGCGTGATAGAGGCCGTCTTCGAGGATGGGGACCGGCTTGCGGCCGAGGGCGGGCAGCACGCCTTTCAGGGTATCGCGGGCCCGTTTGGCCGACGAGCAGAGCACCAGGGCGGGCTCGATTCCAGCCTTGGCCAGGTAGCCGGCCATGACCTTGGCGTCGGCCTCGCCGCGCTCGGAAAGCGGCCGGTCGATGTCCGCCAGCGGCGTGTCCTTGGCGGTCGACTTGGCATGACGCAGCAGATAGATCGTCTTCATCTCCGCGGTCCTTTCGGGCCGGCGGCAGCGCTCACGGGGCGGCGCGCCTGGCGATCCCCTTCAGCTTGCGCTTGCGCAGGCGGTTGGCGTCGGTATGGCGCTTTTCGGCGGCGGCGATCATCGCCTGCTGGCAGCCGATGGCGCGCTGGCGCGATTCAGGCCGGCGCTGCACGTAGCTGCCGTCGGGCCGCATGTCCCAGGCGCCGCGCTGGTCACCCAACTGCACGTCGAGGATGGCCTGCAGTTCGCGCTGGTGCGCCGGCGCCTCGATGGGGATCAGGATCTCGACCCGGCTTTTGAGGTTGCGCCGCATCAGGTCGGCCGAGCCGATGAAATATTCCTCCGCGCCGCCGTTCCTGAAGTAGTAGATGCGCGAGTGCTCCAGGAAGCGCCCGACGATGGAAACCACGCTGATGTTTTCCGAAAGACCCGGCACGCCGGGCACCAGCCGGCAGGTGTCGCGCACCAGAAGCTCGCACTTCACGCCAGCCTGCGAGGCCTTGTAAAGCGCCTGGACGATCTGCACGTCCTCCAGGGCGTTGGTCTTGAGCCGGATGAGCCCGCCGCCGCCCTCGGCCTGATGCACCGCGATTTCGCGATGGATGCGATCGAGCAAGCCCTTCTTCATCATCTTGGGCGCGGTCAGGATACGGCGGTACTGGCGGGCCGGCTTGCAGCCGGTGGTGAGATAGTTGAAGAGCTCGGTCAGGTCGTGGCCGGCGTTCTCCTCGGCCGTCAGCAGGCCCAGGTCGGCGTACACCCGCGCGTTGCCGGCGTGATAGTTGCCGGTGCCGATGTGGGCATAGCGCCTAAGGCCGTTGTAATCCCGCCTCACCACCAGGATGGCCTTGGCGTGGGTCTTCAAGCCCACCACGCCGTAGGTGACGTGGACGCCCACCTCTTCGAGCTGGCTGGCCCAGCGGATGTTGGCGGCCTCGTCAAAGCGGGCCTTCAGTTCCACCACCACGGCCACCTGCTTGCCGTTGCGCGCGGCATCGGCCAAATAATCGATGATCGAGGTGCCGGCCGAGGTGCGATAGAGCGTCATCTTGATGGCCAGCACCTTGGGGTCGCGGCTGGCCTCGCGCATGAAGCGCTCGACCGAGGTCGAGAACGATTCATAGGGGTGATGGAGCAGGATCGAGCCGTTCTCGCGGATGATGTGGAAGATGTTGCGCGGCTCCTGGAGGATGACGTTGTCGATGGGCCGGTGCACCGGGTCGCGCATCTCGGGGATGTCCAGCGTCGCCAGTTCCATGAGGTCGCGCATACCGATCATGACGTCGGTCTCGCAGACGTCCTTGTCCTCGTCCAACCCCAGTTCGGCGGCCAGCATGCCCTTGTGCACCGGGTCGATGCCCTTCTGCGTCTGCAGGCGGACGATGGGGGCGAACTTGCGGTCGCGAAGTTCCGTCTCGATCAGGTCCAAGAGGTCGTCGGCGTGCTCCTCGTTCTTTTCCGTGTTGGCGTTGCGGATGACGCGGAAGATTTCGCAGCTTTCGATCTTGCGGTCCGGGAACAGGAGGTCGAGGTTGTGGGCCATCACCTCCTCGAGGGCCACGAACCGGGTATCCTCGCCCAGGCGCAGGAAGCGCGGCACGCCCGAGCCCACCGGCACCTTGACGCGGGCCATGATGGATTCGTTCTCGGCGTCCTGGTGGAGCTTGGCCAGCAGGTTCAAAGAAAGATTGGAGAGGTGAGGGAAGGGGTGGGCCGGGTCCATGGCCAGCGGCGTCACCAGCGGGAAGACGTTCTTGAGGTAATGCTCCCGCACCTGGCGGCGCTCCGCCTTCGTCAGCTTGTCATAGCCGACGATGCGGATGCCGTGGCGCCACAGGTCGTTGACCAGTTCGAGATAGATGGCGCGCTTCTCGACATCGATGCGGGCGATCTCGGCCAGGCACTCGTCGATCTGCTGGTGCGGCGTGCGGCCGTCCATGGTGCGCCGGTGCAGCCCCGCGCCCACCTGCTGCTTCAGACCGCCTATCCGCTTCATGATGAACTCGTCGGTCGTCATGTCGGCGATGGCCAGGAACTTGACGCGCTCCAGCAGCGGGGTGCGCTGGTCGCGGGCCTCGTTGAGAACGCGGCGGTTGAAGGTCAGCCACGTCAACTCGCGGTTCAGAAAGAGCTTCGGCGAGCGCAGGTTGCGGGGAATGGCGAAGGCCGCCGAGCCGAGGTCGACCCCGGTGCCGGGGACGACGGCGGGTGTGTCGTCCTGCGTCAACGGCGCCGGCGCTTCCGCGGGCGCGGCCTCCCTGGGATCGACGGCAGGCTCGTCGAACTCGTCGAGCTCGTCGATCTCGTCGATATCCATTACGTCGGCGGTTGCCGCCTTCGCATTCGATGGCAGGCTCATCGGCTCCTCATCTTTCGGGGCAAGGGTGCCGGCGCCTCGTTTTCCCCGCGGGCGCGGCCCAACGCTTCCTCGAGTTTGTCGCAATAGGTGGCAATCGTCTTGATCCTGGCGAACCGCTTGCCGTTGGCCTCGACCAGCGTCCACGGCGAAACGGAGGTGCTGGTGCGGGCGATCATGTCGTTGACGGCCTGCTCGTACAGATCCCACTTCTCGCGGTTGCGCCAGTCTTCGTCGGTCAGCTTCCACTGCTTATATGAGATTTTTTGCCGCCGTTTGAAGCGCCGAAGCTGTTCTTCCTTGGTGATGTGCATCCAGTATTTGACCAGAACAATGCCGTGTCCGACCAATTGTTCCTCGAAATCGTTAATTTCCGCATAACCGCGCATCCACTCGGCCTCGGTGGCGAAGCCCTCGATCCGCTCGACCAGAACGCGGCCGTACCAGCTGCGATCAAAGATGGTCTGGCGGCCGGCCCGCGAGAGGTGCCGCCAGAACCGCCACAGGTGATGATGGGCCTTTTCCTCGTCGCTGGGAACGGCGATGGGGATGACCTGGTAGCTGCGTGAATCGAGCGCCGCGGTGATGCGCCGGATCGCGCCCCCCTTGCCGGCGGCGTCCCATCCCTCGAAGACCAGGATGGAGGAAACGCCGCGCTCGTGGGCCTCCCGCGACAAACGGTTGAGCCTGCCCTGATAGGTTTCGAGCTTTTCCTCGTATTCCTTGCGGCTCAGGGCCTGGGTCATGTCGAGCTTGGAGAGGATCGACACGCTGGGCGCCAGGACGATGGTGTTCCTGCCGTTGGCGGCGGTGGGTTTTTTGTCCTTGGCGGGGCCTTTGCTGCGCGGCTTGAATGGCTTCTTGCCGGAGCTTTCCTCGAGGGCGATTTCCGCCGCCACCCGCTGGGCCATCTCGAATTCAGCCAGCCGCTTCTCGATGGAATCCTTGATGAGCTTGCCCACCGTCAGGCTGCGGTAGCGGAAATCGGCCCCCTCGACGATCTGCCACGGTGCCGCACCCACGCTGGTGCGCATGATGGTATGCTCGGCGGTGGCGATGAACTGGTCGTACATCCGCCAGTGGTCCCAGTCGGCCTTGGTGACCCGCCAGCGGGTCAGCGGATCGGCCTCCAGGGTCTCGAAGCGTTGCTTCTGCGCCTCGCGGCCGAGGTGCATCCAGAATTTCAAGATCAGCGCGCCGTCATTGGCCAGCCCCCGTTCGAACGACACGATGCGGTCCAGGTCGAGGTCCAGCTCGGGGTCAGACCGGCGGCCGTGAACGTGATCCAGCACCGGCTGCGAATACCAAGACGAGAGGAAGCATCCGATGACGCCGCGGGGCGGCAGGTCCCGCCAATAGCGCCAGAAGGCCGGGCGCTCCTTCTCCTCGTCGGAGGGCACGCCATAGGCCCGCGTGATGATCCAGCGCGGGTCCATCCACTCGTTGACCAGGTTGGCGGTCTCGCTTTTCCCCGCGCCGTCGACGCCGGCGAACACCAGGATGACCGGGAAAGTGGCATGGCGCAGCCGCTGCTGGACTTCCAGGAGCTGGGTGCGCAACAGCGGCACCTGCGCCTGGAAGGTAGCCTTGTCGATGGTATTGCCCAGTTCCGCCGCTTCAAACATGCCGGTTTCCTAAGGTTAGCCGGTCCTCTCGACCCTCTCCCCCCCTAAAGGGGCGGAGAGGGAATGCTCATGACTGCTCCACTCACTGCGCACGTCCGCGCGCCTGATCGACGATGAACCGCAACAGCGGCTGCCACTCCGCGATCAGCGGCTCGATGCGGCGGGCGGTCATGTCGAAAACGCTGGTTCCGGCCGCCGCGGTCGTCGGATACGCCTGGGTGTCGCGAAGGCGGGTCACGACGTCATGGCGCAGAGTGGCGAGGAATTCGTCCAACTGCCCGGCCGCCGCCGTCCGCACCCGCACGCGGTTGCCGACGATGGCCACCGCCCGCTTATTCTTGCGGATCGGCTTCAGTTTGTCGAGAACCGCCAGGAACCTGCGGCTCGTCGTCTCGTCGAACGGCGAGGGCAGGATGGGCACGACGATGATGTCGGCCTCGGCGATCAGTTCGCGCACGTCACGGCGGCGGATGGCGGCCGGGGCGTCGATGACCAGGCGCTCGACGCCGTCGGGAACGCCCGCCACCTCCTTGGTCCAGTCCAGCCCGGTGACCTCGGGCACGCCGGTGGGGCGTCGGGCCACCCAGCGGCAGGCCGACTTCTGGCGGTCGCAGTCGGCCAGCGCGGTGACGAAGCCCATGTGGGCGAAGGCGGCGGCCAGGTTGGTGGCGATGGTGGTCTTTCCGCAGCCGCCCTTGGGATTGGCGATCAGCACGCTCAGCATGGCGTCTCCTCCCCGGGGGCGGTCAGCCAGAACGGCTTGCCGGCGAGCAGGCGCTTGATTTCGTCCTCCAGCGTCCCGGCGGCCTCGGCGGCGGCGCGGGTGTGCCAGCCCAGAAGGATGGCCCCGGCCTGGCGGACGGCCGGGGCCGCGTCGCCGGCTTCCTTCTCCAGCCGCTCGATCAGGGTGCGGGCCACCGTCACGTCGTTAATGTAGCCCAGCCCGTCCTGCAGCTCTTGCAGCGCCGAGGTAAAGGCGCGCACCCGCTTGCGGCCGTAAAGCGAGCTGAAGAAGTCGGTGGCGTAGCGCAGCTTCTTGACCGCGATGCGCAGCTTGTGGCGTTCGGCAGGCGTCAGTTCGGCGAACCGCCGCCCGCTCTTGCGCACCTTCTTGAAGCGGGCCGACAGCAACGGCGTGGCCAGTCCGGTGATCGGCTGGAACAGTTGGGACGCCGTTTCGCTGACCGGCTGGTTGCGCCAGGCGCGCCCGGCCATCCAGGCCCTGAGGTCGAGCAATAGGCGGGTAAAGCGCTCGCTTTCGATGGCCTGGCGCGCGGCGGCCCGGGCCAGCCGGCGGCGGGCGGCAAGCGCGGCGAGCAGGGTGGCGAACGCCGGCTCGTCGGGAAAGGCGGCGGCGACCGGGCCGACGATCTCGTCCTCGAAGACGTCGAGGTCACGGGCGTCGCCCAGGCTTTGGGTCAGCCAGCGCGTCTCCTCGTCGATCCAGCGGTACGGCTCGGCGGGCAGGATCGGGCGGAACACGCGCAGCGCCGAGCGCAGCCGCCTCAGCGCGACGCGCATCTGGTGCACGCCCTCGGGGTGATCGCCAAGCCGCGTCGCCGCTTCGTTGTCGGTCAGGTGGTCGAGACAGTGGCCGAGGATGAGCGCGAGGGCATCCTCGACCGAGGCCTCGCCCGGCAGGTCGAGCGGCACGGCCTTGCGCCATGCCGGCATTTCCCCGGCGGCCTGACGCAGGAGCCGCCTTTCCAGGGGTTCGGTCGCGACCCGCAGCGGCACGTCGGCCTGGATCGCCCGGGCCAGCTCGAAGAGGCGAGCCGGGGGACCGGCCTTCTGGAAAAGCTCCACCTCGCAGACCGGGTGGCCGGCGGCACCGCCCGACGCCTGGCCGTTATGCAGGATCAGCAGGATTTCCTGGCCTTCCTCCGGCACCAGGCGGCGGGTGGTGCGGCGAAGGTCGAGGCTGAGGACCGGTTCCAGGCGCGTGCCCGGCAGCGGCGTGACCAGCCGGCGCAGCCTCGTATCGGCGATGGCCGACGGATCGGGTTCGGCCGACGGCAGTGGGTTCTCCCAGGTGAGGTTGACGCGCGCGCCCTCGATCATCGCGCCGTCGGCTCGCACGACCTGAACATGGCGCTGCCCGGTGGAGCGCACTTCAATCATCACACCGGCCGACCACAGCTGGCGGTCCGGGGTGTCGAAAAAGACGCTGCCCGCCCGACGGGTGGTCGGCCGCGCCGGTGACGGTCCGGTGACGGCGGGATGATGGAGCAGGCGGGCCGCGTCGTCCGGGCTGATTTCCAAGCGGAGGGTGGTCGGCTGCTCCATCGCGGAATCCTGACGGCTCACGGCTGCTGCCTGCCGGAGGGTCTTCCGGCGATGCCCGGTCTCGCAGCGAAAACGCCCGCGACAGGGTCGACATCCACCCCCAGGCCAAGTACACCATAGGGGGGTTTTGCGACTCGTGCAAAGGACGGAATGTGACGAAATCGCGTAAGGCACGGGCCAAGGCGGCGGCCGTTGCGAAGCCGGGCGCGGCGGGGCGGATCGGTGTCATCGACATCGGCTCCAACACCATTCGCCTGGTCGTCTACGAGGTGCCAGCCCGCCTGCCGTTCCCGCTTTTCAACGAAAAGGCCCAGTGCGAACTGGGCCGCGGGCTGAACGAGAGCGGACGGCTCAATCCCAAGGGCGTCGAGGCGGCGTTCCGGGCCTTGGGGCGGTTCGTCCCGCTGGCCCACGCCATGGGCGTCGAGCGCCTTGAACTGGTGGCGACGGCGGCGGTCCGCGAGGCCGCGGACGGCCCCTCCTTCGTTGCCAAGATCGAGCGGCGCTTCGCCCATCCGGTCGATGTTATCGACGGTGCCAAGGAGGCCCAGTTGGCGGCGCTCGGCGTGCTGAGCGGCGTGCCGGACGCCGACGGCGTGTTGGGCGACCTGGGCGGCGGCAGCCTCGATCTGGTGGCGCTCGACAAGGGCACTTTCGGGGCGACGGCGACGCTGCCGCTCGGCCACCTGCGCCTGTCGCAGTTTGCCGGCGGGCGGGGCAAGCTGGCCGATCTGGTGGGCTCCCACCTGGCGACGGCGCCGTGGCTGACTGAGAGGAAGGGCAAGGACATCTACGCCGGCGGCGGCGCTTGGCGCAGCATCGCACGCGTCTTCCTCCACCAGCTCGATTGGCCGCTTCACGTCATCGACAACTTCGAGGTCGACGGCGCCGAGGCGGGGCAGCTGCTGGACGTCGTGGCGCATCAGAGCTCCAGCTCCGTCGGGCGCATGTCGTTCGTGTCGCGTCGCCGCCTGGAGGCCCTGCCGCTGGCCGCCCTGGTGCTGGAGAAGCTGATCGCCGTGGTTAAGCCAGCCCGGGTGGTGTTCTCGGGCTTCGGCATGCGCGAGGGCCGCATGCTGGAGTGCCTGCCGAAAGACATGCGACGCCAGGACCCCTTGATCGCGGGCTGCCTGGGGCACGCCGAACGCAACGGGCGGTTCAGCGCCCACGGCGAGGAGATCCTGGCCTGGATGGCGCCGCTGTTCGACGACGACGCGCCGCGTCATGCCCGGCTGCGCCTGGCCGCCTGCCTGGTCAGCGACATCGCCTGGAGCGTGCATCCCGATTATCGGCCGGAAAACGCCTTTCATCGCGTGCTCCGGCTGCCGTTCGCCGGGCTGACCCACAAGGACCGCGCCTGGCTGGCGCTGGCCATCTACGCGCGCTACGGCGGCGACATCGGCGATCCGCTGGTGGCGCCGGTGCTTCCGCTGGTTGGCGAGGCGGCGCGGGCGGCGGCGGTCAAGACCGGCCTCGCGCTGCTGCTCGCCCATACCCTGTCGGGAGGCGCCCCCGGCCTGCTCGGGCAGACGCGCCTCAAGCGGGCGAAGGACGATCTCATCCTCGCGCTGCCGAAGAACGACGCCATTTTCCAGAGCGAGGCCATCGAGCGCCGACTGGCCCAACTGGCCAAAACGGCCGGCCTGAAGGCGAAGATCGCGACGGGGGATTAATTTCGGTGACAGTGCACTAAATTCGGTATGCCGCAACGGCTCGGCCGGCACGCCGTGGAATTTAGTGCACTGTCACCGAAATTACGGCTCGACGACGATGACGTCCAGGCGCTTACCCTTGACGGCCAGGCCGATTTCGCCGTGGCACAGCTTCAGCGCATCCTCGCCGAAGACTTCGCGGCGCCAGCCACGCAGGGCCGGAACGTCCGCTTCCTCGCCGAAGGCGGCGATCAGGTCGAGATCGTCCGACGATGCCACCAGCCTTTGCGCGGCGCCCGATTCCTCGGCTTTCATCTTCAGCAGCACCTTCAGAAGATCGGTCACCGGGCCGAGGCCATTCGGCATCAGCGGCCGGTCGACGGGCTGCGGGCAGTTCTTTTCAGGCAGCGCCTTGCCGCGCGCCAACGCCTCCAGAAGGGCGGCACCGGCCGATCCCTCGGCCAGGCGGCGCCCAACGCCGCGCGTGCGCGCCAGCTCGGCTGCGGTGGTCGGCATGTGGTGGGCGATCTCGACCAGCGATTCGTCGCGGAGCACGTGGCCGCGCGGCAGATCCAGCCGTTGCGCCTCGATCTCCCGCCATGCCGCTGCCTCGCGCAGGACGGCGAGGTAGCGCGGGCTGGCCGAGCGGGTCTTGATGCGCCGGAACACCTCTTCGGGATTGGGGGCGTAGGTCTCGGGCGATGTCAGCGTGCCGATTTCCTCGGCCAGCCACCCGGTGCGGCCATTCTGGGTCAGCTTCTTCAACAGCTTCTCGTAGACCTTGCGCAGATAGGTCACGTCGTCCAGCGCATAGGCGATCTGGCGCTCGGTCAGCGGCCGGGCCGACCAGTCGGTGAACCGCGAGGCCTTGTCGAGGTGCGCGCGCGTCAGCTTGGTGACCAGCGTTTCGTAGCCGGCGGAGTCGCCGAAACCGCACACCATGGCGGCGATCTGGGTGTCGAAGATGGGCTGCGGCAGCTTGCCGGTCAGGTGGTAGAAGATTTCCAGGTCCTGTCGGCCGGCGTGGAAAACCTTGAGGAGGTCGCGGTTTTCCATCAGCTCGAACACCGGGGCAAGGTCGATGCCCTCGGCCAGGGCGTCGATGGCCGCGGCCTCTTCGGCGCCGCCCAGCTGCACGACGCACAGCTTCGGCCAATACGTCCGCTCGCGCATGAACTCGGTGTCGACGGTAATGAATTGGGATTCGGCGATGCGCGCGCAAAATGCGGCGAGCTCGCGGGTATCGGATATCAGGGTCATGAATCGGAGCTATACACGGTTTCTTGGCGCTGGCAAAGAGCGTGAAGGTGTTACGCCACCGCCGTCGCCGGCTGGCTGGCAAGGGGCAGGGTGAAGCGGAACGTCGTCCCCACGCCGTCGGCCGACTCGGCCGTCAGGTTTCCGCCATGGGCGGCGACGATCGAGCGGCAGATGGAAAGGCCGATGCCCATGCCGTCCGGCTTGGTGGTGACGAAGGGCTCGAACAGGTCGTCGCGCACCTCGGGCGGCAGCCCGGGGCCGGTGTCGGCCACCGTGATTTCGGCAAGGCTGCCTGGACGCCCGACGGTCCGGATGGTCAGCCGGCGCCTTTCTGGGGCGCAGCTTTCCATCGCTTCCATGGCGTTGCGGGCGAGGTTGATCATGACCTGCTGGATCTGGATGCCGTCCGCCAGCACTGGGGGAAGGGCCTCACTCAGATCCAGTTCCAGGAGGACCTGGTGGCGCATGGTATCGTTGTTGAAGAGCTCGGTCGCTTCGCGAATGGTCTTGTTGAGGTCGATGGCCATGGCTTGCGGGGCGTTCTTCTGCACGAACCAGCGGATGCGCCGGATGACGTTGCCGGCCCTTTCGGCCTGTTCGGCCAGCTTTTCGAGGGCCGACACCACGCTTGCCATGTCGGGCGCCTGGTCCTTCTTCAGGCGGCGCAGGGCGCCGCGCGCGTAGTTGTTGATGGCGGCCAGCGGCTGGTTCAGTTCATGGGCGAAGCCGGTGGCCATTTCGCCCATCGTGCTCAGGCGGGCGACGCGGGCCAGCTTGTCGCGCAGATCGGCCGCTTCTTTCTCGGCGCGGCGCTGTTCGGTGACATCGATGCCGGCCGACAGACAGCCGGTGACGGCCCCGGTTTCGTCGCGGGCGTAGCTGGCATGCCAGGCGATCTGCCGGCGGCGGCCGGATTTTGTCACCACCTCGTTCTCGAAAGACTCGACCGGAGTGCGGCGGCCCTCGACGGTGCCCAGGTAGGCGGCGCGGGACCGCTCACGCGATTCCGCCGGGAGCGCCGTGTCGAACCAGTTCCGTCCGGCCAGCTCCGTGGGGCCGTATTCCAGGACCTCGCAGCCCTTGTCATTGATGAGCGTGATCGCGCCCCCCGAATCGACGGTGACGATGATGGTGCCGGCGATCGACAGGTACTGTTCGGCCTTGTCCTTTTCCATGCGGATGGCGGCGATCGCGCGACGCCGCTCGGTGATGTCGACGCCGACGCATACCAGGCCCTTGATCTCGCCCTCCGGTCCGCGGGTCAGCACGTTGTCCCAGGCGATGGTCCGCCGCTCGCCCGCCTTGGTCAGGATGTCGTTCTCGAAATGAGGCGGCACGGGGATGCGGTCCTCGACCACCGTGTGTTCGAACAACTGGCGAAGGAGGGCGCGTTCGTCGGCCGGGATGAAGGTCTTCCACCACACGGCGCCGATGACGTCGGCCCGCCTGTGCCCGGTCAGGCGCAGCAGGAAGTCGTTGCAGGCGATGACCCGCCCCTCGCGATCGAGGGTGACGAAGACGAGTTCGGCGCTCTCGAAGAATTCGCGGAACAGGGCCTCGCTGCGGCGGGCGTTCTCCTCGGCCCGCTTCCATTCGGTGATGTCGGCGTTGATGCCGCCGATTCCAGTGATCGCCCCGACGGCATCGAGGATCGGAAATTTGACCATGATCTGCCGGTGCGCGCTGGCGTCAGGGTAGGTGGTCTCGAACTCCAAGGTCACGTTGCTGCCGTTATCGACCACCTCGCGGTCCTGGGCGGCGACCCGTTCGGCGAGTTTCGGCGCCATGAAGTCGGCGGCCTTCTTGCCGATGATGTCTTCTTCCTTCAGGCCGAAGCGCCTGAGGAATTCCTCGTTGGCGAGAACGTAGGCTCCTTCCGTATCCTTGAGGTAAATGCCGGCCGGAGAATTGTCGATGATGGCCCGGAGGCGGGCTTCGCTCTGCTGGAGCGCGGTTTCGGCATGCCGGCGGCGCGCTTCGTGCATCAGCAGAAGCCCCAGTACCACGACGCCGATCGGATGGGAGACGAGGACCGGCAGGGTGAAGGTGCGAAGGGCAATCGGTACCAGATCGGCGGGCAGAAGCAGCGTCCAGCCGAGGGTGGCGGCAACCAGGCCGAGGCCGATCAGCAGGAGGTGTCGGACGCCGATGCGCTGGGCCTTCTCCTCCCACCGGCGGCCGATCATGGCGCCGATGCAGGCCACCGTCACGATCGCCCCGACGCCGGCGACGACGCCGGCGCCGCCCAGGTAGAGACGGTATCCGGCGACGATGGCCCCCGCGATGAGGGCTGCGCCGGGGCCGCCGAACGGCCCAGCCAGGACGACGGGGACGACGCGCACGTCAAGCGCGGCGCCAGGCGCGATGGGAAAGGGAAAGAACATGACGGCGATGCCGATGGCGCCGAACACCACGCCATCGAAAACCATCGCCACGGTGGCGGACGCGATCTGCCGCTTGTTGCGAAAGACGATGGCCGCGAAGGCCAGGACGAGCGCGACCGAAAGGCCATTGGCGAACTGGAGGAAAACGTCGAGGGACTGGTTGACGGTGGACATGGCACGCCACTGATTACCGGGATCGGAGACCGGTCACGCGTGTCTCCTCCTGGTGGCATTCTATCATTGAAACTCTAATGCATCCATGTAAGGCCGATGTAACCATAACGTGTTCTTTCTGAATATCATACAATCTCCGATGAGAAAAAGGGACGCGGCGCCTTCGCACGGCGGATGGATTGGTCGCAGCGCGGCTGTCGGATGCGGCATGACACCGCTTGACAAAGCGCGCGCTTCGTTGTGCTTTGTCGCGCCGGGCGGCCCGCCTTCCGACCCACCAACGACGACAGGAGCACTTCCCCATGCATCCCTATCGCACCCACACCTGCGGCGAACTGAGACTGGACCATGCCGGCCAGCCGGCCCGCCTGTCGGGATGGATCAACCGCAAGCGCGATCATGGGAACCTGCTGTTCGTCGACCTGCGCGACCACTACGGACTGACCCAGTGCGTCATCGACGTGTCGAGCCCCCTTTTCGCCAAGGTCGAGAAAGTGCGCCCGGAGTCGGTGGTGACGGTCACGGGGCGGGTGGTGACGCGTTCCGAGGATACCATCAACCCGAACCTGCCGACCGGGCAGGTCGAGCTGGTGGTCGACGACTTCAACGTAGAATCGGCCGCCGAACAGCTGCCCATGCAGGTGTACGGGGACACCGAGTACCCCGACGACATCCGCCTGCGCTACCGCTTCCTGGATCTGCGCCGCGAGCGGCTGCACAACAACATCATCCTGCGCAACAGGATCATCTCCTCCATCCGCCGGCGGATGATCGATCAGGGTTTCATGGAATTCCAGACGCCGATCCTGACGGCAAGCTCGCCCGAGGGTGCGCGCGACTTTCTGGTGCCCAGCCGCATCCACGCCGGCAAGTTCTACGCCCTGCCGCAGGCGCCCCAGCAGTTCAAGCAGCTGATCATGGTGTCGGGGTTCGATCGCTATTTCCAGATCGCGCCCTGCTTCCGCGACGAGGACGCCAGGGCGGATCGCACGCCGGGCGAGTTCTACCAGCTCGACTTCGAGATGGCCTACGTCACCCAGGAGGACGTATTCGCCGCCATCGAGCCGGTGCTGGGCGGCGTCTTCGACGAGTTCTCGAATGGCCGGACCGTCACCAAGCCGCCGTTCCCGCACATCACCTACGCTGACGCGTTGCTGAAGTACGGCGTCGACAAGCCGGACCTGCGCAACCCCATCGTCATTGCCGACGTCACCGAGGAGTTCCGGGGCGGCGGCTTTGGCCTGTTCTCGCGCAACATCGAGGCGGGGTCCATCGTGCGCGCCATCCCCGGCCCCGGGGCGGCGTCCAAGCCGCGCAGTTTCTTCGATAAACTCAACGAATGGGCCCGCGAGGAGGGCCATGGCGGACTCGGCTATGCCGTCTTCGCCGACGGCGGCGCCAAGGGCGCCATCGCCAACAACCTCGAAGCCGACCGCCTGGCCAAGGTGCGCGAGAAGACCGGAGTGGGCGATGGCGACGCCGTCTTCTTCGTATGCGCGGAGAAGAAGGTGGCCGAGAAGTTCGCCGGCCAGGTGCGCGAGCGGATCTGCGACGAACTGGGTCTGCGCGAGAAGGACACCTTCAAGTTCTGCTGGGTCGTCGACTTCCCGATGTATGAACGCAACGAGGAAACGGGCCAGATCGAGTTTTCCCACAACCCGTTCTCGATGCCGCAAGGGGGGCTGGAGGCGCTCAATACCCAGGACCCGCTCGACATCCTCGCCTTCCAGTACGACATCGTCTGCAACGGCATCGAGCTGTCCTCCGGGGCGATCAGGAACCACCGCCCCGAGATCATGTACAAGGCCTTCGAGATCGCCGGCTACGGCCCCGAGGTGGTGGAGAGCAAGTTCGGCGGCATGCTCAGGGCATTCCAGTACGGGGCGCCTCCGCATGGCGGCTCGGCTCCGGGCATCGATCGCATCGTCATGCTGCTGGCCGACGAAGCCAACCTGCGCGAAGTCATCATGTTCCCGATGAACCAGCAGGCCCAGGACCTCTTGATGGGCGCACCCTCCGAGGTCAGGCCCGAACAGTTGCGCGAACTGCACATCAAGATCGAGCTGCCGAAGGCCAAGGCGAAAACCCCGAAGGCGGCGTCGTAGTTCCTCATCGTCATTCCGGGCAATTTCGGGGACACCATACTTAATTCCATGCAATTAAGTATGGTGTCCCCGAAATTAGTTACACCACCAGGTTGGTGGGCGAGGCGATCTGGCGGAAGACCTGGACGATGCGGCGTGTCCTGGCGACCAGGTGGGGGGTCTCCGCGTTGTGTTTTTCCTCGAAACTCAGCCGCTCCTCCCACATGCCGAGGAAGTCGCGTGGCCGGTCGGGGCAGGCCGGCTCTCCGGTGAGGGCTCCGATCGTCTTGTCGTAGTCGGGATGCAATTCGGCCTGGAAGGCCAGCATGGCATATTCCTCCCACGGCAGGATTCCCGCCACGTAGAGGTCCATGCTGGTTTCCGCCATCTGCCGGGGCGACATGCGGCGGATGTCGACGTTGCCGATCAGCCGACGAAGGGAAAGGCCGCCGTCCGTTATGGGCGCCGGCTGAGTATCGTCGGTTGCGATCTGCGTGCTTGGGGATCGGGCGACGCCTACCCGTAACCTCGGATCGGCCCGCAGGGCCGGCGCCGATGGAGGGGCTGGTCCGTCGGGAGCGATGGTCAGGTCGATCCTCATGTCCCGTTTGTCCTGTTCGGGAACGACCCTCCGTCAGTTATTGGCCGGAGTTCCGCCAGGCTGGTCCGCCTTGGTCCTTTTCTGGCGGTACATTTCGTTGTCGGCGCGATCGAGCAGGGTGGGGGCGTCGTCCTCGCTGCCGTAAGTCTGGGTCCCGCAACTGGCGCGCACCATGATCGTCCGTCCGTCGATATTGACGGCGGTGCTGTTGAGCTGGCTTTCCAGGACGCGGGCCCGCTTGAGCCCGTCTTCCCAAGGCGCGCGAGTCAGGATGACGACGAATTCGTCGCCGCCGACGCGCCCGACGCAGTCGGTTTCGCGGACCCCCTCGCTGAGGATTTGCGCGACCTGCTTCAAGACCTTGTCGCCGACCGCGTGGCCGTAGGTGTCGTTGACGAACTTGAAGCCGTCGAGGTCGATGGAAATCAGGACTCCCTGTTCGCCGTACCGCCGCGCCGCGGAGAGTGCGTTCTGCAAGGACCGCCGGATGCCGCGACGGTTGAGCAGACCAGTCAGCGGGTCGGTCACGGCCAAGCGCTCGAGCGACGCGATGCGCCGTTCCAGTTCGCGGAGCTTGGTTTCGGTGTCGACGGCGACGGCGACGGCGAGTTCGGCGACTTCGCGCCGGGCGGGGGATGCTTCCGGGATCGGATGGCCGTTCGGTTTATCCACAAGATCGGCCAGCAGGGCTACGGTTGCGACGAGGCTGCTGTCCCGTCGCGCAGGCACCGACTGAATCCGGCTGATGGTCCTATGGAGGGTCACGATCTGGGCTTCCCTGTTGGTTCTGGCGATAGACGCCTCTGTCTCTGGGGTCTTTCCACGCAACCTTCGTGCCAGACCTTGACCGGCCGAAACGGAAGGTTTGCCTTGGGTGGCCGCCGAAAAGGCCGGCCGCGCTAGGCAATATTTGCCGGGCAGCCGATACGAATTTGCCGCGACGGGGCTTCCTCACATCCAGTGGACAGGGCGGACCGCGTAGACGTATGGTCGCGCCATGATCGCCCGCTTCCATTCTGCCCCGTCCCCGATGATGCGCCTGCGGCCGGCGCTCGGCCTTGCCCTGGCGATGGTCGCCGGGCTGGGCTGGCCCGCCGCGGCGGACGCCGCCGACTTCGTCGGTCACCGGGCCCTTTACCACGTTTCGCTCAAATCGGCGGAAACGAGGTCCGGGGTCGCCTCGGTGCGCGGCGCCGTGCTGTATCGGTTTGCCGACGCCTGTGACGGCTGGACGGCCGAAAACCGGACCCTGTTGCGCATCGACTACGGCGAAGGAGCGGAGAGCGAGTCGGAATGGAGCCACCTGAGCTGGGAGTCGAAGGACGGCTTGCGGTTCCGTTTCCACGTCCGCGATATCCGCGAGGGCGAGCTGGCCGAGGAACTGCAAGGGCAGGCGTCCCTGACGGCACCGCGGGGGCCGGGCCTTGCCCATTTCGCCCTGCCCGAGGAGCGTGACCTGAAGCTGCCGACGGGGACGCAGTTTCCGACCCGCCACCTGATGGCGTTGCTGGATGCGGCGCGGTCGGGCAGGCGCCACGAAAGCGGCATCGTTTTCGACGGCTCCAGCCTGGACAATCCCTATTCGGTCGGCGCTGTCGTCCGCCAGGCTTCCGAAAGCGCGCGGCGCAGCCTCGGCAAGCGGGCCAAGCTCACCGAATTGCCGGTATGGTCCCTGCGATTGGCCTTTTTCCCCATGGCGGCCAGCGAGGCGACGCCGAAATTCGAAATCGGTATCACGCTGCGCGAAGACGGCATCGCCGATTCCATCGTCCAGGACTTCGGGGACTTCGTCCTGCTGCTGACCCTCCAGAACGTCGAATTGCTGCCGAAGCCGGACTGCTGAGCCAGCCTTTCCTCTCCGCCCCCCGGGGGGACGGAGAGGGTTGGCGTGCCGCTACTTCTTCTTCTCGTTCTCGAAGTATTCCTGGGTGATCCGGAAGATGACCGGGCTCAGCAGCAGGAGGGCGACGATGTTGGGGAGGGCCATCAGGCCGTTCAGCGCATCGGAGATATCCCAGAGAAGGGCCAATTGGTCCTTGGCCAGGGCACCGACGAAGATCATGACGATCCAGGCATAACGGTAGGGCGTGATGATCCCGACGCCGAAGATGTACTCGGCGCAGCGCTCGCCGTAGTAGCTCCATCCCAGCAGCGTCGTGTAGGCGAACACCAGCAGGCCGAACACCACCACGATCTTGCCGAAACCGGGCAGTCCGGTGTCGTAGGCCAGCGTCGACAGGGTGGCGCTGGTCTCGCCGCTGTTCCACACCCCGGTCATGATGATGACGAGCGCCGTCATCGAGCAAATGACGATGGTGTCGATGAAGGTGCCCAGCATGCCGATGGTCCCCTGACGGACCGGATTGTCGGTCTGCGCGGCGGCATGGGCGATGGGCGCCGATCCCAGGCCCGCCTCGTTCGAGAAGATGCCGCGGGCGACGCCGAAGCGGATCGCCATCATGATGGTCGATCCAGCGAAGCCGCCGGTCGCCGCCGTGCCGGTGAAGGCGTCGGAAAAGATCAGGCCAACGGCGGCCGGCAGCTGGTCGATGTGGGTGACGATGATGACGAGAGAGCCGGCGATGTAAAGGAGGGCCATCAGCGGGACCAGCTTGCCGGCGACCTCGCCCAAGCGCTTGATGCCGCCGATGATCACCAGGAAGGTCAAAACGGCCAGCGCGATGGCGGTGGCCCACAGCGGAACGCCGAAATGGTCGTTCGCTGCCTGCGCCACCGAATTCGCCTGGATGGCGTTGCCGATGCCGAAGGCCGCGAAGGTGCCGAAGAAGGCGAACAGCAGGCCCAGCCACTTCCAGTTCTCGCCGAGGCCGTTCTTGATGTAGTACATCGGGCCGCCGACGTGGTTGCCCAATTCGTCGACCTCGCGGTACTTCACGGCGAGCACCGCTTCGCCGTACTTGCTGGCCATGCCGACCAGCGCGGTCATCCACATCCAGAAGATGGCGCCGGGCCCGCCCAGGTAGATGGCGGTGGCGACGCCGGCGATGTTGCCGGTGCCCACCGTGGCGGCGAGCGCGGTGGACAGCGCGTTGAACGGCGTGATCTGGCCTTCGTGGCCTTCCCCGGCGACGCGGCCCTGCCACAGCATGCGAAAACCGTAGCCGATGCGCCGGAGCGGCATGAAGCGCAGGCCGACGGTCAGGTAAAGGCCGGTCAGAAGCAGCAGCGGAATGAGCAGGTACGGTCCCCAAATGAAGCTGTCGACCGTGCCTACGAAACTGCTCAAAGCGTCCATGGGACTCCCCCTTTTTCAGCCGGTGTACGATCCGTTTCCCCCAGCCCCAGTCGGCAGGCGCGATCGTACGAACCTCTATGAGAGGTTAAATTGCGACTGATAATCAAGCAGAAATGCGGGTTGGGGAGAATTTCCCCGCCTCAATGCGCGAAAAAAGGGCAAATGCCGCGATTGATGGCTTCATTCCGGGCGGGGAGGTGTCGCCATCTGAGGCGGCGCGGCTTCCGGGGCGTCGCCTCCTTCCTCGCCGAAATAGTCGATGGCCATGCGGAACACGATCGGGCTCAGCAGAACCAGGGCGATCAGGTTCGGGACGGCCATCAGCCCGTTGAGCGCGGTGGCGACGAGCCACAGAAGATCAAGCTGGTCCTGGGCCATGGCGCCGACGAAGATCATGACGATCCACAAGGCGCGATAGGGGCGGATCACTCTGACGCCGAAGATGAATTCGGCCAACCGTTCGCCGTAAAAGCTCCAGCCCAGGAGCGTGGTATAGGAGAACAACAGCAGCCCGAACACGACGATCGCCTGTCCGAAGCCGGGAAGACCGGCTTCGAAGGCCGCGCCCGCCAACTGGGCGCCGGTCTGGCCGCTGGTCCACGCGCCGGTCATGACGATGACCAGCGCGGTCATCGAGCAGACGATGATGGTGTCAAGGAACGGGCCCAGCATACCGATCGCGCCCTGGTGAACCGGATGGCGGGTTTGGGCGGTGGCGTGGGCAATGGGATTGGTGCCCAGGCCGGCCTCGTTGGAAAAGATGCCGCGGGCGACGCCGAAATGAATGGCCGCCATGACCGTGGAGCCGGCGAAGCCGCCGGCCGCGGCCGTGCCGGTGAAGGCGTCGCCGAGAATCAGGGCGATGGCGCCGGGAAGGCGATCGATGTGGATCAGGATGATGACGAAGGCGCCGGCGACGTAGCCGGCCACCATCAGGGGGACGAGCAGGGCGGCCACCCGGCCCAGCCGCCTGACGCCGCCCACGATCACCGGCAGCGTGAGTGCCGCCAGGATGCCGGCGGTCAGCCAGAAGGGAAGGCCGAAATGGGTTTGGGCAACCAGCGCCAGGGAATGGGCCTGGATGGCGTTGCCGCCGCCGAAGGCGGACACCATGCCGAAGAAGGCGAACACCGTGGCCAGCCAGGTCCAGTTCTTGCCGAGCCCGTTTTTGATGTAGTGCATCGGGCCGCCGACGTGATTGCCCAGGGCGTCGACCTCCCGGTAGGTCACGGCCAAGGTGGTTTCGGCGAAATTCATGGCCATGCCGAGCCACGCGGTCAGCCACATCCAGAACACCGCGCCGGGCCCGCCCAGGTAAATTGCCGTCGCCACGCCGGTGATGTTGCCTGTGCCGACGGTGGCGGCGAGCGCGATCGACATTGCGTTGAAGGGGGGGATCTGCCCTTCGCTGCCCGGTTCCGCCCTCCGGCCGCGCCACAGCATGCGCAGGCCAAAGACGATGCGCCAAAACGTGATGCCGCGCAGGCCGAGCGTCAGGAAAAGACCGGTTCCCAGCAGGAAGACCAACGTGACGGGGCCCCAGATGACCTCGACCGCGCCATCGAGAAACGTCATAAGGTCTTTCACGCGGGGCCTCCCTGTCCCGGTAGCGGAGAGCGGGTGGCTCCAGAGAGCCGGACTCGCCGGTCCCGCGCAACAAGATTTATTTCGGGGACACCATACTTAGATTTATTTCGGAGACACCATACTTAATTCGATTCCACGTCCCACCCATGGCATCCCGAGGTCTCGAATTAAGTATGGTGTCCCCGAAATACTTACGGCCACAGCCAGGCGGCGCCGCGCACTCCGCTCGAGTCGCCGTGCCGGTTGCGCCTAAGCGCCGTGTCGACCCTGTCGGAAAAGATCCAGCGTTCCCAGAGACGGGGAACGTTCTCGTAAAGGCGGCTCAGGTTCGACAGCCCGCCGCCCAGCACGATGACGTCGGGATCGAGCACGTTGATGACGCCGGCCAAGGCCCGCGCCAGGCGGTGCTCGTAGCGCTCCAGCGCGGCGTCGGCCGCACCGTCGCCCGCCGCCGCCCGTTCGGCGATGCCGGCGGGCGCAACGGTTTCTCCGGTGGCCCCCAGGAAGTCGCGGGCCAGTCCCGGCCCCGACAGGAACGTCTCGATGCAACCGGCAAGCCCGCAGTAGCACACCGGACCGGGCCGTTCATCGTCCTCCGGCCAGGGCAGGGAATTGTGGCCCCATTCCCCGGCGATGGCATTGCGGCCCTTGAGCGGCCGGCCGTCGATAACGATGCCGCCGCCGACGCCGGTTCCCAGGATGACCCCGAAAACCACGGCGGCGCCAGCAGCCGCGCCGTCCGCCGCCTCGGAGACGGCAAAGCAGTTGGCGTCGTTTTCCAGCCGGATTGGCCGGCCCAAGGCGGCTTGAAGGTCGCGATCCAACGGCTTGCCGATCAGCCAGGTCGAATTGGCGTTCTTGACCAGTCCGGTGGCCGGCGAAACGATGCCGGGAATGCCCACGCCCACCGATGCGGCGGGACCCACCTGGGCTTCCAGTTCGGCAGTCAATTGGGCGATGGAGGCAAGGGTGGCGGCATAATCGCCGGTCGGGGTGGCGACGCGCCGGCGGGCCCGTTCGCGGCCGTCGCCGTCGAGCACGATCCCCTCGATCTTGGTGCCTCCCAGGTCAATGCCGATGCGCATGCCCGAAACTCCGCCGAATGGCCCCGCGAATGGCCCCGAGGTATCGCCCCGGGGGCTGCCGGTAGACATTCAGGCAAGCGGGGGTGGCCCGTCAACCGGGCGGCGCGATGTCAGGCCGGGGTGGGCCAGCCCTGGCGGCCATCGAGGACGGCGTGCAGCAGGGCCAGATGGGTGATCTCGACGAAGCCGTATGCCGAGGCCGGCACATAGAGGTTGACGTCGCCCAGGGCGCGCAGCGGGTTGTCGGGGGCGAAGCCGGACAGCGTCAGAACCTTGCACTTTTTCGCGCGGGCCGCCTTCACCGCCGTGAGGATATTGGCCGAACGGCCGGAACTGGAGATCGCCACCAACAGATCGCCGGGCCGCCCATGCATCGCCACCGGCTGGGCGAAGACCTGATCGTAGCCGAGGTCGTTGCCCAGGCAGGTCAGCGACGAGGCGTCGTTGAAGGTGACAGCCCGCACACCGCCCACCTTGCTGAAGTCAGTCGCCATGTGCCCGGCGATGCCGGCGCTGCCGCCGTTGCCGACGAAGATCACCGTGTTGCCGGTGGCATGGGCGTCGCGTGCCGTGTCGTTGACCCAGGCGAAGGCTTGGGCCAGCGGCAGTTCGCGGCCGTCCGCGTCGGTGGCTCGGGTGGCCGGCCCCATCGCGCCCAGGGTGTCGAAATAGCTGTCCAGGAACGTCGTCATCGGCAAGGAAGTTATCACAGGGGCCGAGTCGTGGTCACGCCCCGAATACCCGCTTTCCGTTAAGTCGACGTTAAGCGTTTGCGGGCAGAGTCCGTGACGGCGGAATCGGGCGGTACGCACGCTATGAATGGTCTATCGGCAACCGTACCGGGGGATAACGACCGTGGGCTGGAAACAGACGTCGATCAGGGAACGCAGGGAGTTCGACAGAAAGAGCGTCCAAACCACCGATCTGGACACCGACCGCGTATCGGAGGGGCTGGGTATCAGCCACGAGGGTCTCAAGGTGGCTCTCAGGATCAAGGAGCACTATCGCGACAACACGCCGATTTGCGTTCCGGGTGAAGCCGACCGCATCCTGATCCCGGAGCACCTGCTCAACCGAAGCCTGGATTTGCAGGATCTGGACGATCCGCTGGCGCTGGCCATGCTGGCCACCCGCGACCCGGAATCCTCGATGGCGATCGCGGCGGCGGCACGGTTCGGACCCATCGCCAACAAGACGCCCCTGGTTTCCCAATTGTTCGACATCGTCGGCCAGACGTCCCGGCATCCGCTGGTCCGGCAAGCCGTCGAACTGGTAACCGAGAATGCCTTCGATCCGCACGCCATCGCCCACGTGCAGCGCCATGCCTCGCGCTTCGTGCTCCGGACCCGCTCGCAGTATACGGCGGCGCTGCGCCAGAACCTGTCGGCCCTCATCGACGGCGTCATCGCGCCGCGCGAATTCGTTCACGAGTTCTTCGAACTGACGGAGGCCGGCAACGTGCGCCACGACATCCGCAAGAAGCTGGTCCTGAGCCTGCTGGTGTCGCCGACGATCAGGCCCAGCATCAAGTTCCTGGTCCTCGAGAATTTCGACCGCTTGCCCCATCCGGTGCGCCTTGCCATCATCTCGGGCGTTCTTCAGGCCGAGCCGACGCGCCATACCGAGGTCATCAAGGAAGAACTGCGCTGGATCATCTCCAACGAACGGCAGGCGGCCGAGCTCCACTAAGGCAGGCAAACGGAGGAGGCCGATGCGCTCCGTTACACTCGATCATCTGGTCCTGACGGTCGCCGACATCGAGCAGACCTGCCGCTTCTACGTCGACGGGTTGGGGATGGAGCGCCGCGCGTTTGCGGGCGGGCGGGTGGCGCTGCACTTCGGCCGGCAGAAGATCAACCTGCATCCGGCATCCGCGCCGATTGCCCCTCATGCCCGCCGGCCGACCCCCGGCTCGGCCGACCTCTGCTTCCTGACGGCGACGCCCGTCGAAGCGGTGGCGGCGGCACTGGCGAAACTGGGGATCGATATCGTCGAGGGGCCGGTCGAACGCAGCGGCGCCCAGGGCCCCCTGCGGTCGATCTATTGTCACGACCCGGACGGCAACCTGATCGAGATCGCCAACCGTCGGTAACCCAGGGCTGGGAACCCAGGCGGAGGCACGGATAAGGGAGTTGTCAGGCCGGCGCCTTAGAGGCTGGCGGCGACTTTGGCGCTTTCTTTTTGCGCGGCGAGGCCGCCGCCGCAATAGAGGCCATAGAGGGTTTCGATGACCGAGCGCGCTTCGGGCTCGACCAGCGAATAGAAGATGGTCTGGGCCTCGCGGCGGGTTCTGACCAGGTTGTCGCGCCGCAAACGGGCCAGATGCTGGGATAGAGCGGACTGGCTGAGGCCGATGATCTCTTCCAGTTCTCCGACCCGCTTCTCGCCGCTGGCCAGTTGGCAGAGGATCATCAACCGGTGCTGATTGCTCATGGCCTTGAGCAAGGTGCTCGCACGCAGCGCATTCTGCTCGAGGGTCTCTAAATCCGTTTCCATGGCATTTCCCCCGTCGATCGGGGTTCCGCTTGGGGCGGTGGCGCCGGACGCCACCACAGGACGCGACCTTAACGAGCGGCCGAAGTCCGATCAAGGAACGCTTTGTATGCGCGAAATTTAATATATCCGCTGGCCAAAAGGCGAGCCAGACAATTTTTTTATCCCCGCGGCCGGCTGGAATCAATGTCTTTGGTCGCGAGACAGCCATCAACCGGCCGTCGAGAAAGAATCCTGGTCACGGCACCGGGTTTTGGTGACAATGGATGACTCGCTAAAAAACGGAAAAAACCGGTCACCCCCACGCATCATGTCCACCCTGCTGTTTTCGCATCCGATTTGTCTCGAGCACAGCAATTTCCCGGGACATCCGGAACAGCCGGATCGGTTGCGGGTGATCGACACGGCGTTGGAGGACCCGGCGTTCTTCCTGCTGGACCGGCGCGAGGCGCCGGAAGGCAGCATCAAGGAAATCAAGCGGGTCCACGCGCCCTATCACGTCGAGGCGATCCTCGAGAGCGTGCCCAAGGAAGGCTACGTCGCCCTCGATCCGGATACCGGCCTTTGCCCGGCCTCCGGCCAGGCGGCGCTTCGTGCGGTGGGAGCGGCCTGCGCGGCGATCGATGCGGTGCTCGCGGGCGAGGCCCGCAACGCCTTCTGCGCGATCCGCCCGCCCGGCCACCATGCCGAGGCGGCGCAGGCCATGGGTTTCTGCCTGTTCAACAATGCGGCGGTGGCTGCCCGCCATGGCCGCGTCGAGTGCGGGCTGGAGCGCGTGGCGGTGGTCGATTTCGACGTCCACCACGGCAACGGAACGCAAGCGGCCTTCGAGGAGGACCCGACCCTCTTCTATGCGTCCAGTCACCAATGGCCGGCCTATCCGGGCACCGGCATGGAACACGAGACGGGGGTCGGCAACATCGTCAACGTGCCGCTCGCCCCGGGCTCGGGGAGCGAACAGTTCCGGCAGGGATACACCCAGCGCATCTTGCCCGAGCTCGCGAAATTCAAGCCGGACCTGATCATCATCTCGGCCGGCTTCGACGCCCACGCACGCGATCCGCTGGCCCAGTTGCGCCTGCAGACCGAGGACTTCGCCTGGGTAACCCGGGAACTGCTCAAGGTGGCCGATGCGTGCTGCCGGGGGCGGGTGGTTTCGGTGCTCGAGGGAGGCTATGACCTGCCGGCGCTGTCGGCCAGCGTCGCCGTCCACGTCCGCGAACTGATGGGGATCTGACGGCTTCCGCCAATGGCCGTTTTCCTTGCCCTGGATGGCGCCCCCGCTTAGACTGCCGATCCCCTGAACGAGGATCGGCATGGTTGAAAAGGCCATTCCCGCGGACGTGGCGCGGATGAGTTTCGAAGAGGCGTTGGCCGAACTGGAAGGAATCGTGCGCCAACTGGAGGCGGGGACGGGCAAGCTGGACGATGCCATCAAAGCCTATGAACGGGGCGCCGATCTGAAGCGCCACTGCGAATTGAAGCTGCAAGAGGCCCAGGCGCGGGTCGAGAAGGTCGTGCTGGGGCCGGACGGCCCGGCGGGAACCGATCCCATGGATATCGATTGAGGCATTCTTTGACGGATTTCAAAACGGCATTGGCCGAAAACGCCCAGGCGATCGAAGCGGAACTGGATCATCTGCTGATGATGGACGACCGCCCGGAGTCCCGGCTGGTCGAGGCCATGCGCTATTCGACGCTGGGCGGCGGCAAGCGGGTGCGCCCCTTCCTGGTGATGGCCAGTGCCCAGTTGTTCAACGTGGCCCGAAACTGCGCGCTCAGGGTCGCCTCGGCGATCGAGATGGTGCACTGCTATTCGCTCATTCACGACGACCTGCCGGCCATGGACAACGACGATCTGCGCCGCGGCCGCCCGACGTGTCACATCGAATATGACGAGGCCACCGCCATTCTGGCCGGTGACGCGCTCCTGACCCGGGCGTTTGAGGTGCTGGGACAGCCGGCCACCCATTCCGATCCCCAGGTGCGCTGCGAGTTGGTGAGCGAACTGGCCCGGGCCATCGGGGTGGACGGCATGGTCGGCGGACAGGTGTTGGACCTGATGGCCGAGCACGAGGCGCTGGCTATTCCCGAGATCACCCGCCTGCAGCGGCTCAAAACCGGCAAGCTGATCGGCTTCTCGTGCGAGGCCGGGGCACTTCTCGGCAAGGCTCCCGAGCCGGCGCGCGCCGCCTTGCGCGCCTACGCCCACGATTTGGGGCTGTCGTTCCAGATCGTCGACGACCTGCTGGACGTCGAAGGCGATGCGGCGGAAGTCGGCAAGAAGACCCACAAGGACGGCACCGCCGGCAAGGCGACGTTTGTCTCGCTGCTTGGCATCGAGCGGGCCCGCTCCCAGGCCAACATGCTGGCCGAGCAGGCGGTGCAGCACCTTGAATTGTTCAAGGAGAAGGCCGACCCTTTACGGAACCTCGCGCGTTTCGTGGTCAACCGGCGCGCCTGAACGGGGTTAAGTGTTTCATCGGGAAGACGCAGTAAGGATAGATGGTGGAAGACAAACCAACGACGCTTCTCGACGGAGTCGGCCGTCCTTCGGACATTCGGGGATTTTCCACCGATGAGCTGAAGCGCCTCGCCGCCGAGGTCCGCGACGAGACCATCCGGGTGGTGTCGATCGCCGGCGGGCACCTGGGGGCCAGCCTGGGGGTGGTCGAACTGTCCGTGGCCCTTCATCACGTTTTCGACACGCCCAACGACCGGCTGATCTGGGACGTCGGGCATCAGTGCTATCCGCACAAGATCCTGACCGGGCGGCGCGAGCTGATGCGCACGCTCCGCCAGGGCGAAGGCGTTTCGGGTTTCACCAAGCGTTCGGAAAGCCCGTACGATCCCTTCGGGGCCGGCCACAGTTCGACTTCGATATCGGCCGGCCTGGGGATGGCGGTGGCGCGCGACCTGACGGGCGAGAAACGCAATGTCATCGCCGTCATCGGCGACGGGGCGATGAGCGCCGGAATGGCCTACGAGGCGATGAACAACGCCGGCTCGTCGGATGCCCGTCTCATCGTCATCTTGAACGACAACGACATGTCGATCGCGCCGCCGGTCGGCGCCATGAGCGCCTATCTGTCACGCCTGATTTCGTCGCGCTCGTATCGCTCGATCCGCCAGTTCGGCATGGAAGTGGCCAAGAAGTTCCCGCGCAGCCTGGAGAAGGCGGCGTTGAAGGCCGAGGAATACGCCCGTGGACTGGTCACCGGCGGCACGCTGTTCGAGGAAATGGGTTTCTTTTACGTCGGCCCCATCGACGGCCATAACCTCGATCACCTGCTTCCGATCTTGAAGAACATCCGCGACCATCGGGAAGAGGGGCCGATCCTGATCCACGTGGTGACGCGCAAGGGGCACGGCTACGCGCCGGCGGAAGCCTCGCCCGACAAGTACCACGGGGTCGGCAAGTTCGACGTCGTGACCGGCGAGCTCTACAAGACCAAGAGCAACGCCCCCAGCTACACCAAGATCTTTTCCCGCGCCATCGTCGAGCAGGCCGAGAAGGACGACAAGATCGTCGCCATCACCGCGGCAATGCCGACCGGGACCGGCCTTGATCTCTTCGCCGAGCGGTTTCCCAATCGCTTTTTCGACGTCGGCATCGCCGAACAGCACGCCGTGACCTTCGCGGCCGGCATGGCGTGCGACGGCCTGAAACCCTTCGCCGCCCTCTACTCGACCTTCCTGCAGCGGGCCTACGATCAGGTCGTCCACGACGTGGCCATCCAAAGCCTGCCGGTGCGCTTCGCCATCGATCGGGCCGGTTTCGTCGGGGCAGACGGGGCCACCCATTGCGGCGCCTATGACCTCGCCTATCTGTGCTGCCTGCCCGGCTTCGTGGTGATGGCGGCCGCCGACGAGGCCGAACTCATCCACATGGTGGCCACCGCCGCCGCCATCGACGATCGCCCATCCGCGCTGCGTTATCCGCGCGGCGACGGCGTCGGGGTCGAACTGCCGGCCTTCGGCGTTCCGCTTGAGATCGGCAAGGGGCGGATCGTGCGCGAGGGTACGGCGGTCGCCGTGCTCAGCTTGGGCACACGCCTCGCCGAGGCCCAGAAGGCGGCCGAAGAACTGGCCGCCCGGGGGCTGCCGACGACCGTCGTCGACGCCCGCTTCGCCAAGCCGTTCGATACCGACCTGGTGCGCCAGCTGGCCCGCGAGCACGAGGTGCTGATCACCATCGAGGAGGGGACGACCGGCGGCTTCGGCTCGCACGTCGCGCACTTTCTGGCCGGAGAGGGGCTGCTCGACGGTGGGCTTAAGTTCCGCACCATGACCATGCCCGACTTCTTCCTCGAACAGGACACGGTCTCCAACCAGTACGAAAAGGCCGGCCTGACCGCCCGTCATATCGTCGGCGTCGCACTGACGGCCCTGGGCCGCGCCAAGGAAGCTGCCGGCGCCGCCAAAAGGGCCTGATCGGCAGCCTTCGTTCCTGCCACGGCTCGAAGGCTGGATTTTGTTGGTGCGCCCGCCGGGTCGCCGACGTATAACCGCGCCCCCATGATGCACGAGCCACCCCTTCGCGACGCCGCCCTGCAGCCGGCGGTCGACGGCACGCCCTGGCGGCAGGAAGCCCGAGCGATGGCGGCGCTTGCTTGGCCCCTTTCTCTTACCTTTTTCGCCGAGACGGCAATCGCGGCCATCGACCTCGCCTTCATCGGCCGACTCGGCGCCGAGTCGCTGGCCGGGGCGTCGCTGGGGGTGACGGCCCACATCGTTTTCTACCTGCTGGCCGTCGGCATCGTCGTCGCCACGGCGCCGCTGGCCGCCCAGGCGATGGGTGCAAGGCAGCCCCGGCAGGTTCGCCGGGTGGTACGCCAGGGCCTGTGGATCGCCGCCCTGCTCGGCGTGCCGTCGGCCTTCATCCTGATGGGCACGGAACCGGTGCTGCTCGCCCTCGGCCAGCCGACGGATGCGTCGCGGCTGGCCCAGGACTATCTCGACTTCTTCGGCTGGACACTGCCGTGGGGCATCGGCCTGGTGGTTCTGCGCAACTTCGCGGCGGTGCTCGGCCGGCCGCGGCTGGGCTTGTGGATTTTCGCCGCCGGCATTCCGCTTAATGCGCTTCTCGACTATGGGCTGATCTTCGGGCGCCTCGGCATGCCACGCCTGGAACTGGCCGGCGCCGGGCTGGCCAGCGTCGTCGCCCAGGCCGCCATGTTCGCCGCCATGCTGGCGGTGGTGCTGACCACGAAGCCGTTGGCCCGCTACCGCATCCTCGGCAACTTCTGGCGCCCCGACTGGGTGGTTTTCGCGCGGATCTTCCGGCTGGGTCTGCCGATCGCCGGCATCATGGCCATGGAATTCGGGCTCATCGTCGTTTCACAGGTGATGATCGGCTGGATCGGCTCGACCTCGCTTGCCGCCCACCAGATCGCTCTCACGCTGGCGTCGCTGACCTTCAAGGTGCCGCTGGGCATCGCCCAGGCGGCCACCGTCCGGGTCGGCCGCGCCGCTGGGCGGCGGGATGCCGACGGGGTGGGACGCGCCGGCTGGACCGCCCTGGCCATGGGCGTTGCCTTCATGACGTTGGCCAGCCTGGTCATGTGGACGTGGCCGGAGGCGATGGCCGCCGTCTTTCTCGACCTTTCGCTGCCCGGCAACGACGAGGTCGCGCGCCTGGCCGCGCTGCTGGTCCTGGTGGCGGCGGTGTTCCAGGTGGCCGACGGCGCCCAGACCATCGGTGCCGGCGTGCTCCGAGGGCTCAACGACACGGCGGTGCCGCTTGTCTTCGGCGTCGTCGGCTATGTCGCGATCGGCATTCCCGCCGCTTGGCTGCTGGGCTTTCCCGGTGGGCTCGGCGCCGTCGGCGTGTGGATGGGCATGGCCATCGGGCTCATCGCCGTCGCCTTCTGCCACGTCATCCGCTTCGCGTTCCTGGTCCGCCGGCGCCATCTGCCACGGGTGATGTCGGCCTGAGCCAAAGGCTTGCGCGCCGCCGGCGCTTGGCCCACCATCGCGCGCCATGGATAAAAAGACACGCCTCGATCAACTGCTCGTCGAACGCGGCCTGGCGGAAAGCCGCACCCGCGCCCAGGCCCTGGTGATGGCCGGCGTCGTCTATTCCCAGGAACGACGGCTGGACAAGCCGGGCATGGCCGTTGCCGCCGACCTGCCGCTGGAGGTGCGCGGGCGCGACCACCCGTGGGTGTCGCGCGGCGGCGTCAAGCTGGCCCACGGGCTCGATCACTTCGGGGTCGATCCCACCGGGTGGATCTGCCTCGACGTCGGGGCCTCGACCGGCGGCTTCACCGACGTGCTGCTGACCAAGGGCGCCGCCAAAGTCTACGCGGTCGATGTCGGGCAGGGCCAACTGGCCTGGAAGCTGCGCCAGGACGGGCGCGTGGTGGTGCTGGAAAAGACCAACGCCCGCCACTTGACCGCCGATCTGGTCGCCGATCCGATCGATCTCGTGGTCTGCGACGCCAGCTTCATCGGGCTCGAGATCGTGCTGCCGGCGCCGCTGGCGCTGGCGAAACCGGGGGCGATGCTGATTTCCCTGATCAAGCCGCAGTTCGAGGTGGGCAAGGGCAACGTCGGCAAGGGCGGCATCGTGCGCGATCCCGCCCTGCACGAGGAAGTCTGCGAGCGCATCTCGGCCTGGCTGGCGGCGCAGCCGGGATGGGAGATCCTGGGCCTCACCGCAAGCCCCATCCTCGGCCCCGACGGCAACAAGGAATTCCTGATCGCGGCGGCGAAGGCGGCGGAGGAGGAGCCATGACGTTCGAACGGCGGGTGGAACGGCAGATCGCCGATTTGCGGGAGCGGCGGTGGCCCGACCTCGAACGGGCAGTCACGGCCCGCCGGCTGGCCTGGGCCGATGCCCATCGGCAGCGGCTTGCCGGGGCCTCGGCGCCGACCCCGCGGCAGGCGTTCGACTTGCTGTTCTTCGACTACATGGGGCTCGACGCCCGCGACCTTCCCGTCGTTGCCGAAAGCGCGGACGAGATCGTCTGGGAATCGCGTAACCCCTGCCCGACGGTCGAGGCCTGTCGGGCGCTGGGACTCGACACCCGGCGGGTGTGCCGGGCCGTCTACGAGAAATCGACCCAGGCGTTGATTTCCCGGCTTGACCCCGCCTTGCGGTTCCTCCGCGACTACGCTCGCATCCGCCCGCATGCCGACCATTGCCGGGAGCGCGTTGTCAGGGTCGATTTCGAAACCCTGATGGGCATGGCGCTGGAGGAGGCTCACACCTCGCGCCGCGAGGGCAACAAAGGCTACGGCGCCGTCATCGCCCTGGGGCGGGAGGTGGTGGCCAAGGCCCACGACACGGCTGCCACGGAGGGCGATCCCAGCCTGCACGCCGAGGTCAACGCCATTCGCGCCTCCGTCCGCCGGCTGGGCGAGACGGACTTGAGCGGTTGCATTCTGGTTTCGACCTGCGAGCCCTGCCCGATGTGCGCGTCCCTCGCCGTCTGGGCCAACCTCTCGGCCATCGTCTTCGGTGCTTCCATCGAGGAAACCATGGCGCTGGGCCGCACGCGCATCGACCTCGGCTGCGAGGAGATCATCGCCAAATCGCCCGTGATAATGGAAGTGATCGGCGGCGTGCGGGCGGAGGAATGCCTGGCGCTTTACGCCTAGGCCCCGCACTGGCCGCGCTGGCGGAGCAGGTGGTCGGCCAGCACGATGGCCAGCATGGCCTCGCCGACCGGGACCGCGCGGATGCCGACGCAGGGGTCGTGGCGGCCCTTGGTGACGATCTCGGTCTCTTCGCCGGCAACCGTGACGGTGCGGCGTGGCGTCAGGATCGAGCTGGTCGGCTTCACCGTGAAGCGGGCCACGATGTCCTGGCCCGAGGAGATGCCGCCAAGGATGCCGCCGGCGTTGTTGGCGAGGAAAACGGGGCGGCCGTCCTCGCCCATGCGCATCTCGTCGGCGTTCTCGGGGCCGGTCAGCACGGCGGCGGCCAGACCGGCGCCGATCTCGACCGCCTTGACGGCGGGGATGCTCATCAGGGCCTTGGCGATCTCGGCGTCGAGCTTGTCGAACACCGGCTCGCCCAGACCGGCCGGGACCCCCGAGGCCACCACCTCGACGACGGCGCCGACGCTGGAGCCTTCCTTGCGCACGGCATCCAGGAAGCTCTCCCAGGTTTCGGCCATGGCGGCATCGGGGCACGAGAACGGGTTGGCCGAAACCGCCGCCCAATCCCAGCGGGAGCGGTCGATGGCGTGGGGGCCGATCTGCACCAGGGCGCCGCGCACCTGGACGGTTTCGCCCAGGACCTTGCGGGCGATGGCGCCGGCCGCCACCCGCACGGCGGTTTCGCGTGCGCTGGAGCGGCCGCCGCCGCGGTAGTCGCGGATGCCGTACTTCTGGAGGTAGGCATAGTCGGCGTGGCCGGGGCGGAACTTGTCCTTGATCTCGGAATAGTCCTTGGAGCGGGCGTCCTGATTGCGGATCAGAAGGCCGATCGGCGTGCCGGTCGTCTTGCCCTCGAAGACGCCCGACAGGATCTCGACGGTATCGGGCTCGCGGCGCTGGCTGGTATGGCGCGTTTGCCCGGTGCGCCGGCGTTCCAGGTCGGCCTGGATATCGGCCTCGGCGAGCGGGATGCCCGGCGGCACGCCGTCGACGACGCCGCCGATGGCCGGCCCGTGGCTTTCGCCGAAGGTCGTCACCCGGAAGAGCTGGCCGAAGGTGTTGCCGGGCATCGGGTATCGCCGCCTACACCGTCGCGATGTCGGGCGCGTCGACCGCCTTCATGCCGACGATGTGATAGCCGCAGTCCACATGATGGGTTTCGCCGGTGACGCCGCTGGACAGATTGCTGAGGAGGTAGAGGCCGGAGCCGCCGATGTCTTCCAGCGTCACGTTGCGGCGCAGCGGCGAGTTGAGCTCGTTCCACTTGAGGATGTAGCGGAAGTCACCGATCCCCGAGGCGGCCAGCGTCTTCATCGGCCCGGCCGAGAGCGCGTTGACGCGGATCTTCTGCTTGCCCAGGTCCTCGGCCAGATAGCGCACGGAGGCTTCCAGCGCCGCCTTGGCGACGCCCATCACGTTGTAGTGCGGCGTCACCCGCTCGGCCCCCAGGTAGGTCAGCGTCAGCAGCGTCCCGCCGTCGGGCATCAGGGCAGCGGCGCGCTGGCACACCGCGGTGAACGAGAAGACCGAGATGTGCATCGTCTTGGTGAAGTTTTCCGGCGTCGTGTTGAGGTAGCGGCCCTTCAGTTCCTCCTTGTCGGAGTAGGCGATGGCGTGCACCACGAAATCGAGTTTGCCCCAGGTCTTCTTCAGGCTTTCGAAAACGGCGTCGACGGAGGCCATGTCCATGACGTCGCAGGGCAGCACGATTTCGGAGCCGACCGATGCGGCCAGCGGTTGCACCCGCTTCTGCAGCGCCTCGCCCTGGTAGGTGAAGGCCAGTTCGGCGCCCTGGGCATGGGTGGCGCGGGCGATCGCCCAGGCGATCGACCGATCATTGGCGACGCCCATGATCAGGCCCTTCTTGCCGGCCATCAACGGTACGGAATCAATCATGAACCCCCCTTGAGATCGAACAACGTGCCAGGGCATGCCCCTCGAAGCACGGGCATCCTACACGATACATTAGAAAAAAAGCAAAAGAGGACAACGCCTCTCGTTTTTACCGGGTTCGCAACCGGCAATCTCTGCGATCGGGGGTTATTACTAGATTGCCTGGGGGTTGGGGAAGAGACAGAATCTTAATCCATCCATGGCATCGTTCTTGCCTAGCAAACGGCCAAGGCCCCATCCGCCCTGCCGGGGCGGGGGAAGGGCCGGCCAAACCTTCGGAGGAGTCCCAGATCGTGAATCAGATACCTGGAGGGCGCCAGCCCTCGCGGACGCCGGTCGTCGAGCGGAATAACGCGGCGTTCCGGGAACGGCTTGCCTTCCTGCGTTTGGACGAGGCGGCGCGCGCCGAACTGCGCGACCTCTGGCCCGTCGTCGAGCCCCATCTCCGCTCCATCCTCGAAGGGTTCTACGATCACCTGTTCAAGGTCAAGCATCTGGCGATGATAATCGGCGACCGCAAGCGGGTCCCCGGCCTCGTCGCCAGCCAGTGCAAGCACTGGTCCCACCTGTTCAACGGCCTGACAGAGGATGTCTTCTTCGAGGAGGCGACGGCCATCGGCCGCGCCCACCATCGCATCGGCCTCGAACAGCAGTGGTACTTGGGTGGCTACGCCTACATCCTGGGCCGCCTGTCCGAAGTGGCGGTGCAGAAGTTCCGCCTGCGCCCGGCCCGGCAGGCCGCTTCCATCAACGTCATCCAGCGGGCGGTCTTCCTCGATATGGATCTGGCCCTTTCCGTCTACCACGACCTGATCGAGCAGGAGAGTGCGGCCGAGCAAGATCGTCGCGGCGGGCTGATCGGCGCGTTCAGCGGAGCGGCGTCGGGACTGCTGCAAAGCGTCGCCTCCGCCGCCGACCAGATGGAGGCCTCCTCCAGGGTCATGAGCGCGAATGCGACCGACACCATCCGGAAGGCGGCCGCCGTCGCCGCCGCCGCCGAGGAGATGTCGGCCAGCGTCGAAACGGTCGCCGCCGCCACCGAGGAATTGTCCAGTTCGGTCAACGAAATCGGCCGCCAGGTCAATCATTCCGCCAAGATCGCCACCGAGGCCGTCGATGAGGCGCAGCGCGTCAGCGGCATGGTCGACGGCCTGGCGAGCGCCGTCGAGAAGATCGGCAAGGTGGTCGAACTGATCAACGACATCGCCGATCAGACCAACCTCCTGGCGCTGAACGCCACCATCGAGGCGGCGCGGGCCGGCGAGGCGGGCAAGGGCTTCGCGGTGGTCGCTTCCGAGGTCAAGAACCTGGCCAACCAGACCGGCAAGGCGACCGAGGAGATCGGCGCCCAGATCACCGACATTCAGTCGGCGACGGCGCTGGCGGTGAATTCCATCGAGGGCATCCAGAAGACCATCCACAACATCAACGGCATCACCAGCGGCATCGCTTCCGCCGTCGAGGAACAAAGCGCCGCGACGCGGGAAATCGCCCACAACATCACGCAAACGTCGCTGGCCGCGCAGGAGGTGTCCGGCAACATCGTCGAGGTGAATTCGGCGGCGAACCGCACGGGCTCGGAATCGGCGCAGGTCCTGAAAGCCGCCCAGTCGGTGAATGCCCAGACGGAGACCCTGCGCGACAGGACCGTCAAATTCCTCGACGAGGTCAACGCCTGATCCAATTTCGGGGACACCATAATTTCGGGGACACCATATTTAATTCACCCTTCTCCTCCCTGAGAAGTGACGCAACCTCTTGTGAATTAAATATGGTGTCCCCGAAATTATGGTGTCCCCGAAACTAAGAGTCGTTTCCGCGGTTTCCGGCGTGTCGCCGTTTCGGCGTATACTTGGTTGAAGCGTCAGGCCTTCGCGGGAATGGAGAGGGGGATGACGGAGCCGACCCCGGAAGATTTCGCCAATCGCAATTCGAAACGCCTCTCGGTGAAGGCTGGCGAGACGGCCCGCTTCGCCGCTCTTGTGTGGCGCCGGTTCGACGAGGAGGGGGGCTTCCGGATGGCTGCCTCCCTCAGCTACACGTCGCTGCTGGCGATCGTGCCCTTGACGGCCATCGGCTTTTCGATGCTGGCGGCCTTCCCGGTGTTCGAGGGCATCCGCTATCAGTTCCAGGACATCCTTTTTTCCAACTTCCTGCCGCAGTCGGCCGATACCCTGAAGGATTATTTCGACCGGTTCGTCGAGAACGCCGCCCGCCTCACCGCGTTCGGCATCGTCGGCCTCGCGGTCACCGCGGTGCTGCTGCTGGGAACCATAGAGGCCGACCTCAACGCCATTTTCCGGGTCGGCCGGGCCCGCGCGCTGGCGCCCCGCCTGCTGGTGTTCTGGGCCCTGATCACCCTGGGGCCCCTGCTGCTGGGGGCGAGCTTCTCGCTCAGCACCTACTTTTTCGCCCTGACCCGGTGGGTCGGGGCGGACGCCGTGTCCGGTTCCATCGCCATCCTCAGCGGCATCGTGCCGACCGTCATCATGATCGTGGCGTTGACGCTCTGTTATTGGGTCGTTCCCAATCGCCGGATTCGCCCGCAAGATGCCGTCCTCGGCGGTCTCGTCGCCGGCGTGCTGTTCTCGCTGCTGCGCGCGGGATTTGGCTTCTACGTCGCCAATTTTCCGACCTATCAGCACGTCTACGGGGCGGTCTCGGCGGTGCCCATCTTCCTGATTTGGATGTACCTGTCGTGGGCCGTCGTCCTGCTGGGAGCCAGCCTGGCGGCGGTTTCCGGCGAGTGGCGCGCGGGGGTCCGGGAAGCGCCCACACCGGTCGATTGCGGCCGGCGTCTAGCCGCCGCGCTTGAGGTGCTGTCGCTGTTGCGCCAGGCAAGCCGATCCGGGCGGGGCGCCTCGCGCAACGACATCCTGAAGGCGAGTGGCCTCGACGGCGCAAGGGTCGACCGGCTGCTTCAGGCCTTCCAGCGCCACGGCTACGCGGATCGCACCGAGCGCCACGGATGGGTGCCGGTCGGCGACCTGTCGGGCGTCACGCTCTACGATTTCATGCTTTTCCTGGACGTGGCGGTCGAGCCAACAAACGCCAGCCCCCGCCTGCCGGCTTGGCGGGCGCGGTTGGAGGAAGAATTGGCCGTGATGGCCCGGGCACAAAAAGACGCCGCCAGCACGACCTTGCAGGATCTGCTTGGCGGTTCAGATGCGGCGAAGGACGAGAATCCCTCGCCGGCGATCAGGCGCGATGCCGGATGACGGGCGAAACGGGCCGCCGGATCAGTTGACGACCTTCCACGACCCGTCCGCCTGCCGGCAGGCGGTTCCGTAAGCCTGTTCCTGCTTGCCGCCGACGGTCACCGTCTGCTGGTACTCGCGGCACAAGGCGCCGGTCTGGGCGTCGGTGCCGGTGCGCACCGGGACGATCGTGCCGGAGTTGCCGGTGTTCGGGTTTTCCCAGCGAATCGACTGCCCGCTGTTGAGGGCCTGTTCGCTGGCCTGATGGGCGCGAATGCGGTCCACCTCGTCCATGCTGCGGCCGACTTCGCTGCCGAGCAAGCCGCCAAGCACAACGCCGAGCGCCGTCGCCGCGAGTTGGCCCTTGCCGCCGCCGATCTGCGCTCCGGCCAAGCCGCCTGCCGCGGCGCCGACCAGCGTGCCGCCGGTTTGCTTTGGGCGGTCCTGCATGCCGGTGCATGCCGAGGCCGCCACCATCACGGCGGCAAGAGCCAGAACCAAAACCTTTTTCGACGTCATATATCTTCCTCCGGTCGAACAAATGCCAATCTGGCGCAACAGAACTTCCCCGTCTCCCACCGGTCCCCTATAGATAGGCCAGGATATGTGGCCGGCACAATACGTTTGCGGGGCACACAACCATTGGCACGCCATCATGGCAGCTTTATGGTGGCCCGCATCGCCCCGTTTGACGGAGAAAAATCCCGCCGTGACCAACGATCCCTTCGGCCTGTTCAAGCAGTGGCTGGCCGACGCCGAGAAAAGCGAAATCAACGACCCCACCGCCATGGCGCTCGCCACCGCCGACGCCGAGGGCCGGCCGAGCGTGCGCATGGTCCTTCTGAAGGGCGTCGACGAGCGCGGGTTCGTCTTCTACACCAACCTAACGAGCCGCAAGGGCCGGCAGCTGGCGGCCAACCCGCGGGTCGGCCTGTGCTTCCATTGGAAGAGCCTGCGCAGGCAGGTCAACGTCGAGGGACCGGTCTCTCCGGTCGATACCGCCGAGGCCGACGCCTATTTCGCTTCGCGCGACCGCGGCAGCCAGATCGGTGCCTGGGCGTCCAAGCAGTCCCAGCCGCTGGAGGGCCGCTTCGATCTGGAAAGCCGGGTCGCCAAGTTCGCCGCGAAGTTCCACGTGGGCGCGGTGCCTCGGCCGGAATTCTGGTCGGGTTTCCGGGTGGTGCCGGAACGGATCGAATTCTGGGAGGACCGGCCGTTCCGCCTGCACAATCGCCTGGTGTTCCAGCGCACCGATGGGGCGTGGCAAACCCAAAACCTGTTTCCGTGAGGAGGCCATGGCGGCGCCAGCGAACGATGTCGGCGGCGGCGGATTGGGGTTGACCCAGCGATCCGGGACATTGATGCGGTGGGCGACCTACGCATCGCTGTCGGTGGCCGGCATCCTGACGTTCGCCAAGCTGGGGGCCTGGCTGGCCACCGATTCGGTCAGCCTGCTGTCCACGCTGGTCGATTCGATGCTCGACGTCTGCGCCTCGGGCTTAAGCTTCCTGGCCGTCCGCCACGCCACGCAGCCGGCCGATCACGACCATCGCTTCGGGCACGGCAAGGCCGAATCCTTGGGGGGATTGGGCCAGTCCGCCTTCGTTTTCGGCTCCGGCGTCTTCGTCCTGGTGCAGGCGGTCCAGCGGCTGCTGTTTCCGGCCGAACTCGCCAACACCGAGGTCGGCTACGCCGTCATGACCATAAGCATGATTCTCAGCGGCGCTCTCGTCCTTTTCCAGCGCTTTGTCGTGCGCAGGACGGGATCGGTGGCGATCGGCGCCGAATCGCTCAATTACCAGAACGACATCCTGGTCAACGGCAGCGTCATGGTATCGCTGGCGGTGACCACCGGCTTCGGCTGGCCGGCCGCCGATCCGCTGTTTGCCATCGGCATCGCCGCCTACATCATGTGGGGGGCATGGCGGATTGGCAGGCGGGCGCTTGATATCCTGATGGACCGGGAACTTCCCGACGACGACCGCGAACGCATCCGTATCCTCGCCTGCGACTGCAAGGGCGTGCGCGGCGTGCACGCCATCCGCACCCGTTCATCGGGTCTCAGCCTGTTCGTGCAGCTTCACGTCGAATTGGCCGACAACCTGCCGCTCAAGGAGGCCCACGACGTCGTGGAGGCGGTCGAGCGCGCCCTGGCGGCGGCCTATCCCAACGCCGACATCCTGATCCACGCCGATCCCGAGAGCGTGGTGCCGGCCGAACGGTGGGAACGGTAGGCCGCTCCTACAGCATCTTGTGCATTGCGACGGGAATGCGCCGGCGGACCGTTTCCAGATAGACGGGGTCGAGGCGCGCGGTGGCGAAGCCGTCGCCTTCCGGGATGCGGCAGATGACCTGCCCCCACGGGTCGACGATCATCGAATGGCCGTAGCTTGCCCCCTTGTCGTTGGGGTAGGGCCCCCACTGGGCCGGCGCCACCACGTAGCACTCGGTTTCGATGGCCCTGGCCCTGAGCAGCACCTCCCAATGGTCCTTGCCGGTGAGCAGCGTGAAGGCGGCCGGCACCATCAGCACCTGGACCGCGGACTTGGCCAGGGCCTGGTAGAGTTCGGGAAAGCGCAGGTCGTAGCAGATCGAACAGCCGATCCGCAAACCCCCGGCGTCGTAGGCGACGATGGCGTCGCCGCGCGAGTAGACGGCGGATTCCTTGTATTCCCGCCCGTCCTGGGTGGTGACGTCGAAAAGGTGGATCTTGCGATAGCAGGCCAACTCCTCGCCGGTTCGCCCGAAGGCGACGGTGGTGTTGAAGATGCGCTCGCCGTCCTGCTCGATGAAGCTGCCGCCGTGCACCAGGATGCCGTGGCTCACCGCCTGTTCGCGCAGGAAGGTGTACGTTTCGCCCCCGGGGATGGGCTCGGCGGCGGCGCGGCGGCCCTGGCTGGTCATGCCGTGGTAGGCGAACATCTCGGGCAGGACCACCATGTCCGGCTTGTCGGAAGCCACCGCGTCGGCGATCAGTTGGGCGGCCTTCTTGTGGTTGGCCGCCTTGTCGTCGCCGGCATTCATCTGGATCAGCGAAACCCGCATCGCGTTCGGCCCCTTGTCCTGTCTCCGCATGATGTAAGGGTTTCTTAGCGCGATTTCACGCCCCCGTTCAACCGGGGGGACGGGATCCTTTCCCCATGTCATTCCGGGGCGCCCGCAGGGCGAACCCGGAATCCAGGGCAACCGCTTCGTCGCCGGCCCTGGATTCCCGCTTTCGCGGGAATGACGAAAAAGAAAGGGGCGGCCCGGGTTTACGAAAACGCCTGGCCGGGCTTGGCGCCCAGTTTGCGCAGGATGAGGGCCAGCGGGCAGAAGCCGGTGAAGGCCGCCTGAAACAGGTTGAGGCCGACGAAGGCGGTCAGCCATAGCCAGTTCTGGTGGTGGACCAGGGAAAGGCCAACGCTTGCCAAAACGACGAAACCGGCGAAAGCTAGAACGATGCGGTCGATCGACATGGTTTCCTCCATGAGGTCGGGTTGCAACGCGAACTTGCGGCCCTAAATATATGGCGGTATGCTAAATTAGCAAATACTAATATTTCGTGAGTCGCATTTGGGAAGCGCCTGAGAAAGGGATCCACGCCATGCAGCGCCACACGCTTTTCCGTATCCTGGTCCTCGCCGCGGCCGGCGGTCTGCTGACCGGGCCGGCGGGTTCCCAATCCCCCTCCGGCGAGTTTACCGCGAAACTCGGCGCGGTGGAGGACCTGAAGGCGGTGTTCGCGACGGTCGAAAGCGTGCGCGTCGCCTCGGCCCGCACCCGCATCGGCGGCACGATTTCCGAGCTTCTGGTCACCGAGGGCACGTTGGTCGAACGCGGCGAGAGGATCGCGCTGGTCACCGACCCCAAGCTGCGTCTGCAGATCGAGGCGCTGGAATCGCGCATCCAGTCGCTCGAGGCCCAGCGGGCCAACGCCAAAGCGGTCTTCGATCGGGTGCGCGAACTGTGGCAGAACGGCACGGTGGCCAAGGCCCGCTACGACGAGGCGGAGACCAATCTCAATGTCGCCACCCGCCAGCTTTCCGCCATGAAATCGGAGCGCGACGTCGTTTCCCAGCAGCAGGTCGAAGGCGCCGTCCTGGCGCCGTCCGAGGGTCGCGTGCTCAAGGTTAACGTGACGAAGGGCACCAACGTGCAGGCCGGCGACGTCGTGGCCACGCTGACCGCCGAGGCCTACATCCTGCGCATGCAGTTGCCCGAACGCCACGCCCGCTACATCCAGGAGGGCCAGGGCGTGCTGGTCGGCCATCGCGGGCTGGGGGCGACCGCCGTGCAGTCAGCCGGCCACGCGCAGACCGGCCGTATCCGCCAGGTCTATCCCGAGATGGACCAGGGCCGCGTGGTGGCCGACGTCGAGGTCGAGGGGCTCGGCAACTATTTCGTCGGCGAACGGGTGCCCGTCTACGTGTCGGCCGGCACCCGGCAAACCTTCGTGGTGCCGGCCGATCTTCTGTTCCTGCGCTACGGCGTCACCTACGCCCGCCTCAAGGGCGTCGGCGACACCGTCGTGCAGGTCGGCCAGCCGATCGAGGGCAACGTCGAGGTCCTGTCGGGCCTGAGGGACGGCGACGTGCTGATCAGGCCGGAGGCGGCGCGATGAAGCTCGGTGTTTCAGGGGTCCTGACGCGCGCCTTCATCGGTTCGCCGATGACCCCGCTTCTGCTGCTGGCCGCGCTCGCCTTGGGCACCATGGCGCTCTTGCTGCTGCCCCGCGAGGAGGAGCCGCAGATCAGCGTGCCGATGGTCGACGTGCTGGTCCGCACCGATGGCCTGAAGGCCCCGGATGCGGTGGAGCTGGTGACCAAGCCGCTGGAGGACATCGTCAAGGGCATCGACGAGGTCGAACACGTCTATTCGCAGACGGTGGACGACAGCGTCATGGTCACGGCCCGCTTCTTCGTCGGCACCGACGCCGACCGCGCCATCCTGCGCGTCCACCAGGAAATCCGCGCCCATTTCGACCAGATCCCGATCGGCATCCCGGAGCCGCTGATCGTCGGGCGCGGCATCAACGACGTGCCGATCGTCACCCTGACGCTGGCCCCCACGCCCGGGGCGGCGGCGCGCTGGACCGACAACGGCCTCTATCATGTCGCCGAGGAATTGAAGCACGAACTGATCAAGATCCAGGACGTCGGGCGCAGCTTCATCGTCGGCGGCCGGCCCGACCAGATCCGCGTCGAGCCCGACCCCGAGCGGCTGGCGCTCTATGGCGTCACCCTCAACCAGCTGGTCGAGAAGGTGAAGAACGCCAACCGCAGCTTCGTGGTCGGCCGCCTGCGCGAGGCCGACCGCAGCATAGAGGCGGTGGCCGGCCAGACGCTCCAGGGCATTCCCGACATCGGGCTGCTGCTGATCACGACGCGCGACGGCCGCCCGGTCTACGTCAACGACGTCGCCGACGTGGTCATCGATGCCCGGCCGGACGAGCACCGCGCCTGGCACATGGTCAAGGGCCCCGACGGCCAGCTGATCGCCCTGCCGGCCGTCACCTTGGCCCTGGCCAAGCGCAAGGGCGCCAACGCGGTGATCGTCGCCGAGCAGATCCTGGAGCGGCTGGAGCTGGTGCGCGGCTCCCTGATTCCCTCCGACGTCACGGTCACGGTGACGCGCGACTACGGCGAAACGGCCAGCGAGAAGGCCGACGAGCTGTTGTTCCACCTGGGGCTGGCGACGGTGTCCATCGTGCTGTTGATTGCGCTGGTGCTGGGCTGGCGGGCCGGCTCGGTGGTGTTGGTCGTCATCCCGACCACCATCCTGTTGACCCTTTTCGCCTCGTGGATGATGGGCTACACCATCAACCGGGTCAGCCTGTTCGCGCTGATCTTTTCCATCGGCATCCTGGTCGACGACGCCATCGTGGTGGTCGAGAACATCGTGCGCCACTGGGCCATGCGCGGCCCCAAGAGCCTGCGCGAGGCGGCCATCGAGGGGGTGGCCGAGGTCGGCAACCCGACCATCGTGGCGACGCTGACCATCGTCGCCGCCCTGCTGCCGATGATGTTCGTCTCCGGCCTGATGGGCCCCTACATGAGCCCGATCCCGGCCAATGCCTCGGCGGCGATGATCTTCTCGTTCTTCGTCGCCGTCGTCATCACGCCGTGGCTGCTGGTGAAGGTCTACGGCCGCCAGGCGAGCGTGCATCACGAAGAGTCCATCGGCATCATGGGCCGGTTCTATCGCCGCCTCGCCGCGCCGATGCTTAAGGGCCGCAAGCGCTCCATCCTCTTCCTCGGCCTCACCGGGGCGGCAACCGCGCTGGTCTGCCTGGCCTTCGTCACCAAGCACGTGACGGTGAAGCTGCTGCCCTTCGACAACAAGTCCGAGGTGCAGGTGGTGGTCGACCTGCCCGAGGGATCCAGCCTGGAAGCTACCGAGCGGGTGCTGCTGGCCGCCGCCGACCGCCTCAAGGACCTGCCGGAGCTGACCGGCATCCAGGCCTACGCCGGCACCTCGATGCCGTTCAACTTCAACGGCCTGGTCCGGCATTACTACATCCGCGAAGCCGCCTGGCAGGGCGATCTTCAGGTGAACCTGACGCCCAAGGCGGATCGCGATCGGGCCAGCCACGCGGTGGCGCTCGACGTTCGCAAGCGTCTGGCCGGCCTGCCGGTGCCCGACGGCACCACGGTCAAGGTGGTCGAGGTGCCGCCCGGGCCGCCGGTACTCTCCACCCTTTTGGCCGAGATCTACGGGCCAGACCCCGAAACCCGAAGGCAGGTGGCCGCCAAGGTGCGCCAGGCCTTCGAGAAGGTCGATTTCGTGGTCGACGCCGACGATTCCTTCGGGGTGCCGGCGGAGCGGCTGCACTTCAAGATCGACGAGGAGAACCTCGAATTCCACGGCGCCCAGGAGGAGGCGGTCTACGACACCCTGGCGGCGCTGCTGGGCGGCGTGTCGGTCGGCTATTCGCACCGCGGCGACGGCCGCAACCCGGTCGAGATCGCCATCCGGCTGCCGAAGTCCGGCCTTGCCCCCGGCGAGCGCATCCTCTCGACGCCCGTCGAGGCGCCCGGCCCCGCCGCCGACACCGGCGCCAACGTCGAGCTGGGCGACGTCGTGCGCATGACCACCGAGCGGGCCAGCTATCCCATCTTCCGCCGCAACGGCTATTTCGCCGAAATGGTGACGGCCGAACTGGCCGGCCGCTTCGAGGCGCCGATCTACGGCATGCTGGCCGTCGAGGACGAGATCGCCAAAATGGACTGGGGGGAGGGCGGCCCGCCCGCCATCAGGTACCACGGCCAGCCGGCCGAAGAGGGGGCGCCAACCCTGCTGTGGGACGGCGAGTGGGAGATCACCTATGTCACCTTCCGCGACATGGGCGCCGCCTTCGCGGTCGCCATCCTGGCCATCTATCTGCTGGTGGTGGCGCAGTTCGGCAGCTTCAAGCTGCCCCTCGTCATCCTGGCCCCGGTGCCGCTGACCCTCATCGGCATCGTCATCGGCCACTGGCTGTTTTCGGCGCCCTTCACCGCCACCTCGATGATCGGCTTCATCGCGCTGGCCGGCATCATCGTCAGGAATTCCATCCTGCTGGTCGATTTCATCCGCGGCCGGCAAGACTCGGGGTTCCCCTTGCGCGACGTGCTGCTGGAAGCAGGTGCCATTCGCTTCAAGCCGATCTTCCTCACCGCCGTGGCCGCCATGATCGGCGCCGCCTTCATCCTGGCCGACCCCATCTTCCAGGGCCTCGCCATCTCGCTGGTCTTCGGCCTGGCCTCCTCGACGGCGCTGACGCTCTTGGTCATCCCGGCGTTGTATGTCTGGCTGAGGGACGATGGGCGGGAGATGACGGAAGGGTAGTGGAGGCAGGGGGCGCTAAAGGCGCCGCCTTCTCTCTTCTCGTCACTCCCGCGAAAGCGAGAGTCCAGGAAGCGGCAACCTTCTGGATTCCCGCTTTCGCGGGAATGACGGTCCTAATTGGTGACGGTGCCTCCTCGCCCCGGAACCTTCGCGCCCGCTCGCCGTTGTTCGCCGGCCATGAGCACCGGGAGGTCACCTTGCCGTCACGCCAATCCGGGCTGGCCGAGATGGAGGTCCTGACCCGGCTGCTCGACGACCGCTTCCGGATTCCCGGCACCTCCATTCACTTCGGGCTGGACGGGTTGATCGGCCTCGTCCCCGGCCTCGGCGATGCCGCCACCACGGTGGCCTCCCTCTATCTGGTCTACCGGGCCCGCGCGCTGGGCGCGCCGAAGCCGGTGCTGGCCCGCATGATCGTCAATATCCTGGCCGACACGGCGGTCGGCGCCATTCCGCTGCTGGGAGACGTCTTCGACGTCGCCTTCAAGGCCAACCGGCGCAATCTCGATCTGCTGCGCCGGACCCTGAAGGAAGGGGCCGGCCGGGGCTGACCTTGCTCAGGGTTTCGGCGGCATCGGCGGCGTCGGGCGCGGCGTTTCCGCTTCCTCCGTCGGGGGCGGCGTGCCGGATTGCCCATCCTGCGGCGTTCCCATTTGGCCTTCGTCGCGGTCTTTCGGGTCCGTCGTCGCCGGTGTGCCCGGGCGGGCGTTGGGCCCGCGGATCGGCGGCTCGATCCTGTCGGCCGGCGCCATCGGGGATTCGGCGGGAGGCGGCGTCGGCAGGGGCGTGGCGCCCCTGGTGTCGCCATTCGCGGCAAACCCGCCGGAGGCCGCCATCATCAAGCCGCCCACGGCCAAGCCGGCACCGTTCAAGAAGCGTGTCTTGCGCATCTCGGTTCTCTCTTTCGTTGGCGGGAATTCGCGGCACGCCGGGGTGCCGGCGCCTCATGGGGCGCCCATCATGAACCGAGCCGAGGCCGGATTTGTTCCGGGATGCGACGGTGGGCTGGTGTTACCGGGATCTTTTCCGCCGTGCCCCTCGACGCGGCGGCATGGGCACGGGGCCGGCCGGCGGCGCCGCCTCTTCCGATGGAGCCGCCAATTCCGGGGGGGCCGCCTTTGCCGGGGATGCGGCCGGCGCCGCCTGTGCCACGTGGCGGGCGTTGCGTTCGTCGGCCGGGTACATCGGCGGCATGCGTTTCTTGTCGATGAAGAACGTCTTGGCCACTTCCTCGGTTTGCTGGGCCTTGATCCGCACGACGATCCGGCTGACGTTGTCGGTCCACTCGTCGGGGTTGGCCGGCAGCGCGGCGATGTCGATGAACGCCATGCGTTCGGAGCCAAGGTCGGCGGTCCGCTCGTGCGTCTGCGTGAAGCGCAGGGGCACCGGGTGGGGCCGTTTCACGATGGCCCCTTCGATGGTGCCGCAAACGTCCAGCATCGGCCTGGACCCGTTGTTGCGCACGCCGACGCGCAGGATGAAGGCGGTGACGGGGGGCGTTTCGTCGTCGGCCTCGTAAGGGAGCCAGGGGCCGACGCCGCCGAACCGCCCGTCCGCGTCGGCCGGGTCATAGACGATTTCCAGGTCCTTCTGCCGCCAGGACCGGTAGAACGGCGGGACGACAAAGAAGGCGACCAGCATGACGACGCCGCCGGCCATCAGGCTCCACGCGCCGATGTCGGCGGCGGCTTCCGGGTGATTGAGCAGCCACACCTGAAGGTCGATCACGGCGTCGCCAAGGCCGACCGTATCGAACAGCGGACCCATCCAGGTGAGGATCGTCATGCCGAATTGCCAGGCGACGCCCATCAGGGTCACCAGTACCGGTAGGACGGCATTCTTCATGGCGATGACGGTTCTCCTGCCTGGCCGTTGCGCGACCGGACGATTGTGACGCCTTCGGCCCGCCGGGGGAACCCCAACGATCATCCCGACGTTCCCACGCAACAGATAATTGGTAAGGATCGGGGCGAAAGGGGATGGGTTTTTGCCCTCGCCCGGTTTCGGCTATCCTCGGCGAAGACGGAATTCCGGAGGAGGGCGGCATGCGCATCTTCACTATCGGGTTCACCAAATCCTCGGCCGAGCATTTCTTCGGGCGCCTGAAAAAGGCCGGCGCCAGGAAGATCCTCGACGTGCGGCTCAACAACGTTTCGCAGCTCGCCGGCTTCGCCAAGCGCGACGATCTGGCCTATTTCGCCAAGGCCATCGGCGGCATGGGCTACGAGCACGTGGCCGCCCTGGCTCCCACCCAGGACATCCTCGATTTCTTCAAGAAGGAAAGCGGCGCCTGGGCCGACTACGAGCGGCGCTTCCTGGCCCTGATGGAAAAGCGGCGCATCGAGGAGATGGACCCCGAAACGCTCGACGGCGGCTGCCTCTTGTGCAGCGAGGACAAACCCCACCACTGCCACCGCCGGCTGGTGGCGGAATATCTCGCGAAGAAATGGGGCAACGTCGACATCGTGCATTTGTGAGGGGTGAGGCCGAACTTTATTGGGTGCCGCACCGATCCTGCCTCGACGTGCAACCCCGCCGCCGCCCACTCCCCCGGATAAACCACCAACTCCCTCCCCATGCCAGCCATCTCAACGTGCCGTGCGGGAGGCGAGGGGGAAATTGAGGAAGAGCTTAGATTTGGCCACGCTCTTGATACGTTAAGTCAATACCAAGTCAATACATAGCATGGCATACACTCCATGACATGCTTAACCGTCCTAGTGGGTCAGTTGGCCGTCGCGGTTAGGCTCGCGAGCTATCCAGTCACAGTTCGAGTTTTACACCATCAGCCTTCAACGAATCCCGACCCTCAGCAACTACGTAGCTCACCTTGGTTCCGGCGTTCCTAAGATGCCATGGTACGGCCGAGATGCCAGTACGATGAACAAAAATGTCACCGCCTGCGCTCCGTTTGATAAAGCCAAACCCCTTCTCTTCATTAAACCAGACAATCTCACCAGTTTCTCTGTGTCCCATTGGCGGCCGTTGTTCATCTGGCATCGGGATACATTCTTTGTGAGTGGCCCGATCTATCAATTGAGCGGTAAATGCCCGAAGCCTGGACGGATCAAGATCACCTTGCTTAAAGGTATTTAGCTGCTCGCGAATAGTATCCAACGCTGTCTGGCAATGACGCAAGCAAGCCTTGTCGTCATCGAAAGCATCGACGAGTTTCTGTGAATAGGCATCTATTGAACCTGAATTTATCTTAGGAACAACGGCTCCTGCGATCTGAATTCGAAGAAGCATCAAGACATGAAATTTGTACTTGCGGAATGTGCGATCTAGCTGACCGCGATTAAAAAGATTCTCCACGACGAAGAACGCAAACCCGCTTGCAAAATAGGGAGCTGGTTTGTGGTCATGGACAAAAAGTCTCTGCTCGTACGCCTTCAGCAGTTCCCCATAATATCTCGGATGGCTGTGCGGCTCGTTTAGAAACATCGCTACGAAGGACTTTGTCTGGGCAGTCAGGGTAATAATATTTCCCGGCTTAATCCTGTCTAGTGCATATTGTTTTGATCTGCGCTCATAGTATATGCGCGCCTCATTACCCATTTCGTTTTGCCTGGATGTGTAGTAGTCTTCTAAGTCTTTATGAAATGGAGAAAGAGATTCAAGCGCCTCTGGAAGAACGGCTGTCTGCCTGTTGGTGGCTTTGATAACTTCGGTAATAATGTCGCTATTATCTGTCACTACAAGTTTCATCGGAACGTATGTGGATGAGTCTATCAAGTCTCTATGTTGAAATAATATATGAGTAGTTTGGCATCCATTGACGATCTGAAAATCTGATATTTTGAATATATCGCCAGTTCTTTTTATAGACCTAGCGACTATGGTAACGCCATTATTAAGTAGGGCAAATCTACCGCGACCTATTTTGTTTGAGACAGTTTGACTTATTTCATTATTTACGGGGTTGTTTCCCTGAAAATCGCGAACATTATCGTAGAAAAGCTCTCTATTTAGGTCTCCATCTGCTGTGGTGATAAGGCGTATAAATTGGTCGCCGGACAAAAGGCCGACATACGCTTCTCGGACGTCCTCAATTTGAGGGAACACGGCAGTTTTGGTCAGTTCAACTTCTTTTACGACCCGCCGCTCCAATTCGCGGTAGATTGTTTTGAGGCGCTCCGCGTCAATCGGTGTTGCGTGTACTTCTGAGAAAAGATTCATCTCATCTAAGCGACGACACCCTTGTTTGAACATACTTGCGGGTTCGGCTTCATCCTTCCACGATCCAGTTGTAATATAATACAGGCTACATTTTGGGTTTTGCTCCATGTAAATGCTTTTGCTGTATATATTGTTTTTAAGTGTACGAAGAATTTCTACTTCGTCACGAAATTGAATGTCAGGATTTTGCAGGAAAAATTGTTCGACGCCATGAACGAATTTGCCGATTTGGGCGGTCTCAAACGGCGTTGATGTTTTCGCTTGCATGAAAACAAACTCGACGTCTAGGCGTTTCAATCGGCCTATAAAGAACTCAATGTCGTCGGTCGTGCGGACTAAATGGCCATTGATCAAAATGGCACACGAGTCGATTCCGCCATCGGCCCCGCCGCCGGTCAGGACCTCATCGACTTCAGAAACATCGGAATGGTGGTATTTCCTAAGGATCGAGGATGCCGAAAATGCCTCAAAGACTCTCGACTCGTCCCAGCCAGAGAGCCCACGGCCCTCGGCGAAATCTCTGACGAAACCCTGTAGTACGAGATCCTTCATGGTGTCCCCCAATTCAACTCGGACTTGCGAGCCCCGTGTACGTTCCGCATAGAACGGTTTATTAGATGTTTGGACAGTTATAAGTCTGGATGCGGAATCGTTGCAACCACGCCATTGAGCACCGCCGAAAAGTGGCGGGATTGACGATGGAATCGCCACTTCCTGCTGCTGCCTCGCTCATTCCCAAGCGCGGCGCCTGGACCGACTACGAGCGGCGCTTCCTGGCCCTGATGGCCCAGCGGCGCATCGAGGAGTGGCCCCCGAAACGCTGGTGGCGGAATACCTCGCGAAGAAATGGGGGAACGTCGACATCGTGCATTTGTGAGGGTCGGGAGCGCGGGTGAAGAAGGCGTGCGCATCGGCTCTAAGCCGTTTTCGCAAAATCCCCACAAAAGAAGGGCCGGAAAGTGGCCCTTAAGCACTGAAAAGATAGAAGAAACTCGATTCCCCCCGTGGCGATCCCCGGAGCCTCCCCGCGGCGATCCCCGAAGCCTCCCCGCTGGGATCCCCGGATGATCGCCTAAAGGG
>JACZKS010000151.1 GCA_014859895.1 Rhodospirillales bacterium
CGGCGGCGGCGGCGCTGACGGCGGCGGCGGCGGCGTTCGTCCCGGCCTCGGCGATGTGGGCGACGGATGGTCCCATGGTCATGCCGTCGCCGGCGGCATTCACCGCCAGCACGCGGCCGGCAGCGGGCGTGAAGTCGAGCGCGATGGAAGGCGCGGTGGCGGCGAGGCGCACCGAGCGTTCGAGGTCGGTGGCGACCTGTTGCAGCGCCGCGGTCTGGTAATCCAGCTCGTCGTTCAGCACACGGGCGCGGAACTCGCCGGTTTCCTGGAAGTCGCTGGTGCGCTGCACCGCCAGGCGCCGGCGCAACGTGACCAGTGCGCCCACCGGCGGGGCGGCGGCGAAGGTGACGGCACCGCCGTCGTCCACCCCGGCGCCGGTGACGGTGTAGTCGGTGGCCAACGTCTTCAGCGCCGCGTCGACGTAGACCTCGAGATCGGCGTCCTCGAAGATGGGAAACGGGAACTCGAATGCGACGGTGCCCGGCACGGTCTGCTCGACCTGGGCCCAGGGCTGGATGTCGCCGATCTTGATGTGGTCGGTCATGGAGCCGTCCTTTCCCTGCCGGCGCCGGGCGCGCCGGGCGGATCGTCAAAAGACCCTGGTAGGATAGGCGCCCCGCGCGCCGCGGCACGTGACGCGTGACGGATTTTTTTAAAAGGCGCGGGCGGCCCGGGCTCTAGATTCCGAACAGCCGGGAAAGCGCGGCGCGCGCGCGGGCCAGCAGGCCGGCGGGTTCGGCGGCGGCGTCCTCCGGCCAGGTCAGGGCCGGCAGCTCGGCCCACATCTCGTCGAGCGTCGGGGCCGGCCGGGCACCGGCCAGCACGGCATCGAGAAGGGCGTAGGCAGCAGCCCAGGTCTCGTCGCGCAGGGCGAGGCAGCGCCTCCCCTCGGCGGCGAACGCCGGGTTGTCCGAGGCGGCATAGGTGCAGGCCGACTGGATTCCGTCGTAGAGGCGGGTCCGCGCGAAGGCGTCGAGGCGCTCCTGGATGGCGGCGGTGAAACGCGCCCGCAGCTGCTCGGGCGACTCCACGGGCGCATAACGCTCGCGGGCAACCACCCACGCCTCGCCGTCGAAAGCCTCGCCCACCACCCGCTCGGCCGCCCCCTCGCCGCTGACGGCGTCAAGGCAGGAGACCACCTTCTCGGCGCCGCGCCTGAGCCCGGCGCGGGCGGCATGGGTGACGGCCCCGTCCGCCCAACGGGCGACGCCGCCGCGCACGGCGCGGACCTTTTCTCCAGTTTCGACATTGACGATGACAAGCATCAGCGTGCCCTCCCCTGGGCGACATTGCCGCCGCCGAAGTAATGGTCGATGAAGGCGAGGTAGATGTAGGTGGCACCGGTGGCGTTGCGTGACGGCGCATCGGTACGCAGTTTGAGCCCGGACGCGCAGAAGTCGCCGAAAGGAGCGGTGCTCTCCGCAATGGCTGCGTCGGCCACTAGATAATCATCGACCAAGTTGAACGGCGACCGCGCCTTGTCGTGGATGTGCCAATTATATCCCGAGGCATCCGTTCGCTTGACGATGTTCCACAGCGGACAACCACCCAAGTCCACGAACGGTCCATCGGCGCTGCCGTTGCCGGTGTAGGAACCCACCTTGATGGCGTTGGTGTTGGCGAAGAGGTAGCTCACGTTGACGCCGGTTGAATTGACATCGTCGCTGGAACCGAGCGTGATTTTTTGCGCCGTCGGGGCTGCGTTGTTCCAATAGACGGAAGAGACCGCCGCCGCGTCGGTCCTGTTGAGGAAGAGCGCCCCCGTCGCCCCCACCGCCGCATGATAGACGGCCCAATGTTTGGCAAGCGTCGTGCTTTTCGTCACCACCATTGCCGGCTCCCGCCCCAGCGGATGCGGAAGCGTGGCCCCGGCAATCTGATTGCCGGTCCACTTGATGATCGCCATACCCAGCGTGGCATCGTAGGCGATGGCGGACGGCGTGATGGTTGCCCCCGTGGCGGTAACAAGGGCCTCGATCTGGGGGGGCGTCATGTGCGTCAGGCCGCCCAGGCACCAGGCGACGTAAGTGGCCGTGTTGAAGTTGGGAGACCACGTGGAAGATCCGTCGGAGAAGCTAAAGCCGTCGTCGCTTGCCGTGACGGCACAGGAACTGTTGATGCCCTCCGCATAGGTCAAACTGGTGCCGATTTCCTTATTCTTGACCCCCAACCCGCGAACACTGTCGAAGATGCGATGATGTTCACCGATCGTACGTTCCTTGATCCAGATGAAGTCCGGCCGAAACTCCAGGCCGCCGATCGTCTGCGGCGCGCTGGTGCCGGCGTAGGTAACGACCCCCATCTGCGCCCTCGGGTTTTTCGGAACCTTCGTCGGCATGTGAGCGGTACAGAGGGGAGTGAACCCTTCGGGCGAAGTAAAGACGAAGGTGCTGGGGTCGAAGCGGACATTGAACACACCCGAGGGGTCACTCGTCCCGCCGATCGAGAGTTGAATGACCCACGGCGCCAGATTGGCAACGCCGGTCACCGTGGTTACGAGGACGCCGCTCCGGTAGAACGCCACCGTGCCAGCGTCGTGGTCGGCGGCGATCGCCAGTTGCGCCCCGCTGCCCCAGGTCGGGAAAGTGCCGCCGCCGCTGGTGCCCCCATAAATGGTTCCGGTTCGCCCGTCATAAATCGCCCCGCACGAGACGTATCGGTATTCCGCCTGATCGACGCAGTCGACCTCAAAATAAACCTTCATCCCGGGGCCGACAGGCATCGTCGCCCGCCCCCAAATGCCGTTTGCCCCGTTGATGGAAAGCGCGAGGCCGGCCCCGAAGACCGTCGCCGCCGTCCCTTTGTCGATGGGGCTCAGCCGCGCGTAGTTCCCCGCGTTGGCACTGGCCTTATCACCAGGGCTATCCAACGTCTCAGTGGCGCCGTTGACAGCCGTCCAGTTGTTGCCATTGCCACTCTTGTCGAGGACGGTAGTGCCCGACATTTCGCCGTCGAGGTAGAAGCCGTTGGTGCCCCAAGTAGTGACACTTGGGCGCTTCGGAACCCATTGACCGAAGGCGTTGAATTCCCCGAAATACGTCGGGTCAAGCGAAGCCCCATCAACGAAGCAAATCTCGGACAGAACCCCATCAAAATACCCAGTTGAGGCGTAGGTAATGCGGCCGATCATGTGTGCGATGGCGGCATTAATGTGCCCGTCAACGTTGGAAACAGCCACCGTCGTGGAATAAGCTCCTTCACGACCAACGAGATAGACCTTCGCCAACGTGGACGTTGCATCCTTGCTGACTACAAAGTGATCAAAGGCAGTAGGGTCACGACGGAGCGCCGCTGTATTTCTACGTGCATTTACGATGCCCCCAGCGATGTTGTAATATTCAACCCACCCATTTGCTTGACCAACGAGTTCGTGATTGTCGCTGTCAGACCCGGCCATAAAAATGCGGCTTGAAGCGCCGGGGGCAGCGTTCTTGGGCCACACACTAAAGGTCCAGGTCTTCCTGTTCCCTACCACCCCCGGAGTCCGCGTCAGGTATTGGCTCTGCGCGGCGCTGAATTGCAGGGATTGGAGGGGGGCGTAGGAAGTGCCGCGACGGAGCCACAGGAGGCCGGCGTCGAAGGCCATCGTCACGCCCCCCGCTGGTCGATGGTGAGGTCGACCGTAGTGCCGTCGCTTTCGAACAGCAGCAGGTTGACCGCCCCGGCGCTGCCGTCAAACGTCCCGCTGCCCTGGGTCGGCGTCGCCCCGGCGATGGTGAGCGCGCGGGCGCCCGCGTTGGTGGCCCTTATCAAAACCGCGCCGGCCGCCATGCCGGCGACGTCGATTTCGCCGTCGACATCCACCGTCAGCGCCTTGCGGTTCGATCCCGTGATCGCGGTGAGGACGAGCGTGTCATCCGCCATGGCGTCCAGAGAGCCCAAAGGCTCGTAGCCCTGCCCGAAGCCGGCCGCCAGCACGTCGTCGGCGTCGGCCCTGAGCAGGTCGGGGTCGTGGGCCTCGACGTCGGCGCCGATGACAAGGCCCAGAAGCGCGCGCGCCGTCGCCAGGCTCGCCGCGGCGACCACGGCCTCCATGGCGCCCGAGACGGCTACCCCGGCGACGCCGGCGGCCAGCGACGGGTTGCCGGTGGCGTCGTCCCACCACCAGAACCGGCCCCTGCGGCTGGTGATCGTCGGCAGCGTCAGGTTGCCGGCCGGGTCGGTCGGCGCCGTCACCAGCGAGCGGGCGATGTCGTTGGCGATCTGCTGGATGATGGCGGTCTGATAGTCGAGCTCGTCGTTGAGCACGTTGGCGCGGAACTCGCCGGATTCCTGGAAGTCGGTGGTGCGCGCAATCGCCAGCCGCCGGCGCATCGTGATGACGGCGCCCACCTCCGGCGCCACCGCCAGCGTAACGGCCCCGCCCTCGTCCTCGCCCTCCCCGCCCACGGTGTAGTCGGCGGCGAGCGTCAATGCCGGCCCGTCGTCGATGAAAACCTGCACGTCCTCGGCCCGGAAGATCGGGAAGCCGAAGGCGAAGACGGTGGTGCCGGCCACCGTCTGCACAGTCTGTTGCCACGGCGTGATGTCGCCGATCTTGACGTGGTCCGCCATCGCCACCGTCCTTTCCCTGCCGCCGCCAGTCGCCCCGGCGGATCATCGGAAATCCCGAGGGCAGAATAGGCGGCCTGGCGGGCCGGGCGCGCGACGCGTGACGGATTATTTGGGGGGCGGCGGGGCGGTGGGACGGCCCGCTTAGGCGGCGGCTGCCGATGGGCGCCGCCGAGGCGGGCTGAATGCTATTATCAGTAGTATTATCGATCATAGACGCAATTTTTACTGGCCCTTACGTCCCAGCCATGCTAGCGTCACCAACGATCCGGCGGCCGGGATTGGTCTACGGCGGCATCGCCGCTCAAGCGGGGGTTCGAGTCCCTCCCGGATCCGGCGCTCCGGCAACTTCGGTTGCCGGAGCGTTTGCTTTGGAGCCCGCCACCTGAGGCTTGGCAGGTTGTCCCCAGATACAACAATGCAACCTAGGTTGATCTCAAGCCTTCATTGCCGAATCTTCTAAAGGCCAGCGTGACTCGGAATAGGCGCACCACACTTGATGCGTCGAAAGGCCATCGGTGATTTCGGCACGCATGGATTGCATCATTATCATTACAACACAACCTTTATTGATTTCCCTCTTCTTTGGCTGTATCATTTCGCTGCCAGCGTGACACCGGAAAGGCGTCCGGAACGGGGGCCAGCTAACGGTCGCCGTGAATGAGGAGGTGCGCCGGCCCTCCACGCTGGCACTCTCCGTCATGGCCATACTCGCTCATAAGATTTCAAGTCTCCGGTCGCGACCCGCCCGGCGCTCCACACCCAATTGTCCCGGCGCTGAACCCGCTTGTCGCCCCGCTGGAAGAACGCGTTCACATCCACCTTGACCACGAACTTGGCCCGGTTCCTGTCATTCACAGGCTGGACGGCCTTGACCACATCGTCGCCTTCCAGATGTCGCACATATAAAAGGGTGTGAACCTTACGCCCTCGTTCATGCCGGAGTTCCCAGAATATCTCGTCGGGGTTCCTCAGGATCTCGGGAATTTTCTCGACCATTTCCGAGGGCACGCGCTTGGACAGCGGCTTGTCGCTGCGGGTCATGTGAACGATGGCATCATCTGTCATACCAATGCCGTCGCTCGGCGCTTTAACGCCCTTTGCCTTCAGGAATTTTCGAACCTTAGACTGCATCTGGCCGACACGCGCGGCACCGTGGTTTGCCGTCCTCGGGTCCCTCACGACGCCCCCTACCCACTGCACAAACCAATCGTCAGAGGTCGATCGCCTGACCCGCGCCACCGTCTCCGACGCCCGGGATCGGAGCACCTTCAGCACCGCCTGCGCCACCTTGACGCCGCCCTTGCCCAGCCTCGCCAGCGCCCCGGCGCCGGGGATGGCGCCGAGGCCGGCCATGCCCGCCAGCGCGCCCTGCTCGATGGCCGTGGCCAGGTCGTCGTTCTTCAGCGCTTCGCGGGCGGCGACGATGGCCTGATAGGCATCCTTGGCCGACAGCGCCTCGCCCACCCCCGGCACCAGGCTCAAGCCCAATTCGCCCAGCGCCTGGATGAGTTCGTCGGTGGCGTCCTCCGGGTCCTCAGGGATCATCCCGGCGAGGTCTTGGATCGCCTCGCCTTCCCCGCCGTCCATGACTTCGAGGATTTCCCGCCACGGCGCCGGGGTGCCGGGCGCGGCCACGGGACGGCCCTTGGCCTCCGCCTTGGCCTCGGGGCCTGAAGGCACTCGCGCGGTCGTTTCGTCCCCGACTGGCGGCGGGTTTGCGCCCTGCTCATCATCCGGGATATCGCCGCCCGCGCCGCCCGCCAGCACGTCCGCAACGCGCTCCAGCGCCTTGTCGGTGCCCTCCGTTGCACTCTCGGGGGTATGGCCCTGCTTCAGGCGCTTAACGATGCGCGCCGCCTCGGCCCGCAGTTGGGCCGGCAAGGTCCCGGCGGCTGCGGGGGCCGCCTTGATCAGCTCGACCAGGGCGCGGGCCTGCTCGACCCGTTTCTCCGGCGTGCCGTAGAGGAGCCCGTCGGCGATGGCGTCGCGGGCGGGGCCGGGCAGGATGTTGGTGCGCCGGGCGGCCTCGATGGCGCCGGCCGCCCCCTTGTCGGGGTGGGCGTCCCACCAAGCGTCGATGGCGCTCACGTGTTGGGGATCGGCGGGATCGAGGGGAGTGCCCCCGGCCACCGCCTCGGCGCCGCGCGCCGCCGCTTCGGTCTTGGCGTGCCTGTCCTTGCGCGCCGTCTCGATGGACTTCGACAGGCGGGCCGGGGCGTCGGGGTGGCCTTCGAACATGCCGGCCTGGGTGTCCCTCTCCAGGTCGGCCAGGCCGTAGGTGTGCTCGCCGATGCTCTTCTCGACGGCGGCCAAACGCTTGGCGCTTTCCACCTTGGCGCTCGCCGCCGCCGCCGCCTTCGCCGCGGCGTCGGCTTCCCGCGCGTCGTCGAGATGGGCCTGGAGCGCACGGGCGATGGGGGCGCGCTCGGCCTCGGCCAGCGTCCCGCCGCCGCCGGCCGCACCGTGCGCGAAATCCTCGGCGAACTGGGCGGCCCCCTCCAGGCCGTTGTCCTTCAGCGCGCGGTCGAAGCGCCCCAGCGCCACCTGGGTGGCCACCCCCGCTTGGAAGTCCGCCCGGGCCTTGGCCTTCTCCTCGGGCGCGAGATCGGTGCGCGCCGATATCGTCGCCTCGAACCGGCGCATTGTCTGGGCCAGTTCGGCCGCGTCGTCGTCGTGCGCCGCGGCGGCCGCCCGCGCGGTGTAGGTGTCGGCGGCCTGGCGCAGGCCGGCGTTGGTCTCGTCCTCGATCCGGGTGCGGATGGTGGCGGCGATGCGGGGGACGTAGAGGGCCTTGCGGCGGTCGAACTCGGCCTCGGCGATCGGCTTCCACGATGGGGCCAGGTTGTCGAGCGCGCTGGTCCTCAAGTTCCGCCAATCGGACTCGAAGGCATCGAGGTCGGCCTCGTTCTTGGCATAGATGCGTTCGGCCATGTCGCCGAACTGCGCGTCCTTGCCGGCGCCATAGGCGGTCTCGAGGGCGGTATTCAGCGCGAGGTCGCGGTTGGCGGGGTCCGCTTGCGCCATGGCCTCGGCGTCGCTCGGCATGTCGGCCAACTGGTCCTGCCAGGTGCGTCACGCCTGACGACTTTTAAGGAAGTGACGGGGCTGGCCGCCCGACTGCCGCGCCAAAGGCCGGGGCCGGCGGTCCCCGCCGGTCAATCGCCCGAACCTCCGACAGTCAGGTCAACTTTCCTCCTGGGCCTGTCGTGACTTTGGCGGTCACCTCGCCTGTCGGACTCTAGCTTTCGCGGATCACCTCGCCTTGCGGGCCGCGCTTCGCGTCAAGCGCGTGGCCTTGAGTTGCGGATCTTCCGTGATGGTCCTTTCGTAGGCGTCCTGATCGGCGACGTCGGCGACTTCAACGATCAAGGGAAACTCGGGGAATCCGGGCCTGAGAAAATACTTGCCGTCTTCGTCTTCATCCTCGTTGTACTCGACCGAGATCTCTTCACCTTGCTCGCCGTACCAGAAGTAGGCGTTGCGTGAGGTCCGCGTCATCGAAATGCCGAACAGCGCCTCAAGGCGATGAGCGGCCGCCTTCGAATCATCGCCACGCAGGCCGAATAGCATAAGGTTATCGGGTTTGTTCATTTTGTCTTCCTATTCAGTCCAGGGGCACGTACGGCCCGCGTTTCTCCAGGGATTCCATGTCCTGGTAAATGACCAAGCTCGATTTCCTTCTTTTCCCGCCGACCGTCTTGGGCAGCAGATTCTCCAATCCCAATTCCCTCAGCACGTCCTTATTCAAGGGACTCGTCCGTGTGCCATCACCCCGGATGTCAAAAGGACATTTTCCATACCGCTCCTCGTCCCAATTCTTGGCGAGTTCTTCCGCCTTCTTCAGCAGTTTGGGGCTGACCACGGAGACATCCAGGTCGCTGATCCGTCCGACGTCGAAGGCCGGGCCATCGTACTTGCCGGTCTCCGGGTTGAACTGGCGTCCCGTCGCCGCGCTGCCGCGCACCACGACCTGCGCGTCATCGACTCCCGTCGCCTCGAACCGCTTCTGCACGCCGGATGCAAATGTAGCGGCTTCCTCGCGATCGCGAAACGCGGGAATCGTGCGTTCTTCAACCCGCTTGAGGAACGCGTCGTGCTCGGCCTTGCCGACAAACGACCCGGCGCCGCCGCCGGGAGCCACCCGCCCCGGCCTCGCTCCTGCCATGCCGACCGCGCCGCGAGGCGCCAGCGACGATCCCGCCCCCGCCGATGTGCCAATCACCGACAGCGCCATGTCGGTCACGTCCTCGGGCGTATAGGAACCGCCCTTCATGACATGGCCCGGCAGGACAAAGGCCTTTGCCAGCTCGTAAACCCATCGCGGGGCCGTCCAGTCGGCCGGATTAAGCGAGCCATTCGGATCGAGCAGCAGGCTCGGGCGGTCCGCCTGCGGATCCATCCCGAAAACTTCCCGGACCCTTTGTTCCAGCGATAGGGGCGTCGGACTCACGTCCGGTTGGAGGACGGTGGGGCCTTTGTCCACGTCACCTTCAGCGCCTGCGCCGGCTGAGATTGCGCTGTCAGGCTGGGGGTTCAATTCATCTTCGCCCGCACCACCATCCGGCGCGTCCCCCACCCCCTCCAACGCCTTGTCGGTGCCCTCGGTGGCGCTCTTGGGGTCGTGGCCCTGCTCCAGGCGCTTGGTTATGCGTGTCGCCTCCTGACGCAGTTGCGCCGGCAGGGTTTCGGCGGCGGCGGGGGCCACCTTGATGAGCTCGACGAGGGCGCGGGCCTGTTCGGCCCGCTTCTCGGGCGTGCCGTAGATGAGGCCGTCGGCGATGGCGTTCCGGGCGGGGCCAGGCAGGATGCCGGTGCGCCGGGCGGCCTCGATGGCGCCGGCCGGTCCCTTGTCGGGGAAAGCGTCCCACCAGGCGTCGATGGCCCCCTGCCCGTCCTCGTCGGCGGTGAGGTCGCGGCCGGCGGCCACCGCCTCGGCGCCGCGCGCCGCCGCCTCGGTTTTGGCGGCCCGCGCTTTCCGCGCTTCCTCGATGGATTTCGACAGCCGGGAGGCCGCGTCGGGATGGCCCTCGAACATGCCGGCCTGGGTGTCGCGCTCCAGGTCGGCCATGCCGTATGTGTGCTCGCCGATGCTCTGCTCGACGGCGGCGAGGCGCTTGGCGCTTTCCACCTTGGCCTTCGCCGCCGCCGCCTTCGCCGCCGCGTCGGCTTCCCGCGCATCGTCGAGATGGGCCTTGAGCGTGCGGGCGATCGGTTCGCGCCATTCCTCGGCCAGCTTATTGCCGCCGCCGGACGCGCCGGACGCGAAGTCGGCGGCGAAGGCGGCGGCCCCCTCCAGGCCCTTGTCCTTCAGCGCGCGGTCGAAGCGCCCCAGCGCCACCTGGGTGGCCACGCCCGATTGGAAATCCAGCCGGGCCTTGGCCTAGGCAGAGCTTCGCCCCCACAGGGTTCCTCAAGACCTCTGCAATGCTCTCGATCACTTCCCTGGCGTGACAGTGAATACATTTTTAGGTAGTTTTATATATCATAAATACAATCAAAAGACGCATTTTTTCTTGATGTCAAACGCTGTTTATGATATAAAATTTACGCCAGCGTGACACCGGAAAGGCTTCCGGAGGGCTGTCCACCCCTGGCAGGTGTGAAGTCCCCGTATGAGGGAGATGGCCGTCCCTCCGCGCTGGTGTTTCTTGCGCATCCTCACGGCCATACCCGTTCGTAAACGCGCCGGTTCGCCAATGTAGTAGCCGGAACCCGGCCGGCGCTCCAGACCCAATTGCCCACCCTGCTGGCCTTGCCAGCACCAGTCTGGACATGAACGCCGTAATTCACGTTGACCACGAGCTTAACGCGATCGCGGGGGTTCGCCACCTGCGCCCCCGCAGCGACTTCCTCCTTGATATTGCGTACGTACAGCAGTGCCTTGCCATCCCACAGGATCTCGTCGGGGTTCCTCAGGACCTCCGGAATGCTCTCGATCACCTCCCTGGGCGCATGTTTTTCAAGAGGCTTTCCTTTGCGTTCCATGCGCGTGATCTTGTGGTCGATGGCTTCGATGCCGTCTGTTTGCACCTTGATACCCTTGGCCTCCAGGAAGGTGCTAACTTCGGGCCGTAGGCTGCCGACCTTTTCGGTCTTTCCAACGGCCCTTGTCGTGCCCCCGAACAAATTTCGCACCCAGTGCGCAAACGCCGTGTCGGCGACCGAAGAGCCGACCCGCGTCGTCGTTTGCGTCGCCGCGATGGCTTTCTTGCCGCGCAGCACCTTCACCATGGCTTGGGTCGCTTCGACCCCGCGGACGCCCGCCTTCGCCAGATTGCCGAGGCCGGGAATGGCTCCGATGGCGTTGATCGCTGCGTCTCCCCCGTGTTCGAGCGCCTTGGCGAGGTTGTCGTCCTTCAGGGCTTTGTAGGCAGCGACGATGGCCCGGTAAGTCTGCGCGGCCGAGAGGAGGTTACCCACACCCGGTAAGAAGCTCAGCCCGAGTTCGACCATCGCCTGCTTGAGTTCGTCGGCGGCGCCTTCCGGGTCTTCCGGGATCAATTCGACGAGATCCTGGAGGGCCTCGGCCTCGCCACCTTCCATGACCTCAAGGATCTTCCGCCACGGCGCCGGCGTGCCGGGCGCGGCCACCGGGTGCCCCCCGGGCTGGGCCTCAGTCGCCGGCTTGCCGGCCGGCGGTTCCTCTTCGTCAATGCCGGCAACCGGAACGAGCGTGGGCCTCAGCCCCTCCCACCCCTCGGCGGCTCCGGCGGCGGCCGGGCCGAGGAAGTCGTCGGCGATCCTGGCCGCGGTTTCCTCGTCGCGTTCCTGGGCCATGGCCTTGGCGATCACCCCGCCCCGTTTGCGCACGTCCAGCGGCAAAGAGCCGGCAGCGCCGGGCGCCGCCTTGGTCAGCGCGTCGAGCGCGCGGGCGGCCGCCGCCTGCAC
>JACZKS010000152.1 GCA_014859895.1 Rhodospirillales bacterium
GGGCAATCCCGGTGCGATCAGAATCTCGTCGGGCACAGCGATGGGCCCGATGTGGGTGCGCACCTCGTTGCGCAGTTCGCCGATCAGCTCGGCATCCACATCGAAACCGTCCTTGATGATCACGTAGGCAAAGATACCCTGCCCCTTGATCTCATGCGGGAAGCCCACCACGGCGGCTTCAGCGCACCCCGGATGGCTTACCAGCGCACTCTCCACCTCTGCGGTACCCATGCGGTGCCCCGAAACATTGATCACATCGTCCACGCGTCCGGTTATCCAATAATACCCATCTGCATCGCGGCGGCAGCCGTCGCCGGTCAGGTAGTACCCGGGGAACGGATTGAGATAGGTCTGCGCAAACCGCTGATGGTCGCTCTGAATCGTGCGAGCCATCCCCGGCCAAGGGCGTTTGATCGCCAGCAGACCGGAAGCCTCGCCGCCCTCGATCTCCTTCCCTTCATCATCCAGCAGCACCGGCTCGATTCCGAAGAACGGCAAGGTTGCCGAGCCGGGCTTGGTGGGGGTTGCGCCGGCCAACGGCGTGATCATGATGCCGCCGGTCTCGGTCTGCCACCAGGTATCGACAATCGGGCAGCGCTCGTCGCCGACCACCTTGTGGTACCACATCCAGGCTTCCGGGTTGATCGGCTCGCCCACCGTGCCCAGGATGCGCAAGGACTTGCGGCTGGTCTTCTTGACCGGCCCGTCGCCTTCGCGCATCAGGGCGCGGATGGCGGTCGGCGCGGTGTAGAAGATGTTGACCTTGTGCTTGTCGATGACCTGCCAGAAGCGCGAGGCGTCGGGATAGGTCGGCACGCCCTCGAACATCACCGAAATGGCGCCGTTGGCCAGCGGACCATAGACGATGTAGCTGTGCCCGGTCACCCAGCCGACGTCGGCGGTGCACCAGTAGACGTCGCCGTCCTTGTAGTCGAAGACGTACTGATGGGTGATCGCGGTATAGACCATGTAGCCGCCGGTGGTGTGCATCACCCCCTTCGGCTTGCCGGTCGAACCCGACGTGTAAAGGATGAACAGCGGGTCCTCGGCGTTCATCTCGGCGGGCGGGCAGTCGGCCGAGGCCTTGGCGCACACCTCGTGATACCAGAAGTCGCGTCCCGGGGTCATGGGGACGTTGCCGCCGGTATGGCGCACGACAACCACCGTCGTCACCGACGGGCTGTTGGCCAGCGCCTTGTCGGCATTGGCCTTGAGCGGCACCGGACGGCCGCCGCGCAGGCCCTCGTCGGAGGTGATCAGCGCCACCGACTTGCAGTCGATCATGCGTCCGGCCAGCGAATCCGGCGAGAAGCCGCCGAACACCACCGAATGGATGGCGCCGATGCGCGCGCACGCCAGCATGGCCACCGCCGCTTCCGGAATCATCGGCAGATAGATGGTGACGACGTCGCCCTTCTTGATGCCCTGGGTCTTCAGCGCGTTGGCCAGGCGGCACACCCGCTCGTGCAGGTCCTTATAGGTAATCGCCTCGCTCTTGTTGGGATCGTCGGCTTCCCACAGGATGGCGGTCTGGTCGCCCCGCGTGGCCAGATGGCGGTCGAGACAGTTGGCCGACGCGTTCAGCGTGCCGTCATAGAACCATTTGATGTGGACGTTGGGCGCCTGGAAACTGGTATCCTTCACCTTGGTGAAGGGCTTGATCCAGTCGATGCGCTTGGCCTGTTCGCCCCAGAACGTTTCGGGGTCGGCGATGGAACGCTTGTACATGTCTTCGTATTTGGCGCTGTCGGCCCAGGCCGACTTGGCGAAGGTTTCAGAAACCGGATATAGATCTGCCATGGATGTGTTGCCTCTTTTGTTGGTTAGGTTGCCCACTGCTTGGGGCCTTTTTTTGTTGGTACGGAAACCGTACTGACGTGCGAGACGCGCCAGGGATCAAACGGAACGCCTGAAAACGACCTCCGAAGACTTATCTGAAAAACGCTTCCCAGACAAGTCCGACACGGAAAAATTGAGGCCGGCGCGGCCCCCTATCCGGCTCCAATTGCGAATGAAAATGTCTTTCTCCCCGGCCGGCTGGGGCCAACCCCGCCCGCTCGCGCGTGCGAACAGGCGGAACCCCTTTTTCGTCACCCGCGGGAATGACGATGAAGGAAGCCGCCGGCCGCGGCCTCAGTCCGCCGGATCGAGGCCCGGGGGGATGAGGCGCCATTCCGCCCAAACGCGCGCGTCGAACGGCTTGCCGTTGCGCTCCTCGCCTTCCTCCAGCGCCTCCTCGGCGTGGGGAAAGCCGCGCGCCAGCTCCGCCCACATGGTGCGACCGAGCGGCACCAGGCCGGGCACGTTGAGGCAGCGCAGCGAATAGGACCACACCAGCACGCCCGAGGCGTCGGCCGCCTGGCGCGTTTTGACGAACTCCCGGGCCACGTGGTTGAGGCGCATCTGCAAAAGGCCGAGCTCGCGGCCGGCCGACAGCGCCGGGCGGGAGAACAGTCCCTCGGGCAGGATGCCGTGGGTTTCCATGTTGACGCGCACCACGGCGGCGATGCCGACGATGACGCCGATGTCGCGCTCGCCGGTGCGCTTCAGCCCGTCGACGAAGCGGACGACGTCCTTGGCGGCGCTCTTCTCGGCGCGCCCGTGGATGAGGCCGGAAAACCAGTTGCCGATCATCGGACGTTCTCCACGGCGGGTTTCGCCCCGCCCCCCGGCCCTAAGGCTTGATCCCGCCCATCTCGCACAGGACCGCCCAGGCCTTATCGTCGATCGGCACCACCGACAGGCGCGAATGGCGGATCAGCGCCAGGTGGGAAAGCCGCGGGTCGGCCTTGATCTCCGCCAGCGTCACCGGCCGGGCCAGCGGCCTGACCGCCTTGAAGTCGACCATGCCGAAGCGTCCCGAGGGATCGGTGGGGTCGGGATAATAGGGTTTGACCACCTCGACGATGCCGACGATGCGCTTCTCGTCCACCGAATGGTAGAAGAACGCGGTGTCGCCCACCGTCATCGCCTTCATGTTGTTTGCGGCCTGATGGTTGCGCACGCCGTTCCACGGCTCGACGCCCTTCTTCACATGGTCGTCCCACGACCACGCGCCCGGTTCCGATTTCACCAGCCAATGGGCCATGTCGCTTCTCCCTCTCCGCCGCTCAGCCGGCCGGAATGACCTTTTTCCACGCCCGGATGTTGACGCTCTCGAACAGTCCGGCCTTGGCATACGGATCCGTGGCGGCGAAGGCCTCGGCGGCGGCGCGGTCGGGGAACTCGACGATCAGCACGCTGCCGGTCATGGCGGCGCCGTCCTCGCTCAGGGTCGGACCGGCCATCACCACGTTCCCGGCATGGCGGGCGAGGTGGTCGAGATGGGCGGCGCGGTTGGCGGCGCGCACCGAACCGTGGCCGGGCTTGTCGAGGCAGGAAATGACGAAATGCATGGGGTCCTCCTTGGGTCTCGATCCTGGGGTTCAGCCGGCGGCCGGGGATTCCGCCTTGAAGGGGCGGGCCAGCAGGCCGGCGATGGTGGCCTCGACGTCGGCGCCGGCATTGAGAATGCCGTCCACGGCTTCCGATATGGGCATGTCGACGCCGAGCCGGCGGGCCAGCGCGACCACCGAGGAGGCGGTGAACACGCCTTCGGCCACCGAATGGCGGGCCGCCAGCACGGCCTCCAGCGTCTCGCCTTGGCCCAACGCCAAACCGAGGGAGAGGTTGCGCGACTGGGTGGCGTTGCAGGTAAGCGTGATGTCGCCCAGCCCGCACAGGCCAAGAAAGGTTTCCGGCTCGGCTCCCTTGGCCAGGCCCAAACGCACGATCTCGGCCAGCCCGCGGGTGATCAGGGCTGCCCTGGCATTGTCCCCCAGCCCCCGCCCCTCGACGATGCCACACGCGATGGCCAGTACGTTCTTGACCGCGCCGCCGACCTGGGCGCCGGCGACGTCGGCGGAATGATAGACCCGGAAGCGCGGTGTGCGCAGGGCGGCGGCCAAGGTTTCCGCCAGCCCGGGCTCGGCGCAGGCCAGCGTGACGGCGGTGGGCAACTCGCGCGCCACCTCGGCGGCGAATGTCGGGCCCGACAGCACGGCGAACGGCAGGCCGGGCAGGGCTTCCCCCACCACCTCGGTCATCAAGGCGCCACTCTTCTGCTCGATGCCCTTGGCGCAGATGACAACTGGCGGGCGATGGCCAAGCGACGGCGCCAGCGCTTGGCACAGGTGCCGCACCCGTTGCGCCGGCATCGCCAGCAGCAGGGCGTCGGCGGCCGCCGCCTCGGCCAGCTCGGGGGTGGCGCGGATCGCCGGGTCCAGGCGCACGCCCGGCAGGTAAAGCGTATTCTCGCGGGTGCGGTTGATGGTGTCGGCGACCTCGGGCTCATAGGCCCACAGCATGACGTCGCGGCCGGCCCGCCGCGCCGCCGCCGCCAGCGCCGTGCCCCAGGCGCCGGCGCCGATGATGCCGATGCGCCTCATGCCTCGGCCAGAAAGGCTTGATAGTCGGCGGCCACCGCCGCCACCGCCGCGTCGTAAAGCCGCCGCCCGGCCTCGGGGCTGGCGAGCCCCGGGTTGGAACCGATGCGCCCGTCGGGATAGCGCTCGCGGAAGGTGGCGGAATTGTAAAAGCCGCCGCGCGGCGCCACCGGCGGGTCGAGCGGCGCCGACTTGATGTTGGCGGCGTCGACGAACTGGGTGACCGCCACCTCGGAGGCGGCGGCGTGGCTGCCGTCGGCGGCGCCGAACAGCGTGCGGGCCAGCGCCGACACCGGCTCGGGCTGCCACCAGTTCATCGCCTTGCAGCGCACCCGCGGGGCATCCGCGAAACCGGCCCGCCGCATCTCGTTGTAGATCTCGAAGAAGGCGGCCTGAAGGGAAGCGATGTTGCCGCCGTGGCCGTTGACGAAGAAGAAGCGGCGGAACCCGTGGGCGGCGAGCGAGCCCACGTAATCCGAAAGGAGCGCGATCAGGGTCGAGGGTCGAAGGGTCATCGATCCCGGAAAGCGCATGTGGTGCTCCGACATGCCGACGGCGATGGCCGGGCCGACCAGCGCGCCGGCCGTCTCCCCGGCGCCCCGGGCGATGACCTCGGCGCAGATGGCATCGGTGCCGATGACGCCGATGGGGCCGTGCTGCTCGGTGGCGCCGATGGGCACGATGACGCCCGCCGACGTTTCCAGATAACGCTCGACTTCCGGCCAGGTGCTCTGCTGAAGCTGCATCGGCATCGTTCCCTTTCCGCCTGGGGGTTCGCCCGGCTTTATCACCCGTCGGGGCGCCTTGAAGCAAGCGCCTCGGGATTCCTTTTATGCCTTCACCCCCGCCCCCGCGGCCGGCGGCGCGTCGGGGTCGAGG
>JACZKS010000153.1 GCA_014859895.1 Rhodospirillales bacterium
GCACTTCGCCATCAATCTCGTACGAGCCGCCACCCACAAAAAAAGCATCAAGCTCCGCCGTAAACTCGCCGGATGGGATGTCGAATACCTTGCTTCACTGATCGGTGTCAGTTCTCGTTAACCTGGATTCGGAGCCCTGGCCTAATCTCAGGGGTGGCGAAGGGAACCGCTGGCCACGAAATGGGGATTCTCGAACCCCGGCTTTCCATAGGAAAGTTCGTGCCCTTCCAGGGTGCGGACGGTCCCTCCGGCGAACCTGAGGATGGCGTGGCCGGCGGCGGTGTCCCATTCCATGGTGCGGCCCATGCGCGGGTAGAGGTCGGCCTCGCCGGCGGCGACGCGGCAGAACTTCAGCGAACTGCCAACGCTGATTTCCCGGGCGATGGCGAATCGCTTGAGGTAATCGTCGGTTTCCTTCGTGCGATGCGAGCGGCTGACGATGGCGATTAGGCCGCCCTCGGGCTGCGGGCGGCAGGAGATTTGGCGCGGCGCCCCCCCGCCTGTGCTGGCGAAGGCGCCGTGGCGGCTGCCCCAGAAGGTGTCGCCGGTGACCGGCACGTGGATGACGCCCAGGATCGGCTGGCCATCCTCGATCAACGCGATGTTCACCGTGAAGTCGGTGCCCCTTTTCACGAATTCCTTGGTGCCGTCGAGGGGGTCGATCAGCCAGAAGGGCCCACCCTTCACCTCCGGCGCGATGCCGGCGGAGGCCGCCTCCTCGCCGACGATCAAAATGGTGTCGGTGATGTCGCTGCGGATCGCGTTGGTGATCAAGGTCTCGGCCCGACGGTCGGCTTCGGTCACCGGGGAGCTGTCTTCCTTCGAGTCCACCGTGAAGTCGCTGTTGAAAACCGCCATGACCTCAAGGCCGGCCCGCTGGGCGAGGTCGCGGACCTGGTCGATGAGGCGCAATCCGATGTCGATGGGCACGGGGATCTTCCTTCGTGGGGATGGAAAAGGCCGGGGGCGGCAAAAATTCACCTTCGCCGCCGCCCTGTCAATGGCCGGGGTTCAATGCGGGACGTGCCGGGGAATTTCGGGGGCACTCCACTTAATTCGCAAAAGACGTTGCCATTGGTGTGCGATGAGCGGTGAAATCGAATTAAGTATGGTGTCCCCGAAATATCGGGTCGGCCAGATCCTCGTCGGAGATCTCCTCGGCGACGAAGCGCCACGCCTTGAAGCCGCCCGACCAGTGTTCGGCCTTCAGCCCGGCCTTGATCTTGAGGTGGCCGAGGAAGGTCCTGGGGTCGGGGAGCGTCTCCCAGACGGCGGGAAGGAACAACGCCTTGCGCCCGGAATCCTCGATGATCAGTCCGTCGACGCGCGGCCGGAGGCGGCCGAGCAGGTCGGCCTCGCTGGCGAACTGTATGGGTGAGGGGGCGCTGAGCACGGAAACCGACAGCGACAGGCCGTCGGTCTCGTCGGCGGTGAGCTTCGCAAACCGGGGGTCGCGGAAGGCGGCGGCGAAGGCGTGCTCGGCGACGTCGAGGACGAGCGGCTGATAGGCGCTCGCGGTGCCGATGCAGCCGCGCAGCTTGCCTTGGCGCTTCAAGGTCACGAACGAGGCGCCGGGCTCGCCGAGGTCGGGCGCGTAGTCGGCCAGGCGGACCGGGAGCGGCTTCCCGTGGACAAGGCCGTGTTCCACCGAAGCCGCGGCCAGATGCAGCAGCGTCTCGCCGTGACGCGCGAGCAGGGCCCGCGTTTGGCCCGCGAAGGCGTCGGCCTCCGTTTCGGCGCCGGCGGCCGGCCCGTCCACTTTGGCGGCGTGGCCCGGGGGTTCGATGAAAAGCCAGCTGCCGTATCCGACGACCCGGTCGCGCGGGCCGGCGGTGTCGCCGGAATTGCGCAGATCGACCGTGACGGCGGAAAGTCCGCGTCGGCGGGCGAGATGCAGCAGACCGCCGACCGGAACGCGGCCGCAGGCCTGGTCCTGGCCGATGGCGCTGGGATTAAGGCTTTCGATGGCCCGGCACGTCGCCTGGTCCAGCTGCCGGGCGGCATCGTAGCCGAGATAGTGGCTGAGGTCGGAACTGACGACGATCAGCGTCTCGGGACCTCCCCACACGGCGTCCAGGACCTCCGCCACCTCCTCGGCGGTGGCGTCCCCGACCACCAGGGGCACCAGGGCGAAGTCGCCGAGGATGACCTGCAGAAAGGGCAGGTGGACCTCCAGACTGTGCTCCTGGAAATGGGTGTCGTCGAAGACATGGACCTGCGGCAGGCGCAGCAGCCGCTCGGCCGTTTCACCATCCACGCGGACGTTGCCCAAGGGTGTGGCGAAGGCCGTGGCGCTGCTCAGCGCCAGTCCGCGCACCGCCACCCGATGGCACGGTCCGAGCAGGATCACGCGGTGGATGTGACCCGAGGCCGCGCGGATTCGGGCGTAGGCGGAGGCCGCCACCGGCCCGGAATAGACGTAGCCGGCATGTGGCGCGATGATCGCCTTGGGCGTGGGACCGGCGGAAGGCGCGGCCAGGGAAAGATAGCGTTCGACGGCGGCGGTCAATTCCCGCGCCGCTCCCGGATAGAATTGCCCGGCGACAGCCGCCTGTCTGATCGAGGTCATGGCCCTGTTCCTGCGAATGCCGTTGAAAGGACGGATGCCGTTCCGGCGCGCCTGCGTATAATCAATATAATATAATTCCGACGGCCGCGCGCCAGGATTGACGCTCCCCGAAGACGTGATTAACTAAGGAAAGGAATGCGATTGATGTCGCGACCCGGATGCGCCGGGATGAAGCCCCCGAAGACACCGATAACCTTGGGATCGATACCGGCTCCTCTGCCGGTGAATGCATGATTATGGTCGAAACCACCCAGACCCTGTCGCCGTCCGATATCTTTCCCGGCCGCTACTGGCACGCGTTGGAGGACGGGCGTGTGCAGTGCGACCTCTGCCCGCGTCTGTGCAAGCTGCACGAGGGGCAGAGGGGCCTCTGCTTCGTGCGGGCCCGCCACAACGATGGGATCGTGCTGACCACCTACGGGCGCTCCAGCGGCTTCTGCATCGACCCCATCGAAAAGAAGCCCTTGAACCATTTTCTGCCGGGCACGCCGATCCTGTCGTTCGGCACGGCGGGATGCAACCTGACCTGCAAGTTCTGCCAGAACTGGGACATCAGCAAATCGCGCGAGTTCGACAAGCTGGCCCACCGGGCGAGCCCGGAAGCGATCGCCGAGGCTGCCCAGCGCACGGGGTGCCGCAGCGTCGCCTTCACCTACAACGATCCGGTCATTTTCCTGGAATATGCCGTCGATGTGGCGGCCGCCTGCCGCGAGCGCGGCATCAAGACGGTGGCGGTGACGGCCGGCTACATTTCAAAGGAACCGCGGGTCGAATTCTACCGGCACATGGATGCCGCCAACGTCGACCTCAAGGGCTTCACCGAGGACTTCTACGCAAGGCTGTGCACGGCGCGACTGGAGCCTGTGCTCGATACGCTCAAATACCTCAAGCATGAAACCAACGTGTGGTTCGAGATCACCACGCTGCTCATCCCCGGCGAGAACGACTCGGAAGCCGAAATCGAGCGCCTGGTCGCCTGGGTCCTCGACAACCTCGGCCCCGACGTACCGCTGCACTTCTCGGCCTTTCATCCCGACTGGAAGATGTTGGATACGCCGGCCACCCCGGCCGACACGCTCCGGCGGGCCAGGAAGATCGCGCTGGCCGGTGGGGTGCGCTACGCCTATGTCGGCAACGTCCATGACCCCGAGGGCGACAGCACCTATTGCCACAACTGCGGCGCCATGCTGATCGGGCGGGACTGGTACGAGCTTTCCACCTGGAACCTCACCGACGATGGCCATTGCCGGAACTGCGGTACCGCCTGCGCCGGCGTTTTCGCCGGTCCGCCCGGCAAATGGGGCCGCAAGCGCCAGCCGGTCCGCCTCACGGCCGCCTGATTTGCAAATATCTTCCCCTCTCCCCCCAAGGGCGGCGGGGGTTCTGCCACGATCCCCCTGGCAGCGCGCGGGATTTGTGGTAAACACGGCCGGCGTTCCCGTGGCCCGGCAATGGCGTCCCCGATGTCCAAGAAATGGCTGCTGCTGATTCCGAAGATCCTCGTCTCGGTGGCGCTCATCGTCTTCGTTCTTTCGAAGGTTGATTTCGCCGCGGTGAAGGCGCGGGTCCTGCAAGTGGAGCCGGAGATGCTGATGCTGGCGGCGCTGGTCTTCCTCCTGCAGTACGTCGCCTGCGCGCTGCGCTGGCGTGCCGCCCTCGTGCCCCTGGGGGCCGGATTTCCGTTTTTTCGGGTGCTGCACCTCTTCTATATCGGCAACTTCTTCCACCAGACGCTGCCGGCCTCGGTCGGCGGCGATGCCGTTCGGACCTATCTGATCTACCGCGACGGTGTTCCCCTGCGCACCGCCATCAGCGCCATCATGCTCGAAAGGGTGGCCACCGTCGCCGCCTTGGTCTTCCTGGTGGCCCTGGTGCAGCCGGTCTTCCTGGGCCGGGCCGGCGAGGCGGCAGGCGCCTGGATCGTGCCCGTCGCCGCCGTCGGCGTGGCGGCGGTGATCGGCGGCATCGTCTTCATCGCACTTCTCGACCGGGTCCCCGCGGTCTGGCGCAAGGGAAAAATCATGACGGCGCTGGCCGGCCTCGCCGTCGATACCCGGACCATCTTCTTCTCGCCCTTCAATGCCGCGCGCGCCATCGGCTGGGCGGCTGTGGGCCATACCAATCTGGCCATGGCCGTGTATGTGCTGGCCCGTGGACTCGGCCTCGACGTCAGCCCGATCGACGTCATATCGCTGTTCCTGCCGGTGCTGCTGATCACCGCGCTGCCCATCTCGGTTGCCGGCTGGGGAGTCAGGGAGGGCAGCATGGTCTATGCCTTCGGGCTGATTGGCGTTGCCGGCGCAGATGCCCTGGTGCTGTCGGTTCTCTACGGCTTTTTCACCCTGGTTCTGGCGCTGCCCGGTGGACTGGTCTGGCTGGCCAGCGGGGCGCGCGCCAAGGACGTCGCCGCCGGCATCGGCAAGACCCATGTGTCGGCTCCGGGGCGTGGCGGCGACTAGGTTTTTCCGCCGCGGCTCTTCCTTTTGGCGCCGCCGCTGCTAAATTCAGGGGACCGGGTTTGCGGGGGCGCGTGTTGCGGCCGGCGGAAAACCCGTAAAGATGGCGGTCTGCCCCACCCAGCGGAGGGATAATGAAGATTTCGTTTGCCAAGCCTCAGTTGCCCGAATCGGGCGTCGTCGTGGTCTCTGTCCTGGAGGGGGGCAAGCCGACGCCTACCGCCGCGGCGTTGGACAAGAAGCTCCATGGGGCGATCGGGCGCGCCGTCAAGGCGGCGCCGCGTTTCAAGGGCAAGAAGGACCAGAGCCTGACCCTGCTGGCGCCGGGGGGATCGAAGCTGGACCACGTGCTGGTGGTGGGCCTGGGCAAGGCCGGCGAGATCGACGCGATGCGCCTGCAGGGCCTGGGCGGCCTGATCTATGCCGAACTGGGGACTCGCGGCCATGCCACTGTCGAGGTGGCCATCGATGCCATCGAGGGATGCCCGCTCAGCCCCGCCGACATGGCGGCCGAGGTCGCCTTCGGGGCGCGCCTGCGCTCGTACCGCTTCGACAGGTACCTGACCAAGGAAGACAAGGACGACAAGCCATCGCTTAAGTCCCTGCGCATTGTCACCCCCGACGCCGCCAAGGCCAAGGCCCGCTTCGAGGGTTTGAACGCCGTCGCCGACGGCGTCTTCCTGACCCGCGACCTGGTGTCGGAACCGGCCAACGTGCTTTATCCGGAGACGCTGGCCGAGCAGGCCAAGGCGCTGACCGAGCTTGGCGTCGACGTCGAGGTGCTGGGCAAGCCGCAGTTGGAGAAGCTGGGCATGGGCGCGCTCCTGGGCGTCGCCCAGGGCAGCATCCGCGAGCCCCGGGTGGTGGTCATGCGCTGGCAGGGCCTACCCAACGGCGAGGGCAAGGGCAAGGCCGCCAAAGAGGCCGAGCCGATCGCCTTCATCGGCAAGGGCGTCACCTTCGATACCGGCGGCATCTCGATCAAGCCCTCCGGCGGCATGGAGGACATGAAGTGGGACATGGGCGGCGCCGGCGTCGTCATCGGCCTGATGAAGGCGCTGGCCGGGCGGGGCGCCAAGGTCAACGTCGTCGGCATCGTCGGCCTCGTCGAGAACATGCCCTCGGGTAGCGCCCAGCGGCCGGGCGACATCGTCAAATCGATGTCGGGCCAGACCATTGAAGTTCTCAACACCGACGCCGAGGGCCGTCTCGTGCTCGCCGACGTGCTGTGGTACTGCAAGGACCGCTTCAAGCCGCGCCTGATGGTCGACTTGGCGACCCTGACAGGGGCCATCATCATCGCGCTGGGTGAGGAATTGGCCGGCCTCTTCTCCAACAACGACGAACTGGCCCAGCGCCTGTTCGCTTCCGGCGAGGCGGTGGGCGAGCGGGTATGGCGGATGCCGCTGGACGACGAATACGACAAGATGCTGAAATCCGACGCCGCCGACGTCAAGAACATCAGCGGCGGGCGCTCCGCCGGGTCCATCACCGCCGCCCAGTTCCTGCAACGCTTCGTCGACGGCACGCCATGGGCCCATCTCGACATCGCCGGCGTCACCTGGGGCAAGAAGGACAAGCCGACCGTGCCCAAGGGTGGCACCGCCTTCGGGGTGCGCCTGCTGGACCGCTTCGTCGCCGACTTCTACGAAAAGAAGTAGGCGGCCCAAGGGGCCAAAACCGGGGAGGAACGGCGTGGGCGAGATCGCCTTCTACCATTTGCAGAAGTCGCCGCTCGAACGGGTGCTGCCGCGCCTCCTCGAAAAGACTCTGGCGGCCGGCAAGCGCGCCATCGTCATGGCGGGTTCGGAAGAACGGGTCGAGGCGCTCAACCTGCTGCTGTGGACCTTTGGGGGCAACTCCTGGCTTCCGCACGGAAGCGCCAAGGATGGTAACGCCGACGAGCAGCCGGTGTGGCTGACGGCCGGGGAAGACAACCCCAACGGCGCCGCCTTCCTGTTTCTGACCGACGGCCGCGACGGGCCCATCGACGCCTACGAGCGGTGCTTCAACCTGTTCGACGGCAACGACGCCGCGGCCGTGCAGGCAGCCCGGGAACGCTGGAAAACCTACAAGGAAGCCGGCCACACTCTCACCTATTGGCAGCAGACCGACGCGGGGGGGTGGGAGAAGAAGGGCTGAGAACCAGCACCGGCTTTTCCCTCGTCACTCGCGCTTCCTTCCCGTCATTCCCGCGAAGGCGGGAATCCAGACGGAGCCGGGCCCTGGACTCCCGCCTTCGCGGGAGTGACAAAAAAGGGGTCGTGGAATGGGGTATTCTCTTCAGGGCTGGTTGACCATGCGGTGGGCCAGGATGAGGGCGAGGCCGGCGCCGATCAGCCCGATTCCGGTCATCGCCAGGTAGGCGCCGCCGCCGAAGGCGGCGTAGAGCGGGCCTGACAGCAGGATCGAGGCGCCCATGGCGAGGCCTGCCAGCACCGAGCCGTAGAGGCTCATGGCCGTGGCCGACAGGGCCGGCGGTACCCGCTGCATGATGAAGGTAATGGCCCCCAGGTGGGTGGCCCCGAAGGTCAGCGCGTGCAGGACCTGCATGAGAGCGACGGCCGGAAGCGCGCCGGTCAGCCCGGTCACCGTCCAGCGGACGACTGCGGCCAGCGCGCCGATGAGAATCAGGGCCGGCGGGCTGAACCGGCGGGTGATGCGGGCGCTGAAGGCGAACAGCACCACTTCGGCGATCACTCCTTCGGCCCACAGCGCGCCGATCACCGCCTCGGAATAGCCAAGCGTCTTCCAGTAGAGCGTGCCGAACCCGTAATAGACGCCGTGGCTGCTCTGGATCAGCCCGGCGGCGGTCAGGAACAAAAGGAACCCGGGGTTGGCCAGGACCGAGCGCAGGGGCGGGCGGCGGCCGCCCTCGTCGTTGGGTGGCGCCTCCGGCAGCAGCCCGCAGGATGCCGCCGTCGCCGCCACCAGGCCGAGCAGGAGCCAGAAGATGATGTCGTCGGGCCGTCCCACCAGCACCCGCCCGCCGATGACCGCCGCGGCGATGAAGCCCAGGCTGCCCCACAGGCGGATCGGGCCGTATTGCAGGCCGTGCCGGCGGATCGTCAGGTTGACCAGCGTCTCGCCCAACGGCATCAGCGGCGACCACACGACGGTAAAAAGCATGGTGACGGCGAGGATGGGCCAGAAACCGCGGGTCCAGGCGTAAAGCGAGAAAGTTGCCAGGGCGCCGATGGCCAGCGCGGTGGCCAGCCGCTGCCGTCTGCCGAAGCGGTCGCCGGCCCCGGCGATCAGCGGCGCGGAGAAAAGGCGGACGCCCGCGGCGATGCCGAGTAGCAGGCCGATCTCGGTGGGCTCCAGCCCGCGCGAGACCAGCCATACCGGCCAGAACGGCATGTAGACGCCGATCATGCCGAAAAACGCCACGTAGAACAGCGACAGCCGGACGGCCATGCCGTATCGGTGCGTCGACGCCTGGGGGTCGTCTGCCATGTTCGCCGTTCCGCTGCTCAGCCATCGCGATAGCGCACCCGGCGGCGATGCGCAAGGGGGGCGGGTTGCCCCGGGCGGCGGCTGTGGCTAGGCTGGGGTGGAAA
>JACZKS010000154.1 GCA_014859895.1 Rhodospirillales bacterium
CAACATCACGATGGAGATCGACCTGATTGCGCCGATCGCCATGGAGGAAGGCCTTCGGTTCGCCATCCGCGAGGGTGGCCGCACCGTCGGCGCCGGCGTCGTCGCATCGATCATCGAGTAGTAGGAAGACATACCGGCGCCTAAGCCGGTGAGATGGACTGAGCCATGGAAAGTCAAAACATACGAATCCGGCTTAAGGCGTTCGACCACCGCGTCCTCGACCAGTCGGCGCGCGAGATCGTCAACACTGCCCGGCGTACCGGTGCCGAAGTACGGGGTCCGATCCCGCTGCCGACGCGGCTGGAACGGTTCACGGTGCTGCGTTCTCCGCACATCGACAAGAAGTCGCGTGAGCAGTTCGAGATCCGCACCCACAAGCGGGTGCTCGACATCATCGATCCGACACCCCAGACGGTGGACGCGTTGATGAAGCTCGACCTCGCGGCCGGCGTCAACGTCGAGATCAAGCTGTAAGGGTGAGCGCGATGCGAACCGGTTTGATTACACGCAAGATGGGGATGACCCGCGTGTTTGCCGAAGACGGCAGCCACGTCCCGGTGACCGTGCTCAAGGTCGACGACCTTCAGGTCGTCGCTCATCGCACCGAGGGCAAGGACGGCTACAACGCCCTCCAGTTGGGTTGCACCGCCGCCAAGGTGAAGAACGTGACCAAGGCGCAGCGCGGCCATTTCGCGAAAGCGAAGGTCGAGCCCAAGCGCCACGTGGTCGAGTTCCGCATCTCGGGGGACGCCTTCGTCGACGTCGGCGCCACGTTGTCGGCCGACCATTTCACGGTCGGGCAGTATGTCGACGTGACCGGCACCTCGATCGGCAAGGGCTTTGCCGGCGGCATGAAGCGCCATGGTTTCTCTGGCCTTAGGGCGACCCACGGTGTTTCGGTCAGCCACCGCAGTATCGGCTCCACCGGCCAGAACCAGAGTCCGGGCCGCGTCTTCAAGGGCAAGAAGATGCCCGGCCACATGGGCGACAGGCGGGTGACCACCCAAAACCTTCAGATCGTCGCCACGGATGTGGAGCGCGGCCTGATTCTGGTGAAGGGTGGCGTTCCCGGCTGCGACGGCGGTTTCCTGCTGATCCGCGACGCGATGAAGCGTCCGGCGCCGAAGGACGTGCCGTTCCCGGCCAGCGTCCGGGCGTTGCAGGAAGCCGTTCCGGCGGATGCACCGGCCGCGGGCGATGCCGACGAGAAAAAGGAATAGGCGGCCATGAAGTGCGACGTGATCAGCCTGGAAAACAAAACGGTCGGCAGCATCGATCTGGATGAGACGGTGTTCGGCGTGCCGGTGCGGGGCGACATCCTGGCCCGCATGGTGAACTGGCAGTTGGCCAAGCGCCGGGCCGGCACCCACAAGACCAAGGGCGTTTCCGAAGTCAGCGGAACCACCAAGAAGCCCTTCCGTCAGAAGGGGACCGGTCGGGCCCGCCAGGGTTCGTCGCGCTCTACCCAGATGCGGGGCGGCGGCATCGTGTTCGGCCCGGTCGTACGCGACCATGCCCACGATCTGACCAAGAAGGTTCGCAAGCTGGCGCTGAAGACCGCGCTGTCGGCCAAGCAGGCCGACGGCAAGCTGGTGGTTCTGGAAAGCACCCAGCTGAAAGAGCCGAAGACCCGCGACTTGGTCAAGACCCTAGAGAAGCTGGGCTGGACGTCGGCCCTGATCATCGACGGGACCGAGGTGGACGCCAATTTCGCCAAGGCGGCGCGCAACATCCTGGCGCTGGACGTGCTGCCCAGCCAGGGCGCGAACGTTCACGACATCCTGCGTCGCGAGACGCTGGTTCTGACCAAGGACGCGGTCGCGAATTTGGTGGAGCGTTTGAAATGAAGACCTATACGGGCAAAGGCGGCCGGGGCGTGAAACCCAGTCAGGGCCGCATCTACGAGCTGATCCGTAGGCCGATCATCACCGAGAAGGCGACCCTGTTGTCCGAGTTCAACCAGGTCAGCTTCGACGTGCCGCTGGATGCGACCAAACCGGAAATCAAGGCGGCCATCGAGAACCTGTTCAAGGTCAAGGTGATGGCGGTCAACACCCTGCGCCAAAAGGGCAAGGTGAAGCGGTTCCGCGGACGGCTTGGCCAGCGGAGTGATTCCAAGAAGGCGATCGTGACGCTGGCCGAGGGCCAGTCCATCGACGTCTCGACGGGGGTTTGATCGATGGCGCTGAAACAATTCAAGCCGGTAACGCCGGGTCGCCGCGGCCTTGTGCTGGTCGACCGCGCCCAGCTGTGGAAGGGCGATCCCGAGCGGTCGCTGACCGAAGGGCTGCGCGGCAATGGCGGCCGCAACAACATGGGGCGCATCACGGCGCGCCGGCGGGGTGGCGGCCACAAGCGGCGCTATCGCATCGTTGACTTCAAGCGCGACAAGCTGAACGTCGTGGCGACGGTCGTGCGTCTGGAGTACGACCCCAACCGCACGGCGTTCATCGCGCTGATCCGCTATGAGGACGGCGACCTCGCCTACATCCTGGCGCCGCAGCGGCTTAAGGCCGGCGACATCGTGGTGTCGGGCACCGACGTCGACATCCGCCCGGGCAACGCGATGCCGCTGCAGAACATTCCGGTCGGCACCATCATCCACAACGTCGAGATGAAGGCGGGCAAGGGTGGCCAGATCGCCCGGTCGGCCGGCACCTACGTGCAGCTGATCGGCAAGGATCGCGGTTACGCCCAGTTGCGGCTGGCTTCCGGCGAGCTGCGGCTGGTGCGCGCCGAGTGCATGGCGACGATCGGCGCGGTTTCCAACGCCGACCAGCAGAACATCAAGCTGGGCAAGGCCGGCCGCAGCCGGTGGCTTGGCAAGCGCCCGAGCGTGCGCGGCGTGGCCATGAACCCGATCGACCACCCGCACGGCGGCGGCGAAGGCCGTACCTCGGGGGGCCGTCATCCAGTGACGCCATGGGGCAAGCCCACCAAGGGCAAGCGGACCCGCAACAACAAACGGACGGACGCGTTTATCATGCGTCGCCGTCCCAAGAAGTAGAGGAGGGCGGTCGTGGCACGTTCCGTTTGGAAGGGCCCCTTCGTGGACGGCTACCTTTTCAAGAAGGTGGAGCATGTTCGCGGTTCGGGGCGTAACGAGATCATCAAGACGTGGTCGCGCCGGTCGACGATCATTCCCCAGTTCGTGGGACTGACGTTCGGCGTTTACAACGGCAAGAAGTTCGTGCCGGTGCTGGTGACCGAGGACATGATCGGTCACAAGTTCGGCGAATTCTCGCCGACCCGCGTCTTTTATGGCCATGCGGCCGATAAACGGGCGAAGAGGGCGTAACGATGGGCAAGAAGACGGCCCCACGGCAGCTCGCCGACAACGAGGCGATGGCCTACTCGAAGTTTCTGCGGACCAGTCCCCAGAAGCTCAATATCGTGGCGGCCTCCATTCGCGGGAAGTCCTGCGAATCGGCCCTGGCGGAGCTGACCTTTTCGAAGAGGCGCATCGCCAGTGAGGTGAAGAAGGTACTGCAATCGGCGATTGCCAACGCGGAGAACAACCACCAACTCGACGTCGATCAGTTGGTCGTCTCCGAGGCGACGGTGGGGCGCACCCTTGTCATGAAGCGGTGGCGGGCTCGGGCCCGCGGCCGGGTGGGGCGCATTCAGAAGCCGTTCAGCAATATCCGGCTGGTGGTTCGCGAACGCGAGGAGACGGCATAATGGGTCAGAAGGTCAACCCGATTGGATTGCGCCTTGGCATCAACCGGACGTGGGATTCCCGCTGGTATGCCGATGAAAGCTACGCGAACCTGCTGCACGAGGATCTGCGCATCCGTGCCTTCCTGCAGGACAAGCTGAGCCAGGCGGGGGTTTCGAGGATCATCATCGAGCGTCCGGCCAAGATGGCGCGTGTGACCATTCACACGGCCCGCCCCGGCGTCGTCATCGGCAAGAAGGGCGCCGATATCGAGAAGCTGCGTGCCGAATTGTCGAAGATGACCGGCTCCGACGTCCACCTGAACATCGTCGAGATCCGCAAGCCGGAAATCGACGCCCAGTTGGTCGCCGAGAACATCGCCCATCAGCTGGAGCGCCGCGTCGCCTTCCGGCGGGCCATGAAGCGGGCGGTGCAGTCGGCCATGCGGTTGGGTGCCGAGGGCATCCGCATCAATTGCGGCGGCCGTTTGGGCGGCGCCGAGATCGCCCGCATGGAGTGGTACCGCGATGGCCGCGTGCCGTTGCACACCCTGCGTGCGGACGTCGATTTCGGGGTCGGCACCGCGAAGACGACGTATGGCACCTGCGGCATCAAGGTCTGGATTTTCAAGGGCGAGATTTTGGCCCATGACCCCATGGCCACCGAGAAGCGGTCGGCGGAGCAACAGCCGGCGCGTTAAGGCGCGACTGAGTTAAGATTAGGAAAGACGGGAAGATGCTTAGTCCCAAACGTACAAAATTCCGCAAGGCGCATAAGGGCCGCATCCATGGCCTGGCGACGCGTGGAAGCCGTCTCTCTTTCGGGTCCTACGGCCTGAAGGCCATGTCGGCTGAACGGATCACCGCCCGCCAGATCGAAGCGGCGCGCCGTGCCCTTACCCGCCACATGAAGCGTGCCGGCCGGGTGTGGATCCGGATTTTCCCCGACGTTCCGGTCAGCACCAAGCCGGCCGAAGTTCGTCAGGGCAAGGGCAAGGGCACACCCGAGTTTTGGGTCTGCCGGGTCAAGGCCGGGCGCATCATGTTCGAGATTGATGGTGTTCCGCGCGACGTTGCCCAGCGGGCGTTCGATCTGGCGGCGGCCAAGCTGCCGGTCAAGACTCGCTTCGTGGCGCGTGTGGGTGAGGAGGGCTGATCCCATGAAGAAGGCAAGCGATCTTCGCACCAAGACCGTCGACGAGCTTAAGGATCAGCTGATCGGGCTCAGGAAAGAAGCGTTCAACCTGCGTTTTCAGGCGGCCAGCGGCCAGCTCGAAAACACGGCCCGGGTCGGTCAAGTGCGCCGCGACATCGCGCGCATCAAGACCGTTCTGGATGAGCGCCTGCGGGCCGCATCGTAAGGAAGGACCGGGACAATGCCGAGGCGAGTTCTGCAAGGGGTCGTGGTCAGCGACAAAATGGACAAGACCGTCGTGGTCAGCGTCGAGCGTCGACTGATGCATCCGATCTATAAGAAATTCATCCGTCGCAGCAAGAATTACGCGGCGCATGACGAAAGCAATGCGACGAAGGTGGGCGACGTGGTGAAAATCCGCGAGTGCCGCCCGATTTCGAAGCGCAAGCGTTGGGAAGTGGTCGGCGAAGGCGCCTGATTTGGCGCCGGCGGACTGGAAAGGAATAAGACAATGATCCAAGCCCAGACCAATATGGACATTGCCGACAACTCGGGTGCTCGCCGGGTGCAATGCATCAAGGTGCTTGGCGGCTCGAAGCGCAAGTATGCTTCCGTCGGCGACGTCGTCGTCGTCTCCGTCAAGGAGGCGATCCCGCGCGGACGCGTGAAGAAGGGTGATGTTCTGAAGGCGGTGATCGTGCGCACGGCGAAGGATATTCGCCGGGCCGACGGGACGTCGATCCGCTTCGACCGCAACGCCGCCGTCCTGATCAACAATCAGGGTGAGCCGATCGGAACGCGTATCTTCGGCCCGGTGACTCGTGAATTGCGCGCCAAGCACTACATGAAAATCGTCTCTCTGGCGCCCGAGGTGCTGTGATGCCGAAAGTGAAGATCAAGAAGGGCGATCAGGTGGTCGTGCTGGCCGGAAAGGACAAGGGCAAGAAGGGCGAGATCCTCAAGGTCCTACCCAAGGAGAACCGTGCCTTCGTCCAGGGCGTCAACATGATCAAGCGCCACACGAAGCCGACCCAGAGCCAGGCCGGCGGTATCGTCGAGCGCGAGGCGTCCATCCACATTTCGAACCTGGCCTTCGTCGACCCGAAGACCGGCGAGCCGACCCGCATTGGCTACAAGTTCCTTGACGACAATCGCAAGGTGCGCGTGGCCCGGCGGTCCGGCGAGGTCATTGACGCGTAAAAGGGCCTGACACCATGACACCACGCCTGCAAGAGATTTACGAAAAGACGGTCCGGAAGGCCTTGGTCGAGGAATTCGGCTACAAGAACCCGATGGAAGTGCCGCGGCTGGAGAAGATTGTCGTCAACATGGGGGTCGGCGAGGCCACCCAGGACAGCAAGAAGATGGACGTGGCGGCCGAAGAGCTCGCCCGCATCACCGGCCAGCGGCCCGTCATCATCAAGGCCCGCAAGTCGGTGGCCGCGTTCAAGTTGCGCGAGGGACAGACGGTGGGTTGCAAGGTCACCCTGCGCCGCGCCCACATGTACGAATTCCTGGACCGGCTGATCAACATCGCCCTGCCGCGCGTTCGCGACTTCCGGGGTGTGTCCGGAAAGAGCTTCGACGGACGCGGCAATTACGCGATGGGTCTCAAGGAACAGATCATTTTCCCCGAGATCGATTACGACAAGGTCGACCAGATCCGCGGCATGGATGTGATCATCTGCACGACGGCCAACACCGACGCCGAAGCGAGGGCGTTGTTGAAGGCTTTCGATATGCCGTTCAACAGTTTGAAGGCCGACGGAGACAATCGGAATGGCTAAGACAAGCGCCATCGAACGCAACATGAAGCGCATGCGACTGGCGAAGAAGTATGCGGCGAAACGGGCCCACCTCAAGGAGGCGGCGAAGGACGAGTCGCTGTCGCCCGAGGAGCGGTTTACCGCGCGCCTCAAGCTGGCGCAGCTTCCCCGGAATTCCGCGCCTGTGCGGATCCGCCTGCGCTGCGAGCTTTCGGGCCGGCCGCGCGGGAATTACCGCAAGTTTAGGTTGTCGCGGATCGCATTGCGTGACCTCGCGTCTCGGGGCCAGATCCCCGGTATGGTTAAGTCGAGTTGGTAGGAGGGCACGGTAGATGTCCATGAGCGATCCCCTTGGCGATATGCTCACGCGCATTCGCAACGGACAGCGGGCGCGGAAAGACGCGATCGTCGCGCCCGCTTCGAAGCTGCGCGCCAACGTGCTCGAGGTTTTCAAGCGCGAGGGGTATATCCGGGGCTACAGCCAGTACGAAGTGCGGCCCGGTATCAGCGAGCTGAAGATCGAACTGAAGTACCACGAAGGCGACCCCGTCATCCGCGAGATTCATCGGGTGTCGAAGCCGGGACGGCGCGTCTATTCCGGCATCAAGGATCTGTCGCGGGTGTACAACGGTTTGGGCATTTCGGTGCTATCGACCCCGCGAGGGGTGATGTCCGACGCCGAAGCGCGTGCGGCCAATGTCGGTGGCGAAGTCCTGTGCCAGGTCTTCTAGAAATTCGAGAGTAGGAGACGGTCATGTCGCGCGTCGGCAAACATCCGGTAACGGTTCCCCAGGGCGTCAATGTGGCGATCTCGGGAAACATCCTGAGTGCCAAGGGAAAGCTTGGCGAGTTGTCCGTCAAGCTGACGGATGATGTGGAGATCAAGCAGGAAGGCAATCTCGTGTGGGTCAATCCCCGCAACGAGAGCCTGATCGCCCGCAAGATGTGGGGGACCGCGCGCAACGTGATCCGCAACATCGTCTCCGGGGTCAACGAAGGGTTCACGCGCCGGCTCGAGATCAACGGCGTCGGCTATCGCGCGCAGGTACAGGACAAGGAACTGGTCCTGCAACTGGGCTATAGCCACGATATCCGCTATCCGATCCCGACCGGCATCGAAATCAAGTGCCCCGATCAGACTCACATCGAGATCCTCGGGGCGAACAAGCAGCAGGTTGGGCAGATTGCGGCTGAAATCCGGGCTTATCGGCCGCCCGAACCCTACAAGGGCAAGGGCATCAAGTATGCCGAAGAGACCGTTCTCCGCAAGGAAGGCAAGAAGAAGTAAGCCATGATCGATTCAAAACAACTGTTCGAGCGGCGCAAGCAGCGCGTGCGGCACAAGATCCAGCTTCGTGCGGGGGGCCAACCGCGTCTTTCGGTGTTCCGGTCCAACAAGCACATCTATGCCCAGATCATCGACGACAGGCAGGGCAAGACGGTGGCTTCCGCCTCGAGCCTGGAAAAGGATCTGCGCGGAAAGCTCAAGACCGGGGGCGACTTGGCGGCTGCCGTCGAGATCGGCAAGCTGGTGGCGTCGCGCGCGGTTGCGGCCGGCGTCACCAACGTGGTGTTCGACCGCAGCGGCTACCGGTTCCACGGCCGGATCAAAGCCCTTGCCGATGCCGCCCGCGAAAGCGGCCTGTCCTTCTAGGGAGTTGTAGATATGGCAAGAACACCTACTGGGGCACCCGAAGGTTTCGGGCGGGAGCGCGGCGGCCAGGAAGAATCCGAGTTCCTGGACAAGCTGGTTCACATCAACCGCGTCGCCAAGGTCGTCAAGGGCGGCCGGCGGTTCTCGTTCGCCGCGCTGGTTGTGGTCGGTGACGGCCGCGGCCGGGTCGGCTACGGCACCGGCAAGGCGCGCGAAGTTCCGGAAGCCATCCGCAAGGCCACCGAATCGGCCAAGCGCGGCATGATCCGCGTGCCGTTGCGCGAAGGCCGCACGTTGCATCACGACGTCAATGGCCATTTCGGGGCCGGCAAGGTTGTGGTCCGCGCGGCGCCTCCGGGCACCGGCATCATCTGCGGCGGTCCGATGCGCGCCATTTTCGAAACCATGGGCGTCCAGGACGTGGTCGCCAAGTCGGTGGGCACGGCCAATCCGCACAACATGATCAAGGCGACCTTCGACGCGCTGGGCAACTGCCTGTCGCCGCGTGGCGTGGCTGCCAAGCGCGGACTCAAGGTCGGCGAAATCGTGTCGCGGCGCAGCGACGCAGCGGCGGGCAAGGAGTAACGAGGATGGCCGACAAGAAGCAGTCGACCGTGAAGGTCACCCAGATCGGCAGCCCGATCGGCCGCAAGAAGGATCAGCGCGCCACACTGGTCGGGTTGGGGTTGAACAAGATGCATCGGACCCGTGAGCTTGAGGATACCCCCGCCGTGCGCGGGATGATCGCCAAGGTTCAGCACCTGGTTCGTGTGGACGAGGCCGGCTGACGCCCGGTTGCCAGGCTCAGCGAATAAGGACGGACGCGAGATGAGACTCAACGAACTTCGTGACAATCCTGGCTCCCACAGGCCGCGCAAGCGCATCGGCCGTGGCATCGGCTCTGGAACCGGCAAGACGTCGGGCAAGGGGCAGAAGGGCCAGAAGTCGCGCTCCGGCGTGTCGCTCCTCGGCTTCGAGGGCGGCCAGATGCCTTTGTACAGGCGCCTGCCCAAGCGCGGCTTCAACAACATCTTCCGCAAGGAGTTCCTGGTCATCAACCTGGGCGACCTGCAGAAGGCGGTGGATGCCGGCAAGCTGGATGCCGAGAAGCCGATCAACGCCGACGCCTTCAGGGCAGCCGGCATGATCAAAAAGCGCAAGGTCGGGATTCGCCTGCTTGCCAAGGGCGAGTTGAAGGCCAAGGTGACCGTCGAGGTCGACGGCGCGTCCAAGGCGGCCATCGAGGGTGTCGAAAAGGCTGGCGGCAAGATCGTCATCTTGGCTCCGGCGACCGACGCGGCCGCCTCCGACAACACCGAAGCGAAGTAGAGACGCCCAGGCTGGGACGAAAGATATGACTTCCGCTGCCGAGCAACTCGCTGCCAACATCAACTTCAGCGCCTTCTCGAAGGCCACGGAGCTCAAGAAGCGCCTGTGGTTCACGCTGGGTGCGCTGTTGGTGTACCGGCTCGGTACCTATATCCCGCTGCCCGGCATCGACGGCGCCGTGCTGGAGGATATCTTCGCCAGCCAGGCCGGCGGCATCTTGGGTATGTTCGACATGTTCGCCGGCGGCGCCCTGCGCCGGATGACCATCTTCGCGCTCAACATCATGCCCTACATTTCGGCCTCCATCATCATGCAGCTGCTGACGGCGGTATCGCCGCAGTTGGAAGCGCTGAAAAAGGAGGGTGAGGCCGGCCGCAAGAAGATCAACCAGTACACCCGCTACGGCACGGTGCTGATCACCGCGCTGCAGGGATATGGTATCGCCGTTGGGCTGGAGAGCATGACGTCGAGCGCCGGCGCCGCGGTGTTCGATCCGGGCGTATTCTTCCGCTTCACCACCGTGGTGACCCTGATCGGCGGCACCATGTTCCTGATGTGGCTGGGCGAGCAGATCACCCAGCGCGGCGTCGGCAATGGCATCTCGCTGATCATTTTCGCCGGCATCGTCGCCAACCTGCCGTCCGCCCTGGTCGGCACCCTGGAAATGGGACGGACCGGTGCCATCTCGACGCTGTTCGTCATCTTCCTGCTGATCATGTCGGTCGGGGTGATCGCGTTCATCATCTTCATCGAGCGCGCCCAGCGTCGCATCGTGGTGCAGTATCCCAAGCGTCAGCAGGGCAACCGGATGACCGGCGGCGAGAGCTCCCATCTGCCGCTCAAGATCAACACCTCGGGCGTGATCCCGCCGATTTTCGCCAGCTCGATCCTGCTGATGCCGATCACGCTGATCGGGTTCTCGGCGGGCAGTGGGCCGGAATGGCTGTCTTCGCTGGCCGTCTATCTCGGCCACGGCCAGCCCCTCTACCTGGCGCTCTATGTCGGGTTCATCGTCTTTTTCGCCTTTTTCTACACGGCCGTGGTATTCAACCCGACCGAGACGGCCGAAAACCTCAAGAAGTACGGTGGCTTCGTTCCCGGCATCCGGCCCGGCAAAAATACGGCGGAATTCCTGGATCGGGTTCTGACCCGCCTCACGGTGGTGGGGGCCGCCTATCTGTCGGCGGTCTGCCTGCTACCCGAAATCCTCATTTCGCGGTTTTCAGTTCCGTTCTATTTTGGCGGGACCAGTTTGCTGATCGTCGTCACGGTAACGCTGGATACGGTCGCGCAGGTCCAGTCCCACCTGCTGGCGCATCAGTACGAAGGGCTTATCAAGAAGTCGAAACTTAGGGGGAGACGTGGATGAACCTGATTCTGCTTGGTGCCCCGGGTGCGGGGAAGGGAACCCAAGCGAAGAGGCTTCAAGACACTTTATGCATTATCCAGTTGTCGACGGGCGACATGTTGCGATCGGAGGTAGCCTCCGGCAGCGAATTGGGTCGCAAGGCTGAAAGCATTATCCAAGCCGGCCAGTTGGTGCCGGACGAATTGATGATCGATTTGATCGACAAGCGTATCGATCGTGACGATTGCAGGAAGGGGTTCATCCTTGACGGGTTCCCGAGGACGGTTCCCCAGGCCAGCGCCCTCGATAGGCTGCTGACCGAGAAGAAGTTGAAGATCGACCATGTCCTTGTCCTCGATAGCGATGACGAGGCGTTGGTCGAACGCATCACGGGACGGTTCACCTGCGTCCAATGTGGGGCTGGCTACCACGAGAAGTTCCAGCGGCCGAAGGTGGATGGGGTCTGTGACAAATGCGGAGGGACGAAATTTTCGCGGCGCGCGGACGACAATGCCGAAACGGTTCGGGCGCGGCTGAAGACCTATCACGAAGTGACGACGCCGATTATTGACTACTATCGGAAAAAGGGCGTGGTCTCGGTCGTGGATGGGATGGCTGAGATCGATGAAGTGACGAGACAGTTGCAGGAGGTCGTCGGGAAGTGAGGGTGTGTTGACTTGGGGGCCGTACCCCCTATAATCGCGCGCTCTAAATTTCCCGTCCGAACCTCGGAAACGTTTGAAATCAAAGTGTAAGGAGTACCCACTTTGGCGCGTATCGCTGGCGTGAACATCCCGACCCAGAAACGGGTCGTGATCGCTTTGACCTATATTCATGGGATCGGGCGGACTAAGGCGCGGCAGATTTGTGAAAAAGTCGGCATTCCGATGGAACGCCGGGTTCACGAATTGACGGACGACGAGACGGTCCGTATCCGCGAAACGATTGACGAAGATTTCACCGTCGAGGGTGACCTGCGGCGCGAAGTCTCCATGAACATCAAGCGGCTCATGGATCTGGGTTGCTATCGCGGGCTGCGCCATCGCCGAGGATTGCCGGTGCATGGTCAGCGGACCCATACCAATGCACGGACCCGCAAGGGACCTGCTCGGCCGATTGCCGGCAAGAAGAAAGCGACCAAGTAGGGGATTTGACTGGTTATGGCAAAGGCAGCTACCCAACGCCCACGCCGTCGTGAGCGCAAAAACATCGCGTCCGGCGTCGCTCACGTCAACGCGTCGTTCAACAATACAATGATCACCATCACCGATGTTCAGGGCAACACCATCGCGTGGTCGTCGTCGGGCAGTCAGGGGTTCAAGGGGTCGCGCAAATCGACGCCTTACGCCGCGCAGATTGCCGCCGAAGACGCCGGCAAGAAGGCCATGGACCACGGCATGAAGACCCTGGAGGTGGAGGTGAAGGGCCCCGGTTCCGGGCGCGAGTCCGCGTTGCGGGCTTTGCAGACCGTCGGGTTCACCATCACCTCGATCCGTGACGTGACTCCCATTCCGCACAATGGCTGCCGGCCGCGCAAGCGGCGTCGGGTTTAAGGCGGCCGGGGGCGGAAGTAAATCGAGACGTCCGGCTGGCGATATCCTGGCCGGACTTCTCCCGAGAGGGCTCCCATCGTGGGAGGCCCTCGACACACATGCCTAGCATGAGGTCATGCCCGTGATTCAGAAGAACTGGCAGGAACTGATCAAACCCGCGAAGATTGACGTGGTACCCGGACGTCATCCGGAGTTGACGGCGACCCTGATTGCCGAGCCACTCGAACGCGGCTTCGGGTTGACTCTAGGTAACGCCCTCAGGCGCATCCTGCTGTCGTCCCTGCAGGGTGCCGCCGTGACGTCGGTGCAGATCGACGGCGTGCTCCACGAGTTTTCGTCGCTCCCCGGGGTCCGCGAGGATGTCACCGATATCATCCTCAACATCAAGCTGATCGCCCTTCGCCTCAACGGCGAGGGACCGCGGCGCATGGTGTTGAAGGCCGAGGGACCGTGCGAGGTGACGGCCGGCATGATCGAGGTCGGTCACGACATCGAGATCATGAACCCCGGCTTGGTGCTGTGCACGTTGGCGGACGGTGCCAAGCTGGCGATGGAACTGACCATCGCCAACGGCAAGGGCTACGTCCCGGCGTCACTGAACCGCCCCGAGGACCCGCCGATCGGCCTTATTCCGGTCGACTCGCTGTTCTCGCCGGTGCGCAAGGTGACCTACAAGGTCGAGAACGCGCGCGTCGGCCAGGTGACGGACTACGACAAGCTGTCGCTTGAAGTGACGACCAGCGGTGCGGTGACGCCCGAGGACGCCGTCGCCCTGGCGGCACGCATCCTTCAGGATCAACTGCAGCGCTTCATCAACTTCGAAGAGCCGGAGACGGCGGTCGAGGCCGATCGCAAGGATGATCTGCCGTTCAATAAGAACCTTCTGCGCAAGGTCGAGGAACTCGAACTTTCGGTCCGCTCGGCCAACTGCCTGAAGAACGACAACATCATCTACATCGGCGACCTCGTGCAGAAGACCGAGGCGGAAATGCTCCGCACCCCGAACTTTGGGCGCAAGTCGCTGAACGAGATCAAGGAAGTCCTGGCCCAGATGGGGCTGCACCTTGGTATGGACATTCCGGCTTGGCCGCCAGAAAACATCGAGGATCTGGCCAAGAAGCTGGAAGACCCGTTCTGAACGAATTTGGATTGGCTTGAGGGGCCGAGCCCCTTGGCACAGACTGTAGACTAGGGAGAAGACGTTATGCGCCATGGCTTTACCGGCCGCAGGCTGAACCGGACCAGCAGCCATCGCAAGGCGATGCTGTCGAACATGGCGGTTTCGCTCCTGACGCACGAGCAGATCACGACCACCTTGCCCAAGGCCAAGGAAATTCGGCGCGTTGCCGACCGTATGGTGACGCTGGGCAAGCGCGGTGACCTCCATGCCCGTCGCCAGGCTGCGTCCTATCTCAGGGACGACGCCGCGGTCATCAAGTTGTTCAGCACCCTGGCCGAGCGCTTCAAGGAGCGCGCGGGCGGCTACACGCGGGTTCTCAAGGCGGGCTTCCGGTACGGCGATGCCGCCCCGATGGCGGTCGTCGAACTGGTCGACCGCGATCCCGAGGCGAAGGGAGCCGCCGACAAGGCGCGCGTCGCCGCCGAGGGCGAAGCCGCGGCGGCCGCGGAAGCGGAATAACCCGTTCTCCCGGGGTGCCCACCGGCGCCCGCCGGAATAGCGAAAGGCAGCCCATCGCGGCTGCCTTTCGGTTCTTGTGGCATCAGGGCTGCGGAAAGTTCCTGGCCCAGACCTGGGATAGGCGGGGGATCGCCCGCATCCCGTCGGCGATGGCGGCCAGCTTGGGCGCGTTGGCGTCAAACCACGGCCGGCCGGGCTCCCAATGGGTCAGCGTACAGACATAGATGTCGAGTGCCGAAAGCCGGGTCCCCAGGAACCAGGGGCCTGCCGCCTCGGCGTTCAGGATGGTGTAGAGCTTCCGCGCGTAGGCGTGGACGGTGTCCGCGAAACCCTGCCGCGCCCCTTCGTCGTGAACGAACCGCGACGGGTCATCGGCGTAGGTGTAGGTCGGATAGATGTTGCTGGTGATGAAAATGAGCCATCTCAGGAACCGCGGCCGTTCCGCCTCGTCGGGCCGGGGGACCAGATCGAAGTTGCCGGCCTGATCGGCGAGCCACAGCGTGATCGCCGCGCTCTCGGTCATGACGCTGCCGTCGGGCAGCACGAGGGTTGGAATCTGGCCGAGCGGATTGACCGCTTCCAGCTCTTGCCGGCCGTTTCCGTTCCTGAAAAGGTCACCGACCCGGCTGAACTCGAAGGGAACGCCGTACCAGACCAACTGGGTTTCCGCCAGGACCGATCCCCAACCTGGCTCGCCGAACAGTTTCAGTTTGTGCAATCCGAACTCCAGGCAAAAATCGTGTTGCACGAAAGATGGTGCGGCCAATGGACCTTTTCACGAAGACGTTTGCGGGTGCTACACTCCGCGACCATTGAAACGCCCCATTCGTGCCGTTGGATCGGGAGTATGCAGGTGACGCAAAAGATATTCGCCGGGCTTGCCGCCGTTTTCGCATGGGCGGTCCTGGCGGCCGCGCCGCTGCAGGTCGACGCGGCGGAAAAGGTCGTTCCGAGCTCGGCCGGCGACGTCACGCTGTCTTTCGCGCCGCTGGTCAAGAAGGCCGCTCCCGCCGTCGTCAACATCTATACCCGCAAGGTCGTCCAGGCCCGGCAGGTTTCGCCCTTGTTCGACGACCCGTTCTTCCGCCGCTTCTTCGGCGAAGGGTTCGGCCGCGGCTTGGGGATGCCCCAGGAAAGGGTGCAGAATTCGCTGGGTTCCGGCGTGATCGTCGATCCCTCCGGCATCATCGTGACCAATCACCATGTCATCGACGGGGCCGATGAGATTACCGTGGTCCTGGCCGACCGCCGGGAATTCGCAGCGACAGTGACGGGAGATGATGAGCGGACCGACCTGGCCGTGCTCAAGATTGACGCCAAGGGCGAGAAACTTCCTTTCCTGGAATTCCGCGATTCCGACAGCTTGGAGGTCGGCGATCTGGTGCTGGCCATCGGCAACCCGTTCGGCGTCGGCCAGACGGTGACCAGCGGCATCATCTCGGCAGTGGCCCGTACCCAGGTCGGTATCTCCGACCTCAACTTCTTCATCCAGACCGATGCCGCCATCAATCCCGGAAATTCCGGCGGTGCGCTGATCACCGTCGACGGCAAGCTGGCCGGCATCAACACGGCGATCTTCTCCAAGAGCGGGGGCTCGCACGGCATCGGATTCGCGACCCCCGGCAACATGGTCCGCTCTGTCATCGCCGGCGTTGCTCAGGGTGGCCGCCTGGTCCGCCCGTGGCTGGGCGCGACCGGCCAGACGGTAACCGCCGAGATCGCCAGTTCGCTCGGTATGCCCCGTCCGATGGGTGTCCTCATCAACGAGATCCATCCGAAGAGCCCCATCCGCGAGGCCGGAATCGCCCCCGGCGACGCCATCGTCGCGGTGGCCGGCCGACCGGTAGAGGATCCGCAGGCGCTTAAATTCCGCATCGCCACGTTGGGGGTCGGCCAGACCGCCGATTTGACGGTGTGGCGGCGCGGCGGTGAACGCCATGTGATCCTGAAGCTCATCGCGCCCCCCGAGGATCCGCCGCGCGAAGCGACCGAAATCGGCGGCGCCACTCCGTTGACGGGAGCGACGGTCGCCAACATGTCGCCGGCGCTGGCCGAGGAACTGGGGATCGAACCGGCGCCCGAGGGTGTTTTCGTCATCGAGATGAAGCGCGGCGCCATGGCGGCCCGGCTGGGGTTCAGGCCCGGCGATCGCATCCTTGCCATCAACGGCGAGGAGACCGCCATGGTCGCGCGGCTGACGGCGGCGCTGTCACGGCCGACCGACCGCTGGCGCGTCAGCCTGAACCGCGGCGGCAACGTCCTGAACTGGGTGATCGACCGGTGAGCACGCTTTTCGAGAACCAGGCCCCGCGCCCGCTGGCCGATCGCCTGCGGCCGGCTTCACTCGAAGAAGTGGTCGGCCAGGACCACCTGATCGGGCCGGAGGGGCCGGTCGGAAGGATGGTCCGATCGGGCCATCTGGCCTCGGTCATCCTGTGGGGACCGCCGGGAACCGGCAAGACCACCATCGCCCGCATGCTGGCCGAGAAGACGGACTTGTATTTCGAGCCGCTGTCGGCGGTCTTCTCCGGCGTCGCCGATCTGCGCAAGGTGTTCGACGCGGCGCGCAAGCGCCGCGAGACGGGGCGCGGCACGCTGCTTTTCATCGACGAGATCCACCGCTTCAACCGCGCCCAGCAGGATGGCTTCCTGCCCTATGTCGAGGACGGCACCGTCATCCTGGTCGGCGCCACCACCGAGAACCCGTCTTTCGAGCTCAACGCGCCGCTACTGTCGCGCTGCCAGGTCCTCGTGCTGAACCGTCTCGACGATGCGGCGATGGAGGAATTGCTCAAGCGCGCCGAGGCCGCCGAGAGCCGGCCGCTGCCGCTGAACGCCGAGGCCCGGGCCGACCTTAGGCGGATGGCCGACGGCGACGGGCGTTACCTGCTCAACATGGCGGAGGCGCTCTTCAACCTGCCGGCCGAGCCGGTCCTCGACTCGCGGGCCATGGCGGCGATCGTGCAACGCCGGGTGCCGCTTTACGACAAACACCAGGACGGCCACTACAACCTGATCAGCGCGCTGCACAAGAGCCTGCGGGGCTCGGATACCGACGCCGCGCTCTATTGGTTCGCCCGCATGATCGCCGGCGGCGAAGACCCGCGCTACATCGCCCGCCGGCTTACCCGCTTCGCGGTGGAAGACATAGGCATGGCCGACCCCAATGCGCTCACCCAGGCGGTAGCGGCGTGGGAAGCCTACGAGCGCCTGGGCTCGCCGGAAGGCGACCTGGCGCTGGTCCAACTCGTCATCTACCTGGGCACGGCGCCCAAGTCGAACGCCGCCTACAAGGCCCAGAGCGCGGCCGCCCGCGCGGCGCGGGAAACCGGGTCGCTGACGCCGCCCATGCACATCCTCAACGCGCCGACCCGTATGATGAAGGAATTGGGCTACAGCGAGGGCTACGTCTACGACCACGACGCCGAGGACGGCTTCTCGGGCCAAAACTATTTCCCCGACGGCATGGCGCGCCAGCGGTTCTATCGGCCGCTCGAACGCGGATTCGAGCGCGAGGTCGCCAAGCGGCTGGATTATTGGGACAAGCTGCGCCGCGAGCGCAAGCCGGAGGGCGAGTGATGGACGAACGGGACGACGCCTCCGGCGGCGTACGCATCCTGGAAGTCGCCGGGGACGAGGCGGGGGGCCGGCTCGACCGCTGGTTCAAGCGGCATTTCCCCAACGTCGCCCACGGCAAGCTGGAGAAGCTGCTGCGTACCGGACAGGTGCGGGTCGACGGCCGGCGGGCCAAGTCGGCCTTGCGCCTCGAGGCCGGCCAGAAAGTCCGCGTACCGCCGGTGAGTGACGCTCCGTTGACCGAACGGCCTGCGATGCCCGTTCGGATTCCGGATCGCGCCATCGACGACCTGCGGGCCTCGGTGCTGCACCGCGACGACGACGTGCTGGTCATCAACAAGGCGCCCGGCCTGGCGGTGCAGGGCGGTACCAAGACCGACCTCCATGTCGACGCCATGCTCGACTCCCTGCGCTTCGGTTCGCCGCACCGGCCGCGCCTCGTCCATCGGCTCGACAAGGACACCTCCGGCGTGCTGCTGCTGGCGCGCAACCCGGCGGCGGCGGCGGCGCTGGCCGCCGCCTTCCGCTCCAAAACGGCGCAGAAGCTTTATTGGGCGGTGGTCGTCGGCGTGCCCCGCCCGGCCATGGGGCGTATCGACCTGCCGCTTGAAAAGGTTGCTGGGCCGCGCGGCGAACACGTCGTCGCCGACGACGGCGAGGGCAAGCGCGCCGCCACCCTCTTTCGCGTCGTCGACCACGTCGGCCGGCGGGCGGCCTGGGTGACGCTGTCGCCGCTCACTGGGCGCACCCATCAGCTCCGGGTCCACATGGCGGCGATCGGCACGCCCATCGTCGGGGACGGCAAGTATGGGGGGGCCGAGGCCTTTCTCGGCGGCGACATCATTTCGCGGCGGCTTCACCTGCACGCCCGGGCGATCCGCCTGCCGCATCCGCGGGGCGGCGAACTGGCGATCAGGGCGCCGGCGCCGGCGCATTTCGCCGCCACGCTCAAAACCCTTGGCTTCGAGGTCGACGGATTGGCCGACGACTTCCTGTTGGAACGCGCTTGAGGGCCTATTTTCCGGCGAGCCGCGCCTCCATGCGCCGGCGCAGCCCTTGGGCGTCGACGGGGGCCCGTACCTTGATGTCGTTGTCGAAGTAGACGAAGACGTCGCGGGCTTTTCTTCGCTCCGCCGGATTGTCGATTACCCGGTCGGCGTCGGCGGGTTCCGCCCCGCCGGCCCAGGCGGCGACCCGATCGGCCCAGGCGTCGAGCGCCTCATCGTCGTATCCGCTGGCATACAGTTCCTCGGACCCGTGCAGCCTCAAGTACATGAACTCGCTGGTGACATCCATGAGACGCGGCCAATCCACGGTGTCGGCGCAGACCAGGGCGATGTCGTGGGCGCGCAGGAGCTCGATGAACTCGGGCGTCCGAAAACTGTCGTGACGGATCTCGATGGCGTGGCGCAGCCGGCGGCGCTTTTGCTTCGGGATCGCGCTGCGCCCCTCGACCTTGGCATCATGGCCCCGGGCCACGGCCGCGGCGGCGTCGGTGTCGTGAGGCAGCATGGCGAAGAACGCCTCGAGGAGAGAGGCGTCGAACTTGAAGGAAGGCGGAAACTGCCACAGGACGGGACCCAGCTTTTCCTTGAGCTCAAGAACCCCGCTGGCCAGAAAGTTGGCGAGCGGTTTCTCGACCTCCTTCAGCCTCCGAAGATGGGTGATGTAGCGAGGCGCCTTGACCGAAAAGACAAAGTCGGCCGGCGTCTGGGCCGCCCACGCCGTGAAGGACTTCGGCCGCTGCAATGAATAGAACGTCCCGTTGATCTCGATCGAGTTGAGGATCGACGACGCGTACGAAAGCTCTTCAGCCTGACGGAGCCCTTCCGGATAGAAGGTCCCCCGCCACGGCTTGTAGCGCCAGCCCGAGATGCCGATCCGTACGTCACCCGGTCGTGTCATTGGGGGCTCCCTTCTGAATCACGAGTGTTGTGATATTTGGGCACCGTTGCATCCCGCCACGGATTCTTTGCATAATGCCGTCCAGGATCGGCGTGGGTGGTTGACCGGTCCATAGTGAAGAAATACGACGACAAGCCTCGACGCCGCGCGGATTGCGTCTCCGGAGCACGTTGCATGGCTTGCACGGAGGGAACAAGAATGGCGTTTGTGCGTACGATCCTCGCCCTGCTGGGCGGGGCGCTGATTATTGTGGGTTCGGCCGATGCCCGGGATCGGCAGGAAGTGGCGGCCGTCTCTATTCCGGACTTGGGGCTTCAGATCGTGCCGGCTTGCGAGGGCAAGACGGTGACGTTTGACCTGGTCAACACCGGAGAGGCTTGGCCGGCAGTTGGTGCCATCATGATTCTGAAGGCGAGCGACCGCGCCGTTCTCAACCGTCGCAACATGCGACTGGCTCAGGGACAGAAGGCGTCCTTCAAGCTGTTGGCGGAGCGCAACCCCGGCGGGGAAATCGCCATCTACGTGGCTCCTACATGGTTTGTGCGCGAGTTCACGCTCGACGCCCGGATTTCCTGCGAGTAGGACATCTCGACAGATACGCGGGGCCGGCCGGGCGACGGTCGGTCCCGTGGACGTCCGACGGGCGAACATCGCGCTTGCCTGCCCGCTTGCGATGTGACTTCCTGGAGGCATTCCCGTCTCCGCAGGTGGAACATCGAATTCATGACCAAAATTCAGACGCTGGATGCGCATCATCCGTCAGAACCCGGCCAGCCTCATGTCGCCGCCGCAATGGGTCGCCTGGGCACCGAAACCGCCTTCGACGTTTTGGCCAAGGCCAAGGCGATGGAGGAGGCCGGACGCCACATCATCAACCTCGGCATCGGCCAGCCGGACTTCCTGACTCCGCCCCATATCGTCGAGGCGGCGGTCAAGGCGTTGCGTGACGGCCACCATGGCTACACGCCGGCCAACGGCACGCTGGCGCTCCGCGAGGCGGTGGCCGAGGACATCCTGCTCCGCCGCAAGGTCAAGGTCGATCCCGGACAGGTGCTGATCGTTCCCGGCGGCAAGGTGACGATGTTCTTCGCCGTGCTCATGTTCGGCGAACCGGGGGCCGAGATCCTCTACCCCAATCCCGGATTCCCGATCTACGAGTCGGTGATCAAGTTCTCCGGGGCCAAGGCGGTTCCCATTCCGCTGCACGAAAAGAACGGCTTTTCGTTCAGCGCCAGCGAAGTGTTGGAGCGCATCACCCCGGCGACCCGCCTCATCATCCTCAACAGCCCGGCCAATCCGACCGGCGGCGTCGTGCCGCGCGAGGAGTTCGACCGGCTGGTCGAAGGGCTGGCCGCCCATCCGCATGTGTGCGTGATGAGCGACGAGATCTATTGCCGCATGCTCTATGACGGCCGGGAACATGTCAGCCTGCTCGGATACGAATCCCTCAGGGACCGCCTTATCCTGCTCGACGGCTGGAGCAAGACCTTCGCCATGACCGGCTGGCGCATGGGCTACAGCGTGTGGCCGAAGACGCTGATCGACAAGGCGACGCGGCTTTGCATCAACTGCCATTCCTGCGTCAATGCCGCCGCCCAGCAGGCCGGCATCGCCGCCCTGCGCGGCCCGCAGGACGCCGTCGAGGCCATGGTTGCGGCCTTCGACGAACGGCGCCATGTCGTGGTCAAGGAACTGAACGCCATCCCCGGCTTCCGCTGCATCGAACCGGGCGGAGCCTTCTATGCCTTCCCCAACATTGAGGGCACCGGCATTCCGGCGCGGAAGCTCCAGGACATGCTGCTTGAGGAAGCGGGCGTGGCGACGGTTTCGGGGACCAGCTTCGGCGCCTATGGCGAGGGCTACATCCGGATTTCCTACGCCAACAGCATCGAAAACATCCGCGAGGCCATGGGACGCATCCGCACCTTCCTGGCGGCGCGGCGCTAGGCCGTTGCGGCTTTTCGGCGTCGGAGCCGAAGCGGGCCGGCCTGTCTTCTGGACTCCCGACACATCCTCCGCGGCCATTGCTGGCCGCGGGTGGTTGACTCGCGTCGCTCGGTACGGTAGCGTAATTGGAACGTTCCAAAAAAAAGAATCGATGAAATAGGTTGGCAGTCGACGCGCCGCGTGGATGGTGGCGCGACAAGCGGGGAGACTTCGAAATGAAGAAGATCCTGAACGACGTCTATTCCTACGTGGACGAGATGCTGGTCGGCTTGTGCGCGGCCCATCCCGAATACTATGCCCAGGTTTCGGAAGGGGCGCGCGTCATCAAGCGGCCGGAGGCGCCCATCGCCGGCAAGGTCGGCATCGTCACCGGCGGCGGCTCGGGCCATCTGCCGATTTTTACCGGCTACGTGGGCAGGGGATTGCTCGACGCGACGGCCATCGGCGACGTGTTCGCCTCGCCGTCGGCCGATCAGATGGCCGAGGCCATGCGCGCCGCCAACGGCGGCAAGGGCGTCCTGCGTTTGTACGGGAACTACGGCGGCGACGTCATGAATTTCGACATGGCCGGCGACATCGTCGAGATGGAGGACATTCCCTCGACGACGGTGGTCCTGGCTGACGACGTGGCCAGCGCCAAGCCGGCCGAGGCCGCCAAACGCCGCGGCGTCGCCGGCATGGTTTACGCCTTCAAGATCGCCGGCGCGGCGGCCGATGCCGGCAAGGACCTGGCCGAGGTCACGCGCATTGCCCAGAAGACGGCCGATGCCTGCCGGACCATCGGTGCCGCGCTGACGTCCTGCACGGTGCCCCAGGCCGGCAAGCCGACCTTCGAGATCGGCGAGACCGAGATGGAAATGGGCATGGGCATCCACGGCGAGCCGGGGGTCTGGCGGGGCGCGCTGCGCAAGGCCGACGAGATCGCCGCCGAGATGATGGACATCCTGCTGGCCGACCAGCCGCTGGCCAGGGGCGAGCGGGTATCGCCGCTGATCAACAGTCTGGGCGCCACGCCGCCCGAGGAACTTTACATCCTTTATCGTTACGTCAAGGCGCGCCTCGACGACATGGGGGTGCGCATCGTCATGCCATTGGTCGGACGCTATGCGACGTCGATGGAAATGGCCGGAGTTTCGTTCACCTTCTGCAAGCTGGACGACGAGTTGGAGACCTACCTCAAGGCGCCGGCCGAGTGCGCCTTCTGGAAGGTCTGAGCCATGGCGCTGACCACCGAGAGTCTGGCCGTGGGACTGGCCGGCGTCGCCGCCCGCATGGAAACGGCGGCCGAAGAACTCAACCGCCTGGATGCCCAAATCGGCGACGGTGATCTGGGCGTGACCATGGTGCGGATTGGCCGCGGCGTGAACGAGGTTCTGGGCGATCTGCCGGACGACGTCGGCATGGCCTTCATGAAGTGCGTCCAGGCCATCACCAAGGTTTCGGGGTCCAGCTACGCCACCCTGGTCGCCACCGCCCTGATGAGCGCGGCCAAGGTCTGCAAGGGGCGCACCGAGGTTCCGCTGAGCGAGATGTCCGCCCTTCTTGCCGGAGCCGCCGAGGCGATGAAGGCGCGCGGCAAGGCGGAACTCGGCGACAAGACGGTGATCGACGCCATCGACGCGGCGGCCAAGGCCGTGGTCGGCCTTGACGACGGGCGGGCCATCCTGGCGGCGGCCGGGGCTGCGGTCGACGACGTGATCGAGCGCATGCGCGATCGGCCGAACCGGGTCGGCCGCGCCCGCATCTGGGCGGAGAAGAGCATCGGCCTCGATGATCCCGGCATGGTCGCCTTTCGTCGCATGATCGAGGGCCTTGCCGGCTAGGCGCGGCACCGCCCCAATAAGAGGAGAACCCGATGTATCGACCGAATATTCTGAGACAGCGCCTCCAGGCCGGACGCAAGGTGTTCGGCTGCTGGGTCGAGTTGGTGGACCCGGCCGTGACCGAGATGCTGTCCATGGTCGGTTACGACTTCCTGCTCGTCGACACCGAGCATGGCCCGGGCGATATCCGGACCACGGCCGAGCAGTTGCGTGCCGCCTCGGCCAGCGAAACCACCGTGCTCGTCCGCGTGCCTTGGAACGATCCGGTGTATCTCAAGAAGGTGCTCGACGTGGGAACCGAGGCGGTGATGGTTCCGATGGTCGAGACCGCGGACGAAGCGGTGGCGGCGGTGGCGGCCTGCCGCTATCCGCCACGAGGCATCCGCGGCATCGCCCACACCGATATCCGGGCTTCGGACTATGGCCTGCGCGGCCTGGAATACCTGGGGACGGCGTCCGACAATATTTTCGTCGTCTGCCAGGTGGAATCGGCGACGGCCGTGGGGAATGTCGAGGCCATTGCCGCCGTCGACGGCGTCGACATGATCCTGATCGGCCCGTTCGACCTGTCGGCCAGCCTGGGACGGCCGGCCGACTTCGACAATCCCGAGCACAAACGCTTGATGGCGCGTGCCGAGAAGGCGGTGAAGGAGGCCGGAAAGTTCCTGGGGACCACCCCCTACGGCGGCCATTCGCCGGCCGAACTGTTCGCGCGCGGCTACGATCTGATCGTCGGCAAGCCGGACGTCAGCATGCTGCGCGACGCGGCTCTTCAACAGGTGAAGGACCACAGGCCGGCCTGATATCTCCGAATGATGGGGCCGATTTTTTGAGGCTGGCGGAAGGCGAATCAAGGAGAAGAAATCAAACCCGTGCCGGACGCATCCAATCCGGCGAAGACCGGGAAACGGCGCGGGGAATGCAAGGGTGTGCTTCAACGGGACGGGAAAAGCTGGTGGATCGGATCGATTCCACACCTTCCGGACGGATCAGTTCCCGCGGGCGTGACCGCGCGACGTTGAACGATGTCGCCGCCCATGCCAGGGTTTCGAAGTCGACGGTTTCGCTGGTCATCCGCGGAAGCACGCTGGTCGCCGACTCGACGCGGGCCCAGGTTCTCCAATCCATCCGCGAGATTGGCTACGTCTACAATCGGGGGGCCGCCACCTTGCGCTCTCCGCGCACCAACGTGGTGGCGCTGGTCGTTCCGCAGATCGACAACCCCTTCTTCGGCGAGGTGACGGCCGGGGCCGATGACGCCCTGGATCGTGCCGGGTTCGTGTCCTTTCTGGCCAACACGGCCGAAACGCCGGCCCGCCAGGACCGCTTTCTCGATCGCATGCGCGAACACGATATCGACGGGGTGATCATCTGCCCGGCGCGGGGAACGTCGCCCGAGTTGATCCGGCGCCTCAGGAACTGGGGGGTTCCCTGCGTCCAGGCGATGCGCCATGTGCTCGCCAAGGAGGCGGATTTCGTCGCGCCGGACTTCCGGCTGGCCATGGAACTGGCGATCGATCATCTGGTCGCTCTCGGCCACCGACGGATCGCCTTCATCGGCGGGGCGTTCCCGGTATCGGTGACCAAGGAACGCTATGCCGGGTTCCGGCTGGCCTTGCGCCGGCACGGCCTGGACGAAAGGCTTATCTTTCCCTGCCCATCCAATTTCGGCGGGGGAAAGGCGAGCATTCGCCGTGTCTTCGACGAGCCGTCGCCGTCGACGGCGGCCGTCTGCTTCAACGACATCGTGGCCATGGGGGTGACGGTCGGGCTCGCAGCCATGGGCCGGCAGGCCGGGACGGATTTCGCGGTAATGGGGTTCGACGACATCGCCGAGGCGGCCTTGTGGTCGCCGTCGCTCACCACCATCGCCATCGATCCCCGCAAGATCGGCGAGGAAGCCGCCCATCTGCTGATCCGCCGAATCGAAGATCCCACCGGCCGTCCCGAACGCGTGATTTTCGCGCCGCGTCTGGTCGTGCGCGAGTCTTGCGGCCGAGGGCGGTGAGGGATGGGAAATGCCCGTAAAAGAGGAGGGGAGGGCACGAAATCAACCCGAGGACCGGTGGAATGGCCGGCCCTCGGACCCTGGAATTCCCGATGGCATGCGTTGAATGCCGCGGGATGGAGGACGGGCCACATGACCGGCGTTTCGTCAAATCGGTTGACCGGAGAGACATCGTCCTGTTCAACTGATGAAAAGCGGCGGCAGACAAGCTCGTCCGGCAGGCTCCACAACCGGAGCGAAAAAACACTCAGACAGAGGAGGGCATCAATGAAACTCACTATGGTCGCGAAGACTCTGGGAATCGCGGCGACGGCCATCGGCATGGTGGCTGTTTCCAGCGGCTTGGCCTTGGCCAAATACCCCGAACGTCCCATCCAGATCATCATCCCCTGGGGGGCCGGCGGCGGCACCGACGCCACCGGACGCATCATCGGTACCGTCCTGCAAAAGGAATTGGGGGTGCCGGTGAACGTGGTGAACCGCACGGGCGGCCAAGGCGTCGTCGGTCACTCGGCCATCGCCACCGCCGATCCGGACGGGTACACGCTGGGCGTCGTCACGGTGGAAATCGCCATGATGCACTGGGTCGGCTTGACCGAGCTGAGCTACAAGGACTACACGCCGATCGGCCTTTACAATGCCGATCCGGCGGGCGTCCAGGTCAGGGCCGACTCGCCCTGGAAGGACGTCAAGGATATGTTGGCCGCGGTCAAGGCTGCGCCCGGCAAGCACAAGGGCTCGGGCACGTCGCAGGGCGGCATCTGGCATCTGGCGCTGGCCGGCATGCTGAGGGCGGGTGGTCTCGACCCGAATGCGGTACCGTGGGTGCCCAGCGATGGCGCGGCGTCGGGACTCAAGGAACTGGTTGCCAGCGGCGTCGACATCGTCACCTGTTCGCCGACCGAGGCGGCCCCGCTGACCCAGGCCGGCAAGGTCAAGATCCTGGCGGTCATGAACGACACACGCATGGACGCCTTCCCGGACGTGCCCACGCTGAAGGAGGCCGCCGGCTTCGATTGGAACATCGGCGCATGGCGTTCGCTCAACGGCCCGAAGGGGCTGCCGAAAGAGGTGATGGACGTTCTCGTTCCGGCCTTCAAGAAGGTGGTCGACAGTGCCGAATTCAAGGACTTCATGGCGAAGCGAGGGTTCCCGATCGTCTACAGGGACCCGGCTGGCTTGACCGACTGGAGCGCAGCGTCCGACAAGAACATGGGTGAAGTCCTGAAGGCTGTCGGTATCGCCAAGTAATCCCTCGTTTTCGCAACGAGAAACATAAAGATCGCCATGCGGTTCAATGATGCGATCCTCGGGGTGGTGCTGCTGATCTTCGGAGCGGCGGTGGTTCTCCATTCCCGAGGTTTTCCTGGGTTGCCGGGCCAGAATTATGGCCCGGCCTTCTTTCCATCCATCATCGGCGTCGCCCTGGGGCTGTGCGGGGTCATCCTCGTCGTCCAGGGAATTTTGACGCGGCGCGAGGTGGGGCTGGTCACGCTTGGCGAATGGGCGTCGTCGCCCCGTCATCGGGGCAATTTCTTCATCGTGATTCTCGCCCTGCTGTTCTACGTCCTGTTCTCCAAACCTCTGGGGTTCATTCCCACGTCGCTGCTGATCACCACGGTCCTGATGGTGCGCTTCGGCGTGCGGCTCTTGCCGGCGGGGCTCATGGCGGTGGCGTCGACCCTGGTCATCCATACGGCGTTCTATAAATTTCTGCTGGTGCCCCTGCCGTGGGGAATCCTCACGCAAGTGGCTTGGTGAGTGACGATGGACGCAGTCGCGACGGCCTTCGGCCTGGTTTTCGACCCCTATGTTTTGGCGGTCATTGTGTTTTCCGCCTTGTTCGGCCTGTTCGTCGGGTCCATTCCCGGTCTGACGGCGACCATGGCGACGGCGCTCCTTGTGCCGGTGACTTTTTTCATGGAGCCGGTTCCCGCCTTGGCCGCCATCGTCACGGCGGTGGCCATGGCCATCTTCGCCGGCGACATTCCAGGCGCCCTCCTGCGCATTCCGGGGACGCCCGCCTCGGCAGCCTATGTCGACGAGGCCTATGCGATGACCCGCAAGGGGTTGGCCGAACGGGCGCTGGGCACCGGTTTGGTCTGTTCCGCCCTGGGCGGCTTTTTCGGGACGGTGGTTCTGGTGACTTCGGCACCCACGCTCGCCGAGTTCGCCCTCAACTTCAGTTCGTTCGAATATTTCTGGCTGGCCTGCCTGGGGTTGACCTGCGCCGCCATCATTTCGACCGAGTCGCCGATTCGCGGCCTCGTATCGCTGCTGATCGGGCTGTTCATTGCGACCATCGGCATCGGCATCGTCAGCGGCCACCCGCGTTTCACCTTCGGCAGCATCGAGCTGTTGGGCGGCGTCAGTTTCATCCCCGCGATGATTGGCATGTTCGCGGTTTCCGAGGTGCTGCGCTATACCACCACCACCGTCCATCTGCCCGACGTGTCGCAGACGCCTATCGGCAATCTGTTCAAGGGGCTGTGGCCGATCCTGCGGCGCTACAAGGTGAACCTGCTGCGCGGCAGCATCATCGGGACGGCCATCGGCGCCCTGCCGGGCGCGGGGGCCGACATCGCCGCCTGGATTTCCTTCGCGGTCAGCAAGAAGTTCTCGCGCGAGCCCGAGAAGTACGGTACCGGCCACGTCGAGGGGCTGGTCGACGCCAGCGCCGCCAACAACGCGGGCCTGAGCGGCGCCTGGGTGCCGGCCATCGTATTCGGCATTCCAGGCGATTCGATTACCGCCATCGTCATCGGCGTCCTTTACATGAAGGGAATGAACCCGGGACCGATGGTTTTCATCAATAGCCCGGAACTGATCTACGCCGTCTTCCTGACCTTCTTCGTCGCCAACATCGCCTTGATTCCCTTGGGCTTCCTGGCCATCCGCTCGGCCCGCCAAGTGCTGCGGATTTCGCGCAATGCCCTTATGCCCATCATCCTGATGTTCTGCGTCGTCGGTTCCTTCGCCATCAACAACACGGTGTTCGGCGTGACGGTCATGCTGGTGCTGGGCGTGCTGGCCTACGTGATGGAGGAAAACCATTTTCCCGTGGCGCCGGCCATCCTGGGCATCGTCCTTGGGCCGATGCTGGAAGACAACTTCCTGACATCGATGATCAAATCCGACGGCCGTATCGTGGACTTTTTCGAGAGGCCCATCGCCGGCGTGCTGGGGGTCGTCACCATCCTGGTATGGCTGATCCCCTTGGTGCTGACCATCCGGCGGCGCCTGAAGGCGGCCTAGCAAAGCGGTTCGCCGGTGCCGTTAACGGTCTCCGGGGCTTGCGTCCGGCGGCCGGCGGTGCGAAATGAGGGGGCGGCGACCGACCGCTGCCTCCGCAACCATTTCAGGCTTTCCCATTCATGGACCAGACCGCCCCGTCTTCCCGCGCCACCTCCCTGCGTTTGGCCGTTTTCGACGTCGATGGCACCTTGATCGACAGCCAGAACAGCATTGTTTCCGCCATGGGCCATGCCTGGCAAAGCCACGGCCTGATGCCGCCGGAAAGGGCGGCCGCCCTCAGGTTGGTGGGCCTGCCGCTGGCCGAGGTGATCGCAGGCTTGGCACCGGATGAAACCCCGGAACGGTGGGAGTCGCTGCGCACCAGCTATTCGACCGAATGGGGCCGCATGCGGGAAGAAGGGCGCCTGAGCGAGCCCCTGTTCCCCGGTGCGCTGACGGTGCTGGACGATCTCGACCGGGCGGGATGGCTTTTGGGTGTCGCCACCGGCAAGTCGCGCCGCGGCCTGGATCTGGCCTTGGCGGGCCACGATCTGGCCGGGCGGTTTGTCACCCTGCAAACCTCCGACGTGTCCGCGGGCAAGCCCAATCCCGAGATGCTGACGAAGGCGATGGCCGAAACCGGCACCACGCCCGCCTTTACCGCCATGATCGGCGACACCACCTATGACATTCAGATGGCTCGCAACGCCGGGACCTATGCCATCGGCGTGTCGTGGGGGTACCATGACGTGAGCGAGCTCCGGGCCGCCGGTGCCCACGCCATCATCGACGATTTCGCCGATCTGCCTCGGACCCTGGCGGGCCTTATCGAGGGAGGCATCCCATGAAACGCAAATCGCGCATCGCCTTTGCCTTCGTCGTGGTGGCGGTCGGCGTCATCACCGTCGGCGTCGCCATTCTCAAGTCGCTCGACTTCAATGCCTATCGCGGGACCGTCGCCGCCGAGGTCGAGAAGGCCATCGGCCGCGAGTTGACCATTGCGGGCGATCTCGAACTCGGCATTTCCTTCACCCCCAGCCTGGTGGTCGAAGGAGTCTCGTTGGCGAATGCGTCCTGGGGTTCCCGTCCGCAGATGGTGACGGCCAAGCGGTTGGCCGCCGAGCTGGAGCTTTGGCCGCTGCTGTCGGGCAACGTCCGGCTGACCAGCCTCGAACTCGATGGCGTCGACGTTCTTCTCGAAGTAGACGGCCAAGGTCGCGCCAACTGGCGGTTCGAGAAGGCCGCGTCGACCCGGGAACCGGGGGCGGGGGGCGGCAAACCGAGCGACGTACCGCTGGTCAAGGAAGTCGTCCTTCGGAACTCGAAGTTGACCTATCGCGATGCCAAGGGAACGGCCGCCGAGGTCGTTGTCGAGGAACTGACGCTGGCGACCGAGGGCCTCGATGATCCAATCCTGGTCGACGGGCGCGGCGGGATTGGCGGCGCGCCGATGGCGATCGAGGGCAAGGTCGGCTCGCTCAATAGGCTCCTGGACGGCACCGGCTCCTATCCGCTGGCCGTCAAGGCCTCGGCCTTCGGCGGCGAGGTTTCAGTCGAAGGCGCCATTGCGCTGGCGAACCCCGCTTCCGGCCTGGATGTTGCCGTGATCGCCAGGATCAAGGACGTGGCCGCCACCCTGCATGATGCCTCGGCGTCGCTGCCGGCGCTGGCCTCCGTGCAGGCTCCGGCGGCTCCTTTCGCCCTGACCGGCCGGCTGCTTCCTTCCGGACGCGGCCAAGCCCTTGAAGCGATCCAGGCGACCTTGGGCGGCAGCGACCTGGCCGGCCGCATCACCTTCGAAATGGCTGCCGACGGCCGCCCGGCGGTGACCGCCGAATTGACCTCCCGCAAGATCGATCTGGCCGGCCTTAAGTCTGCCATGTCGGCATCCCCGGCACCGGCGGCCTCCCCATCCGGGGCTGCCGGCGGCGCCGAATCCGGCCGGCTTTTCCCCGCCGACCCCTTGCCGCTCGATGGGCTTCGGGCCATCGACGTGAAGGCGTCGCTTAAAGCCGACGAGATCGTATTGCCCGGCGGTGCCGAACTGACCCGGACGGCGTTCGACCTGCGGCTGGAAAAAGGAGGGTTGCGGGTGGAGCCCTTGCTGACCACGGTTTCCGGGGGAAGCCTGAAGGGTGCCGTTTCCCTCGATGCTTCCGGGAAGGCACCGGCCCTCGATATCGGACTGGCCGGCCAAGGCGTACAAACGGCCACGTTGTTGGAAAAGCTGGGAGTGTCGGGCTTTCTGCAAGGTGGCTCGACGGACTTCGACATTCGTCTTAAGGGTGACGGCGCGTCGGTCCGTGACCTCATGGCCGGCCTTGATGGCGAGGTGACGATCCGCATGGGCGACGGCCGCATCCGCCGCCAGGCGCTCGAACTGGCTGGTGCCGACGTGGCAATGCAGCTTCTCGACGCCTTGAATCCGCTGGCCCAGCGGGCCGAGTACACGCCCCTTTCCTGCGCCGTCGCCCATTTCCAGGTGAAGGACGGCATCGCCGGGGCGAAAAACGGCATCGCTATCGAGACCGACAGCGTGAACATTGTCGGCAGCGGGGCCGTCGACCTCAAGACCGAAAGGCTCGATTTCACGGTCAAGCCCGAGGCGCGGGAAGGGTTGGGCATCAACCTTGGCGCCTCGCTGTCCAGCCTGGTGCGGATTCACGGCCGGCTTGCCGAGCCTACGATCGGCGTCGATCGCGAGGGGGCGGCGAAGGCGGCGGCTTCCGTCGGCGCCGCGCTGGCGACCGGCGGGCTTTCGGTGTTGGGCCAGGCCCTGCTCGACCGCACGTCAAGGGATCCCCATCCCTGCCAGACGGCGCTGGGTGACGTCTTTCCCGCCGAGGCGTCCGGCAAGTCGACGGGGACGCTCGAAGGCATCGGCAATGCCATCGAGAACTTGTTCGGCGGCGGCAGGAAGTAGGGGAGGCTCTTCGGTGAACTGGGCAGTCAAGCGGTTCTATGCGGCGGCCGATGCCCGGGCCGTCGAGGATGGCTTCGCCATCACGCTCGACGGGCGCATCGTCAAGACGCCGGACGACGCCCGTCTGGTCGTTCCGACCCACGATTTGGCGGTGGCCATTGCCGGGGAATGGGCGGCCCAGGAAAAGACCGTGCGGCCCAACACCATGCCGCTGGCCCGCATTGCAGTGGCGGCCATCGATCAGGTCCGGCCGGATCGCCGGGTCATTGTCGATCGCCTTCTCGCCTATGTCGGCACCGACCTGGTGTGCTATCGGGCCGAGTCGCCAGCCGACCTGGCGGCCCGCCAGGAGGCAGCTTGGCGGCCGCTTCTCGATTGGACGAATGCGGCCTGCGGGGCGTCCTTCGTGGTCACCACCGGGATCATGCCGGTCGCCCAGCCATCGGCGACAAAGCGGGCCCTGGATGCGGCGATAGAACCCTTCGATGACATGGAGATCGCCGCGTTGGCCAGCGCCACGTCGGCGACCGGCTCGCTCGTCGTCGCCCTGGCGTTGGGCGCCGGCTGCGTGGACGCCGAGGAAGCCTTCGCCGCTGCCATGGTGGACGAGTTGTTCCAGGAGGAGCGCTGGGGCGAGGACGCCGAGTCCGCCGCCCGCCGCCAGGCCCTGCGCCGCGAGATCCATGCCGCCGCCCGCTTCTTCGATCTGGTCCGTTAGGCGCTGCCCGATCGGGAGGTTCGCCGCCCTATACGAAAAGCGGCAGCGGCTTCTGGCTTTCCACGTCGAACAGCGGATGCTTGTCGGTGATGCGCACTTCCGGAATGACGGCAAGGGCGATGCCGGTCATGGCGACAATCGGTGTCGCGGTGTCGGGCTGAATTCCCCGCTCGTGGGCTGCCGCGTTGAACCGTTCGATCTGTTCGCTTAAGACCTCGCACGGTTCGAACGACATCAGCCCAGCCAGCGGCAGCGGCACCTCGGCGACGACGACACCGTCCTCGACGAGGACGAAGCCGCCGCCGCTATGGCGCAATGCGGCCACGGCGGCGGCCATGTCGGTCCCCGAGCGGCCGGCGACCAGCAGGTTATGACAGTCGTGGGCGACCGTGTGGGCGATGGCGCCGCGCTTGAGCCCCAGGCCCAGCAGCGGCACCGCCGTCGGCCGGCCCCCCTGGCCATGACGGGGAACAACCGACAGCATGCAGGCATCCGCCGGCAAGGTTTCCGGGGCAATCCCCGAGGCGGGGATGTCGAGCGCGATCTGGGCAAGCGTGGTCAGGCGCGTCGGCAGCAGGTGAATGGCATTCATCCTGGCCGGCCCGCGCGGCCCGGCGATGGTAAAGTCATCCGCCGTCACCGCCCCGGTGCGGACTGAGTTGGCGAAGCTTTGGGGCTTCAGGGGGTCGGGGATGGCCTCTTTCAGCCGACCATCGGCGACGAGGTGGCGGCCGCCCACGAAGACGTCGGAGGTCCTGACCTCGTCGAGTGAGGAAAGCAGTTGGAAATCGGCGATGAAGCCCGGCGCGATGGCGCCTAAATCCCGCAATCCGTAATGCTGCGGGCCGATGTAGCAGGCCCAGCGGATGGCGCGGGCCGCCGGTACGCCATAGGCCATGACGCCGCGCACGACCCGATCCATATGGCCGTTGATCAGGAGGTCCGCCGGCTCGACATCGTCGGTGCAAAGGGCGACATCGGCGTGCGCAGCCTCAAGGAGGGAGGGCATCAGTCGCGGCAGGTGGTTGCCGTGGGAGCCGAGCTTGACGAGGGGCAGCAGGCCGAGCCTCAGCTTTTCGAGAACTTCCGGCCCCAACCGGGATTCATGGTCGTTGTCGATCCCGGCGGCGATATAGGCGTTGAGTTCGCGCCCTACGAGACGCGGGGCGTGTCCCTGGATGTTGACGCCGCGTTCGAGCGCGGCATCGACGATGCGCCGCATGCGCGGATCGTTGCCGACGACGCCGATGTAATCCATGACTTCGGCCAGCGAGATGACGCGCGGCCAGGTCAGCATCTCGGCGATTTCGGCGGCGTCGAACAGGGCGCCGGCGGTTTCGTGCCCAAGCACCGAGGGCACGCAGGACGGCACCGCGACATAGACGCGCAGCGGCAACCCTTCGCTTCCCTCGATCATGGCGCGCACGCCCGCCAGCCCCATGACATTGCCGATTTCGTGGGGATCGATCACCGCCGTCGTCGTCCCGAAGGGCAGTACGCCGGCCGCATAGTTGGCTGGCGTCACCATGGTGCTCTCGATGTGAAGATGGGCGTCGAAATAGCCGGGACAGGCCCATTTCCCGGTGCCGTCTATTTCCACCTTCGCCTCTAGGCCGTAGGCGCCGGCGGCGCCTACGACGGCAATCCGCCCGCCATAAACGCCGATGTCCGCCGGATAGATCTCGCAGGTCAGCACGTTGACGAGATTGACGTTGCGCACCACCAGGTCGAGCGGCCGCCGGCCGCATGCCGCCTCGACGAGGGCGGCGCGGTCGGTCGGCAATCGTTTGAACACGGCGTCTTGCATGCGGTTCTCCGTCAGCGGTCCGTGAAAATCTTGAGGCCGACGGTACACTCGATGATGAGGAAAAAGACGAGCGTGAGCCCGACCGCGACGATCGAGACGGCGGCCGGCGTCGGATCGGCCACCCGCGCCGACAGCAAAGCATAGGCCAATCCGTCATACAAGGCTCTGTTCTCCGGCGGCTGCCGGCAACCCGCGTGCATCCGTCCGCAGATGGTGTATAAACGGCCGACATCGCCTGAACTCCTTTCTTGCCGCTAACGGGGGACATCCATGAATTCGGACAAGATCGCTCGGGCATCGGCCCTGCTCGTCGATGCCTGGAAAAATCACAAACAGCTGTCTGGGCTGCCTGAAGACTGCCGGCCGACCACCCGGGCCGAGGCCTACGCCATCCAGGATGCCATGGCCCGCGGGCTCGACCTGACCGTGGCCGGCTGGAAGCTCGGCATGAGCGCGCCGGAGACCATGAAGAAGTTCGGCGTCGACGAACCGGTTCCCGGCCGCATCTTCGGCGAATGTGTCCATCAGAACGGCGCCACCATCGCCGCCGGCCATTATGCCGGCCCCAAGGTCGAGCCGGAGTTCGCTGTCCGCCTGAAGGCGGCCCTGCCGCCCCGCAAGGAAGCCTACAACCGGGCCGACATCGAGGCCGCCACCGAGACCATCCTGCTGTGCTTCGAGATCGCCGATAACCGCGTCGCGCCGCCGACACCCGATCCGTTGAGCATGATCGCCGATGACGGCGGCTTCGCCGCCTACGTCGTGGGGCCGGCCGTGAAGAACTGGCAGGACGTCGATTTCAAGACGACCGGCATCGAGTTGCTGATCGATGGCGACCTGGCCGCCAAGGGCCTGGAGGGCGATGCCCGGATCGATCCCATCGACGTCGTCCTGTGGACGGCCAACAACCTGTCCAAGCGTGGCCACGGCTTGGCTGCCGGTGACCTGATTTCCACCGGCAGCGCGACCGTTCCGACGCCGATGAAGGTCGGCTCCTCGGCGGTCGGCCGCTTCGTCGGCCTGGGCGAGGTGCGCGTCACCTTCGCCGCTTGATACCGGGCCGACGCCCGATTACATAACCCCCGGACGCGGCGGATGCCGTATCCGGGGGTTTTTTGCCTCCGACGGCAGCAGCCCTGCGTCTAGAGCATGGTGGGGGCGCGAAATCGGAAATTGTTATTCGCGCACGGATCAAGTACGCCAGATCCTAAGAAAGAAGAACCTGGAGGAAACCAATGGACTCCGGCGACGTGCGGTCGTCCGGGGGCGTTTGCGAAAGTGTTCGCTCCCCTCCACTGCCCATGTCCAGGAAAGCCAAAATCGCCCCGCTGGCAGGAGATGATCCGAGGCCGTAGGGCCTTTGTTGTCTCCTTTCCGGCCTGACGGCGGAAGGGAAGTAAGGAATGACAAAACCTAAGACCGTCGATCGCGACTCCGCGACCGCCGCCAATCCGAAGGCGGGGCGGCACCCCTCGGCCTCGCGCCGTAGCATCGGCCTTGTCTCCGGCGTCGTCGTCTTCATCGGCATGCTGCTGATGGACGCGCCGGCGGGCATGTCGGAGAAGGCCTGGATCACCGCCGCTGTCGGCATCCTGATGGCGATTTGGTGGGTGCTCGAGGCAATCCCGATTCCGGCGACTTCCCTGGTCCCGCTGTTATTGTTCCCGTTACTCGGCGTCAAGTCGATGACGGCCGCCGCGGCGCCCTACGCCAACCCCCTGATCTTCATGTTCTTCGGCGGCTTCATCCTGGCCCTGGCCATGGAGCGCTGGAATCTGCAGCGGCGGATCGCCCTGAACATCGTGCGCTGGGTAGGCACCAATCCGGCGGCGCTGGTCGCCGGTTTCATGGGGGCCACCGCCTTTCTTTCGATGTGGGTCAGCAATACGGCGACGGCGGCCATGATGCTGCCGATCGGCCTGTCGGTGATCGCACTTCTCGGCGGCGACACGAATGGCGGGAATACTAGCGCTCGGACCTTCGGGCCGGCCCTGCTGCTCGGCATCGCCTATGGGGCCAGCATCGGCGGCGTCGGCACCCTTATCGGCACGCCACCCAATGCCTTGCTCGCCGGATATTTCTCGCAGACCTACAAGATCCAGATCGGCTTCGCCGATTGGATGATCATGGCGGTCCCCCTCGAAATTATCATGCTCGTGGTGGCGTGGATCGTGCTCACCCGTATCGCCTTTCCGTTGCGTACCATGCGATTGGAGGGCGCGGCCGAGATTATCCGCAAGCAGATCGATAATCTGGGGCCGATTTCGCGGGGCGAAGCGATCATCGCCACCATTTTCGTGATCACGGCGACGCTCTGGACGTTCCAGCCGCTCATTAACAGTTGGATCCCGGGGCTGAAAATCGGCGATACCGAAATCGCCATCTTCGCGGCCCTCGCCATTTTCATGACGCCGGTCGAGCCCAGGAACAAGATCTTCCTGCTCGACTGGACGGCGACCCAGAACCTGCCGTGGGGCGTGCTGCTGCTGTTCGGCGGAGGCCTCAGCCTGGGTGCCGCCATCCTCGACACCGGGCTTTCCAAGTGGATCGCCGATTCCATGAGCATGGCGTCCGATTGGCCGTCGTGGGTGATGGTGGTGATCGTCGTTCTTGCGGTCATGACGATCAGCCACTTCACCAGCAACACGGCGACTGCCGCGGCCTTCCTGCCGTTGACCGCGGCACTGGCGATCAGCCTGGGCGAAAACCCGCTGTACCTGGCTATTCCGACGGCGCTGGCGGCGAGCTTCGTCTTCATGCTGCCGGTGGCGACGCCGCCCAATGCCATGGTCTTCGCGTCCGGCCAACTGACGGTGGCGCAGATGGCGAAAGCGGGCAGCTACGTCAACGTCATCGCGATCATCGTGATCCTGGTGATGGCCTATACCCTGATGGGCATTGCCTTCGGGGTCGAAGCAGGGGTCATGCCCGATTGGGCGCGGCCTCACGGCTGATCCATCCTTTTCGCGACGAGGGCTGGAGGCGGCTTTCCCCTGACCGGGAAGCCGCCTTCGGCTTATCTTTCGCCTACCAACCGCTGGCGTCCCGCCGCGGTTCTTGCCATACTGCGCCGGTTTCGCAAGACCGGCTGGCGTGGGGGCGATGGCGGTTTCGAAGGATTTGCTGGATCAATTGACGGAACGCCGCCTGGCGGCCGAGGCCGGCGGCGGTCTTGACAAGGTGGCGGCCCGGCGTGAGCGCGGCCTGATGACGGCGCGCGACCGTTTGCATGGCCTATTCGCCGCCGGCACGTTCCAGGAATTCGGACTGCACGCCCATAACGGCGCCGCCCCGGGTGCCACCAATGGCAAGGCGATGGGCGGCGACGGTGTGGTTACCGGCGTCGGCTACATCGACGGACGGCCGGCCGCCGCCTTCAGCCAGGATTTCACGGTGGCCGGCGGCTCGCTCGGCAAGACCCACGCCGAAAAGATCTGCGCCGTGATGGATTATGCGGAACGGGCCGGCATCCCGGTGGTCGGCTTCAACGATTCCGGCGGCGCCCGCATCCAGGAGGGCGTCGATTCACTGTCCGGGTACGGGCAGGTGTTCTACCGCAACGTCCGGCTTTCCGGTGTGGTGCCGCAGATCGCCGTCATTGCCGGGCCTTGCGCCGGCGGCGCCGCCTATTCGCCCGCCCTGATGGACTTCGTCATCATGCTGCGCGCCCATGCCCACATGTTCATCTGCGGGCCGGACGTCATCAAGGCGGTGACCGGCCATTCGGCCACCATGGCCGAGATCGGCAGCGCCGAAAGCCACGCCACGGTCAGCGGCAACATCCATTTCATCGCCGAGGACGACGCCGACGCCATCGCCATCGCGCAGCGGCTGCTCTCCTACCTGCCCCCCAACAACATGGCCGAGCCGCCGCACCATCTGACCGACGCGGTGGCGGGCGCCGACGATCCCGGCATGAACGATCTGCTCCCCGAGGACGCCAAGCAGGCGTTCGATGTCAAGGCGGTGATCGGGCGGCTGGTCGACGCCGGCTCGTTCCTCGAGGTGCAGGAAGGATTCGCCGCCAACTTGGTGGTGGGGTTCGCGCGCATCGAGGGGTGCGTGGTCGGCATCGTCGCCAACCAGCCGATGGTCAAGGCCGGCACGCTGGACATCGACGCTTCCGACAAGGGCGCCCGCTTCATTCGCACCTGCAATATTTTTAATATTCCGCTGGTCACCCTGGTCGACGTACCGGGTTTCCTGCCCGGCATTCCGCAGGAGCGTGGTGGCATCATCCGCCACGGCGCCAAGATGCTGTTTGCCTATGGCGCCTCGACGGTGCCCAAGATCACCGTCATCATGCGCAAGGCCTACGGCGGCGCCTATCTGGCCATGTGCAGCCAGGACATGGGCGCCGATATGGTGCTGGCATGGCCGACCGCCGAGATCGCCGTGATGGGGGCGGAAGGGGCGATCCGCATCCTCCATCGCCGCGAACTGGAAGCCGCCGAGGCACCGGACGAGTTGGCCGCCCAGCTGGCCGCCGACTACCGGCGGCGTTTCGCCTCGCCCTACCACTCGGCGGCCAAGGGCTTCGTAACCGACGTCATCGAGCCGGCCCAGACCCGCCTGCGGGTGGCTCTGGCGTTGCGCGTGCTGCTGTCGAAGCGCGAGACGCGGCCGCCCAAGAAGCACGGGAACATCCCACTGTGAGCGTCCTGGCCGACCTCGAGATCGTCGCCACCGGTTGCGCCATCGTCGTGGGCGCGCTGGCCCTGCTGTGGGGGTTGACCGCCCTGGTCGGCCACCTCGTCGCTCTGGGCAGCCCACGCCCGGTTGTGGCCGCGGCCGCGGCGGACGGCGTTCCGGCCCATCATCTGGTGGCCATCGCCGCCGCCGTCGAGGCGACGCTGGGCGAAGGCCACCGCATCGTCGGCATCGCGGCACCGGCGCACCGCGTTCCGGTCTGGGCGTCGTCGGCGCGCTACCCGCAATCCCACCGCCGGCCGGCGTTCGGCGGTTCCTTGCACGAGCGGACGGACGGATCATGAAAAGACTGCGCATCACGGTGGAGGGAAAAACCTACGACGTGACGGTGGAGGTGCTGGACGGCCCCGGTGCCGCCCCTCACGCGCTTCCTC
>JACZKS010000155.1 GCA_014859895.1 Rhodospirillales bacterium
GTGCCTGATATCCCGTCATCATCGAGCGCTGTGACTTGTGCGAAGTGTTCTTGTGGTGGCTCCGACCGGCGTCGATCCGGTGACCTTTCGATTTTCAGTCGAACGCTCTACCAACTGAGCTACAGAGCCGTGGACTTCCCCTGAGGGAAGGTAAGGCACCGTCACTGGCGAGAGTGACAGTGCCTTGCGACCCTGACCGGACTTGAACCGGCGACCTCCGCCGTGACAGGGCGGCGCGCTAACCAACTGCGCTACAGGGCCAAACTGTTTTCGATTATACGTTCTCACCGAGAAGTGACCCCAACGGGATTCGAACCCGTGCTGCCGCCGTGAAAGGGCGGTGTCCTAGGCCTCTAGACGATGGGGTCGGGCCGAGTGCGTGTGATCTATACGGCCTCGCCGGGAAAATCAAGCCTGCGTATTCTTCCACATTGCGGCATTCAGCCCGATTTCCGGAAAAAGGGGCGGATGCGAGTAATAATGTGTCTTTGCAGAATCGGACGTAGCCCATAATATCCCCCACCCCGCCCGGCCGCTCCGTTGACAGGGGCCTGCCGCAGCGGTTGCCTGTACTCCGTTTCATCACCGAGCCAGGGAAGGGTTGCGTACATGCTGAAGGGAAAGGTCCTGGTCGCACAAGGCGGTGGCCCGACGGCCGTGATCAACGAGTCAATGGTCGGCGCGGTGATCGAATCGCGCAAGTTCGCCGCGGTGGAGCGGGTGTACGGGGCCCACTATGGCGTGCGCGGCATCGTCGACGAGGAATTCCTCGACCTTACCCAGGAGACCGCGCATAACCTGGAACTGGTCGCCGAGACGCCGTGCTCCGCGCTGGGCTCGACCCGCGACAAGCCCGACCTCAAGTACTGTCAGGAGATCTTCAGGGTTCTGAAGGCCCACGGCATCCAGACCTTCTTCTACATCGGCGGCAATGATTCATCCGATACGCTGCGCATCGTCAGCGAGCAGGCCAGCAAGAACGACTATCCGCTGCGCTGCATCCACATCCCGAAAACCGTCGACAACGACCTGGCGGTCAACGACCACACGCCGGGCTATCCGTCGGCCGCCCGCTTCGTGGCGCTGGCCTTCGCCGGAGTAAATGCCGACAACCGCGCCCTGCCCGGCGTCTATGTGGCGGTGGTGATGGGACGCCATGCCGGGTACCTCACCGCGGCCTCGGCACTGGGTCGCAAGTTCGAGGATGACGGTCCGCACCTGATCTACATGCCGGAACGCCCGTTCATCGTCGACAAGTTCATTTCCGACGTCAAGGAGTGCCACGACAAGTACGGACGCTGCATCATCGCCATTGCCGAGGGCATCCACGACGGCAGCGGCACGCCGATCATCTCCAAGCTTGTCGACAGGGTCGAGCGGGACGCCCATGGCAACGTCCAGCTTTCCGGTACCGGCGCCCTGGCCGACCGCCTGTCCGACATCCTCAAGAAGCACACCAACATCCCGCGGGTGCGCGGCGACACTTTCGGATACCTCCAGCGCTCGTTCCTGGGCTGCGTTTCCGACGTCGACCAGCGCGAAGCCCGCGAGGTCGGCGAAAAGGCCGTGCAGTACGCCCACTGGGGCGACCGCGATGGTTCGGTGACCATCCACCGCACCGGTTATTATTCGGTGGATTACCGCCTCAGCCATCTTCCGGACGTGGCCGGCAAGACCGCGACCATGCCGGACAATTTCATCAATGCCGCCGGCAACAACGTGACCAACGATTTCGTGTTCTATCTGCGGCCGCTGCTTGGCAAGGGCATGCCCGACGCCTTCCGGCTGCGCGCCAATCCGGTCCCCAAGATCCTCAACGGCAACAAGAGCCAGCCGGCCTAAACGGTTCGCCGGCGCCAACCCTCGCGGCCTCCGCCCTACCAGGCGGGGGCCGCGTCGTCGACGATCATCTGCACCGATTCGACGCCCTTCCAGACATTGAGCCGGAGCTTGCCGGCAACGTGGAAGGGCGCCCCGTCGTGGGCCAGCAATGCCGGCCCCAGGGGGCAGTCCATGGCCCGGAAGGCAACGGCGCGCAAGCGCCCCCCGTCGGCTCCGATAAGCGTAAATTTCAGGTGGTTGGCGCCGACCACCTGGGGCCAGGACACGCGGGCCGCCGGCACCGCGAATCGCGGTTCGGCGTTGCCGGTACCGAACGGCGCCACCCGCTGGAGGTCGGCCACCAGGTCGAGGGTGGCTCCGGCCGGCGACACCGCGCCATCCAGCCTGAGGCCGTTGGCGGCCGCCGCCTCGGTAACGGTAGCGGCCAGCCGCTCATTAAGAAAAGCGTGCAGCGGCGCGAGCTTGTCGACGTCGGCGGAAAATCCCGCGGCCATGGCGTGGCCGCCGCCCCGGGTCAACAGCCCGGCCTGACGCGCCGCAATGACGGCGGCGCCAAGGTCGACGCCGGGGATCGAACGCCCGGATCCAGTGGCGCCGTCGTCCGTCACGGCAACGACGCAGGCCGGCCGATGGAACCGTTCAGCCAGTCGCCCGGCGACGATGCCGACGACGCCGGGGTGCCATCCCCGCCCCCAGGCCAGCACGACGGCGCCGGGGGTGTCGGCTTGGCCATCAGCTTCAACCTGGGCCAACGCCGCCGCCAACACTGCCGCCTCGGTGGCCTGGCGCTCGCGGTTCAGGGCGTCGACCTCCTCCGCGATGGCTCGCGCCTCGAGGGCATCGTCGGTCGCCAGCAGGCGGGCCCCCAGATCGGAGCGGCCGATGCGGCCGCCCGCGTTGATGCGCGGCCCCAGGATGTAGCCGGCATGGTAGGTGCCGGGCGGCTCGTCCACGCCGGCGACGTCGGCCAAGGCTCTCAAGCCCGGATTACCGCGGGCCGCCATCACCTGAAGGCCGCCGACCACCAGGGCACGGTTCACGCCGATGAGCGGCACCACGTCGCAGACGGTGCCCAATGCCACAAGGTCGAGCCATTGGCGAAGGTCCGGCTCCGGACGTTCCCTGAACCATCCGGCGCCGCGCAGCGTGCGGTTAAGGCCGACGATCAGAAGGAAGGTCACCCCCACCGCCGCCAGGTGGCCGTGCGGGCTCAAGTCGTCCAGCCGGTTGGGATTGACCACCGCCACCGCCGCCGGCAGCGCCGCCTCCGCCTCGTGATGATCGACAACGATGACTTCAAGGCCCGCCGCCGCCGCCGCCTTCAACGGCTCGTATGCGGTGGTGCCGCAATCGACGGTGACGATCAAGGAGACGCCGTCGCGCCCCAAGGCCAACAGCGCCTCGGTGTTGGGGCCGTAGCCTTCCTTCAATCGATCGGGAATATAGATACGGGCCTGGCTGCCGACGGCGCGCAGGTATCGGGCCAACAGCGCGGCCGACGTCGAGCCGTCGACGTCGTAGTCGCCGAAAACGGCGATTCGTTCGCCCTGCATGACGGCGCTGGCCAGCCGTTCGCTGGCGACGTCCAGGTCGCGCAGATGGCTGGGGTCGGGCAACAACCGACGCAGGGTCGGTTCCAGGAAAGTATCGGCGTCGTCCAGGCCGACGCCGCGGGCGGCCAGCACCCGGCCGACCACTTCGGGCAAGGCATGACGCTGTGAGAGCGCCATCGCCACCCGTTCGTCCAGCGGCCGAAGCTGCCAGCGGCGGCCGGTCAGCGACCGTTCAACCCCCAGGAAACAGGCCGTCTGCGGCGCATCGCGGCATGCGGTGGGCGCCGCCATGAGCGGGTCAGGAGCCCAGGCGGGCGACGTTCGCCCCCTTGGCGAAATCGTGGTAGGCCTCGACGAAGTGCAGCGTACCGCTGCGCGAACGCATGACCAGCGAATGGGTTACGGCAACCCCATAGCGGCGCTTGGCGCCACCCAGAATGACCCCGTCGGTGACGCCGGTGGCGGCGAAGGTAACTTCGCTTCCCACCATATCGGCCACCGTATAGATGCGTCCCGGATCGCCAGCGGTAAACTCCGCCGCCTGGCGCTTCTCGTCGTCGTTGCGCACGATCAGCCGGCCTTGCATCTGGCCGCCAACGCAGGCCAGGGCTGCCGCCGCCAGCACACCCTCGCGGGCGCCGCCGCTTCCCATGTAGATGTCGATCCCGGATTCCGGCCAGACAGTGGCCACCACGCCGCTGACGTCGCCGTCGGCAATCAGCATGATGCGGGCGCCGGCCTCGCGGACCTTGGCGATCAGTTCGCGATGGCGCGGCCGATCGAGGATGCACACGACCAGGTCGCCGACCGCCACCCCCTTGGCATTGGCCAACTCCCGGAGATTGGCCGCCGGCTCAGCATCGAGGCTTATGAGGTCAGCCGGCAGGCCGCCGCCGACCGCGATCTTGTCCATATAGATGCCCGGCACCTCCAGGAAGCCGCCGGCCTCGGCGATGGCGATGACCGACAGACCATTCGGTTCGCCCTTGGCGACGATGGTGGGGCCTTCGAGCGGCATGAGCGCGACGTCCACCTTGGGGCCGGTGCCGCTGCCCGTCTTTTCGCCGACGTAGAGCATCGGCGTCTCTTCCCGGGTGCCTTCACCGATCCGGATGACGCCATCGACCTCAAGGCCCTTCAACGCCCTATGCATGGCTTCGACAGCGGCCCGGTCGGTCGCCCGCTCGTCACCCCGCCCGAGGAACCGCGACGCGGCCACGGCCGCAACCTCGGTCACTCGCACGGCCTCCATGGCAAGGTTGCGAGTGACGACCGTTTCTTGGCTCATGGCAGGTCTCCCCCCGGCTCCGCCGGGTCACTCCGTGGCGCCGGTGGGCGAAGCGAACGATTGGACGCGGATCATGCGCGGCGGCTCGATCACCGTGTCGAGGGTGACGATGCGTTCCAGCGCCTTCACCATTGAGGCCTCGCTGGTTTCATGCGTGGTCAGCACCACCGGCACCGGCTCGCCCGGCGAGCGCCCCTTCTGCAGGACCGCTTCCATCGACACTTCGCAGTCGCGGAGCGCGGCAGCGATGTCGGCGAAGACGCCCGGCCGGTCCACCACCATGAGGCGGATGTAGTAGCGGCCCCGATGGCGCCCCATGGGCGATCCCTTGAGCGGCTTGAGCGACACCGCCGGCACCCCCAGCGACGGCGCCCGGTTGCCCCGCGCGATGTCGACCAGGTCGGCGACCACGGCCGAAGCGGTCGGCCGCTCCCCGGCGCCGCGCCCCTCGTACATGGTGGTGTCGACGAAGTCGCCGTCGGCCATGACCGCGTTGAACACGCCGTCGACGTGGGCGATGGGGCTGGCAATCGGCACCATGCAGGGATGCACCCGCTGCTCGATGCCGTCCTCGGTCCACCGGGCGATACCCAGCAACTTGATCCGATAGCGCAATTCGTCGGCGAACTGGATGTCCATGGCCGTGACGTGGCGGATGCCCTCGATATGCACGGCCTTGAAGTTGATCTCGCAGCCGAAAGCAAGGCTGGTCAGGATGGACAGCTTATGCGCGGTGTCGATGCCATCGACGTCGAACGACGGATCCGCCTCGGCGTAGCCCAGCTTCTGGGCCTCGGCCAAGACGTCATTGAACTCGCGCCCGCTCTCGCGCATGGCGGTCAGGATGTAGTTGCAGGTACCGTTGAGAATGCCATAGACGCGGCTGATCCGGTTGCCGACCAAGCCTTCGCGTAGCGCTTTGTTGATGGGAATGCCGCCGGCCACCGCCGCCTCGAAGGCCACCGTCACGCCGGCCGCCTCGGCGGCCTTGACCAGGGCCGTTCCATGGTGGGCGATCATCGCCTTGTTGGCGGTGACCACGCTTTTGCCGGCGGCGATCGCCTGTTCGGTCAGCTTCTTGGCGATGCCGTCGGCGCCGCCGATCAGTTCGACGATGACGTCGGCGCCTGACTCCCGCACCATGGCGAGGGCATCGTCATACCACGGATGTTGCGACCATTCGGCCGCCAGATCCTTGCGCAGGTCGCAAATGCCGACGACCTGGAGATCACGCCCGCACCGCTGCTTCAAGAGGTCGGCGTTGTCGCGCAGAAGCTTGAGCGTGCCGCCGCCGATCGTTCCCAGGCCGGCCACGGCGACTTTCAGCGGAGCGTCCTTCGATTTTACCATTTCTGTTCTGTCCTTGCCGGCTGAAAGCTGTTCTTTTTCCAGGTTTCGTCCATCGCCTCGTCATAGTTGGCGAAGAACGCCTTGATGCTGCGGATGGCCTGGCGGGTTCGCTGGCGGTTCTCGACCACAGCCAGTCGGACGTGGTCATCGCCATGCTCGCCGAATCCGACGCCCGGCGCCACCGCCACCTTGGCCTCGCGCAGCAGAAGCTTGGCGAATTCCAGCGACCCCATGTGCTTGAAGGCCGGCGGGATGGGAGCCCAGGCGAACATGGTGGCGGGCGGGCTGGGAACTTCCCAGCCGGCCGAGGCGAGCCCGCTGATCAGCACGTCGCGCCGTTCCTTGTAGCGTTGACGGATCTCGGCGACGCAATCCTGCGGCCCGTTCAGCGCCGCCGCCGCCGCCACCTGGATCGGCGTGAAGGCGCCGTAATCGAGGTAGGACTTGTTGCGGGCGAGCGCCGAGACCAGACGCTTGTTCCCGGTGGCAAAGCCAATCCGCCAGCCCGGCATGGAATAGGTCTTGCTCATCGAGGTGAACTCGACCGCGATGTCGCGGGCCCCCGGAACCTGCAGGATGGACGGCGGCGGATCGACGTCGAAGTAGATCTCGGCGTAGGCCAAGTCCGACAGAATGTAGATGCCGTGGAACCGGCAGAAATCGACGACCTGCCCGTAGAAGTCCAGGTTGGCCAGATAGGCCGTCGGATTGTTGGGATAGTTGAGGACCAACGCCGTCGGCTTGGGCACGCTGTGCTGCACGGCGCGTTCCAGCGCCGCCATGAATTCCGGCCCCGGCTCGACCGGGATGTTGCGGGCGGCGGCGCCGGCGATGATGAAGCCGAACTGGTGGATCGGATAGCTGGGGTTGGGGACCAGAATGACATCGCCCGGCGTGGTAATGGCCGAGGACAGATTGGCCAGCCCCTCTTTCGAGCCGATGGTGACGACGACCTCGGTCTCGGGATCGACGCTCACGTTGAAGCGCCGCTCGTAATAGGCCGCATGGGCCTTGCGCAACCCGGGAATTCCTCGTGACGAGGAATAGCGATGGGTGCGCGGATCCTGGACCGCCTCCACCAGCTTCTCGACGATATGGGGGGGCGTCGGTGAATCCGGATTGCCCATGCCGAAGTCGATGATATCGTCGCCGGCAGCGCGGGCGTGGGCCTTCATCGCGTCGACCTGGGCAAAAACATAGGGCGGCAACCGCCGGACTCGGTGAAATTCCTGTTCCATCATAACCATTCGTCGTGCAAATGAACGCCGTCCCGGCCCCGCCGGGCACGGAAGTGCGTCCTCATAGTGCCGTGTTCTCGGGCGGTTTAGAAGTCGAGATAGACTTCGGTTCTCCGGTTCCCCGCCTCGCCAGCCGGCATGACCTCGTAATATAAGGGTTCGACATCCGCCTTGGCGACAACGACGATATCCTGCGTTCGCGCGCCCAATTCGACCAACGTCTTGGCTACCATCTCGGCACGCTCGGAAGAAATGTCGTAGTTCACCAGTTTGTGGCTGACCGGATCCATATTGGCGGTCCGGTGGCTAGCGTGACCGACCACCCGGATGATGCCGCCCCGCTCGCGCTGCAGGGCCACAACGTTGCGCAGGATCGTGCGGTCGCGGGAGTCGAGATCGGAAGAACCGTTGGCGAACTGGATCGTCGCCACCTGGATCGAGCTGCCTCGAGACCTTCCGGCGTCGGGCACGCGGTCGTCCCGAGCGGCCAGCGCACCGCCGCCGGCAAGCGGCGGTGCGGAAACGTCCGCCGAGGAGTCGACGCCCGAAGACGACACCACCACGGTTTCGAACGGATCCGCCGAGGCGGGCAAGCGGTTGGAACGCGAAGCAACACCGGTGACCGGCGGCATCGCCGGTGCGGAGGGGGCCGGCGGGGCGGCGCTCAACTGCGGGGGCGGCGGCGCCGAAGCCGCCGATG
>JACZKS010000017.1 GCA_014859895.1 Rhodospirillales bacterium
CAATCAGCCGACCAAACTTCAGAAACCAACGCCGCACCGTCTCATTCGAGACGTCAATGCCCCGCTCGGCCAGCAGGTCCTCGACATCGCGGAACGACAGTGTGAACCGGGCATAAAGCCAAACCGCTTGCTGGATGATCACAGGCGGGAAGCGATGCCGCTTGAAAGATATTGGAAGCATACCGGCACCGTACCGGTCCGTCCTCGCGCCGGCCACCCACTTAACGTGTCAATGCCCTCGGCGGTGATGCAAAGCCGGCCGGCGGCCGGGTGTCGCTTCGATAGCGGCCAGGACCTCCTCGTGTTCCACATTGGCGACCTCCGCGCGACCAGAGACAGAGAAGCGGTCGTGGGCTCTGTGCCTGGCTTACGCCAAGCAGGCATCGAAAAATCACCCTCGCCTTTTCATACCCTCTAACGGACGGATTTCGCATTGTCGGTCTCGTCATCCGAATGAAGGAGGGTAATCATGTTCAAGAAAGCTTTGATCAGCACCATCGCCGGCCTCGCCCTGTTGGGCTCCACCGCTTCAATGAACACGGCTGCGGCCGACAGTTCCAATCCCCTTGGCGTCCTTCTGGGCGCGGCTGCGGGTGGCTTCGCCGGCTCGCACATCGGCAATGGCAACGGTCGCCTGGTCGCAACTGCGATGGGCACCCTGCTGGGCGCCGCCATTGGCAGCAATGCCAGCAGTTGGAACGGCTACGATGGTTACGACACGAGCCATACCCGCACCGTCTACAGGCCCGCGCCCACCCGCTACAGCTACGGATACGGACACGCCCAGCAACGCCGAGCACCCACCAACATCTATGTCGACAATCGCACCTACGTGACCCAGACCAGCACGACGGTCAACCATACCGCGGTCACCAACGTGCCGGTTCGTCACACCTCATACCCGAGCCCCTGGGGCTACCACCGGTAAACCATTCCCTGTCAGGACGGAGATCCTGAACCTTCGCTCGGAAAGGGGGGCGGTCCGACGGGCCCGCCCCCCTTTTTCGCGTTCACTAATCCCCGATCAACCAGCCTTTTACGCCGTTGACGGAGCTTCGACCAAGCTTCGGATCCGCCGCAATCCGATTAGTTGATAGGAACCCACTGGCTAGGTACGGGCATCAGGACGCCAGCCCCCTGCGCCGGCGGCGGTGCCGGAGGCGTTACCTGGGCCGGCATCGGATACTGGACCGTTGAGGTTAGCGGCAACGGCGGAGTGACCACGGGCGGCGATGGGGCCGGCGGCGGCGTGGTGGAGGCCGGCGGCGTCGACGTTGGCGGATACTGAACCGTCGGCGACGGTGGAGAAGGTCGCTGCACGGCCGGCGGTTGAACGGCTGGGAGTTGCGTGGTGACGGGAGGCGAAGTCACGGCCGGAGGAACGGCAGCGATGCGAGACACGCTCATCGCGTAGAAGGGCTTCTGTGAATAGCTTTGGCCGGACGTACTTTGATGGGTCAGGCGCGACCCTGCCGCTACTTTCATCAGCGAATCCCAGCTCGGCTCCTGCTGCCCGATCTCGTCCCGGAGGGCCTTGAGAAAACTGAGGGTAAACAGACTACCGCTCGACGTCGCCGTCGACGTTTCGCCGGGGATGGAAGACGCCCCGGCAACGTAACCTTTGTGGCGAAGGAACAACTTCTTGTAGCCATCGGCCGCCTTGGCGCCCGCGTCCGCCCCCCCCTTCTGTTCCTCGCGCACCTGGACGCTGGCGACATTGTTGCACGCATCGACCAGGGCAATGACCAGCCGCGCTTCCTTGGCCTTCAGCGTGTCAGTCACCCATCCGAAATCGATCGTGCGATCGGAGTGGAAGAAGAAATAGGGCCAGTCGCTTTTCTTCGGCGGAGTGCGGAACCCGTGCCCGGAGTAATAGAAGAAGATGACGTCGTCAGGCCCCGGCGCCACTGATTGGATGGCGCCCTTTACGTTTTCGATCGTGAAGTCGGCACCCTTGTAGACGCGGTCGTTGAGGGCCAGGCCGGTCTCCAGGGAAACCCGTTGGACCTCGTCGCCGACGATCCCCAAATCGCGAGCCACCATGCTGCCGATGTTCTTGTCGCCGGTGTCGATGACAAAAATGGCATGAAGGGTCGCTGCGCCGGTCGGAAAGGACCCGATCCCACAGGCGCCAAAAATAACGCACAACGCAATCGTCCGAACTAGTCTACGGATCCGCATCCCCCCGCTCCTCCGCAAGCGTTGTTGCGTTTTCTGATTAATGGTGCGCTCAGTCCATCCTGAAGACGGTTTCGACAATGGCCTTCATGCGCCCTGCAACGGGATCGAAATCCTCAAGCCGGCCGTCCCTGCCCACCTGGAACGTCCATGTGTTGCAGGAAAAGGAAATCAGCACGTCCAAATGTCGGAGCCCGGCATGAAGACGCAGGGCAAACTCGGGAACCATCACGCACTTCTTGGCCATGTCAAAATCATAACTGGTCCCATCGAGCATCATCTTCTTCAGATCGGCCACAACAGCGGGAGCCAGGTCAGCCCCGCGCGCCTTCCACACATATCCGGAGACGGTTCCGGGGTTCCCGGCGTCGGACACCAGCGAGTTCCTGAGCAGGAATGGCTCGACCCGGTCGGTCGCCGCGATCAGTGAAATCGTATCAGGACCGAGGAACGTCTCCAGTCGGGCGGATGGTTCAGACCCGTGGCCATTCCCCTGTGCCCCCGCGCCGCACGCTCCGATCGAGATCAAAGCCAGAGCAAATAGCGCCCGGGCAGGCAGCGCCCTGCAAGCACCTCGATTTTCCAACGCTCCCTCCCGTCAAATCGATGGGCTTTATTCGCCCGTTCGGTTCCCTACTTATCACTATGCTGGAAGGCAGCTGCCCTCTGCAATGGACGGTTCATGTCTGGGCATGCTTCGGCATCCGGCACACTCGTTGTGACCCTATTGACATCGATCAAAGTATCCTGCCGACGCGATCCGCCCTCCGACACTATTGGATGGCCTGCATGTCCCCGGCAGGCCCCTTGGTCGGCGTTGTTGGCAGTGACGACGTCCCAGTCAGGTTGACGACTTCGACCCGTCGATTTTCGGCACCATTCGGATTGGCCGGGTTTTTGAGCTTCTCCTCACCATAACCGGCAGTGATCAGACGTTCGGGATCTATCGCAAACCTCTCGAGAAGGTAGCTCTTGGCCGCGGCAGCGCGCTTTTCCGACAGAGCCTTGTTCAGGTGGGCCGTCCCTGAAGCATCGGTATGACCGTAGATGCCGATCTGAGCGGTCGCCAACAGCGGCGACACCAGGGCCTGGCCAAGAAAATCCAACTGCGTCTTGGCGCCAGCCGTCAATTGTGCCGACTCCAGATCGAACTTGATGTCGAGGTCGATCGAACGGTCCTCCTGGCCGGTGATCGGCACCAGCTTTCCTAGGATATAGCTGCTGCTAACCGGCTCGGCCGCTCGTCCGTGAATCGAAAATGCCGCCAAGCCCGCCACCAGCACGATAGCCCAGGCCGTGCGGAAATTGGATGAACCCTTCATGGTACCCCTGTCCCTTCAGGAAAACGCCCATCGATATTACCTCACCCAAGACGCATGAAAACCCCCTTCGCCGATCTCCTCATCGTGTACCTCGGACTGTCCGCGCTCCGAAATGCCGGGTATCCGGAAGAGTCTGCGCAATTCGCCGGGTTGCGTCATCCACCAGTGACAGCGGGACATCTCCGTCCGCCCTGAAATCACTGGCGATCACAATGTTGTAGATGGCGGATAACGGTGATAGGGGAACCCCTCCTTCCGAGCGCGTAGCGACATGGCGCGCTTTCCAAACCACTGCTTGGTCACGGGCGCGAACCATACGAACCTCGATCCCGACCCGTTCCTGGGTCCAGAACGCGACATAGACGGCACCGTCGCCCCATGGTGCCGACTCAAGGAGAAAGCCGCATTCGCTGGCCTTTGCCAGGATCTTTCGATCCCGCTGGTTGGCCAAATCGACCGCCAGATCGCGGACCCAGTGGTCGCGCGCCCGCGGACCGATCACCCGCTCGAGATGGGCCGATAATTGACGGGCCAGCGATTCCTCGACGAACGGGGCACGCGGGTCATCCCGTCCGGTTCCGATAAACGGCATGACGACGGCACAGGCCGGGGGATCCTCATAGAAAGCACCACCTATCTCAAACTCGACGGAACGCCTGAACTCGGACTGGCCGATTTCGGCCTCATAGCCCGAGTAGCGGGTTGGTCCGCCGCACCCGGCGGTCAGTCCGACGGCCACTCCCAGCAACATAATGAGTATCGGGCGCCTTGCCATACGGTCGCCTCCTTCAACCTCCACACGCACCACGACTGAGCGATGCAAAGGCGATGCGGCCATCGACCACGACCCCGTCGCGCTCGATGTGTTCAACGAACAGACGGCTTCCCTCCAAGCGATAGACGGCATGAATGGCCCGGGCATCGCCATAGGAATCCCCTAGGACCTGTCGCAGGCCACCCAGCAGCACCGCGTCAACTCTCCGCGGAAAGATGCGCACGACGCCAGCCGAGCCGTCGAGGGTGTGGTGACGGCGTATGGCCGCGGCTTGCGCACGTTCCTCCGGTGCAATGAACCCTAACGGTTGACGCACAAAGCCGCTGAAACGGTCAAGATTGAGTTCCCACCTGTGACCCCGTGCGCCGTCCGCCACATATAAAATCCCCTGACCGTCCATGACAATCGACCGCATGCCGTAGCAGCGGGCCAGGACCTGATAGAGGCGGGTCTGCTGGCCCGTGTCCGACGGCCAGGCAATCGCGATGGCCGGCCCAGAGCCGTGTTCGAGCAAACGCAACAGGGCTCGGCCTTCCTGGGCGACGGCGCCCCCAGCTTGAGTCGAGACATGCACAGTCCCAAGGTCCGCCGCCCGAGGCGCCTCTGCTTCTGCAGGGCGCGCCAGATCCAGAGCTTCCGCCAAATGCGAACGCAGCGGTTCCACATTTTCCGTCCGCTGTGAAGCCGGTGCGGGTGGCGCGGGCTCCTCCCGGCGCACCGCCAGGGCCGGCATCAAAGCCTTGACCGGCTGCGCTTCCACGGCGGAGCTATCATCAATCGCCTCGCGGGCAGGCTGAAGCGGCACCACTTCACGAACCGCACTCCGGGCTTGAGCCGGGGGCTGTGATTCTGCCGAACCGGGGCGCAACACCTTGATCTCGTGCCGGGGTGCCTCAACCGCCGACGTCATCGGTTGCGGAACAGGTGTTTCAGCGGCGGAAGGCGCCGCCCTGACAGGAAGCGGTTTGATTTCGGCTGGCTCGGAGGCAATGGGTGGCGCGGGAAGCGAAACGACAATTAGGGACACTGGTTTTCTCAGTTCGCTCGACCGATCGACGACTTCGCTTTCAGCATTGGAGGGCGCCGGCACCGCGACGGATTTGGATGGGGACGGTGGACACCATTCCTCCAGCACCAGAAGGAAAAGGGCCATCCCCGCCCCCAGCGAGATCGCTACCGAAGCTATGCGTCCGTTTGCCCACCGCATTATGGCTTCACTTGCTCAGTTTATTGAGGGACAGCAATTCCATGTCCTCAGCCAGCACCGCCAACTCCTTACGCCGCTCACGCGGGGTCATCAGGATTTCACCCGGGGCTATGGCAATTTCCGGCTTTCCTTCTACGGTGGTCTTCAATGGCGCCTCGGGCACCGGATTGCCCGCCGCCAGTAATTGTTCGCTTACCGTCGGGTCAACCTTGGCCACGGTCCGTTGCGGTACCCACTGTTGGGGAAGTTCGTCCGCGGCCAGGCGCGTCGGCGGCTCGACAGACTGTTCGCTGACCTTGGTCCTGGGAGCCCCCGGCGAGACCCGAACGGTTGACGCCGAGTCCTGAGCAACCATTTCATTGCGGACCGGCGGCGCGGACATCGGGATTGTCGGAACCGGCCCCTGCTCCTTGATCTCGACGGGCGGTTCCGGTCTCTCCAGCGCGATAGCAGCATTATCGACAGGCGGATTCTCCTTGCCGATCATGGAGTTGACCTTTTCGACCGCATGGTTGACCAACGTACCTGCCCGAGACACCATCGCATGAGCATTGTCGGTTACCGCGACGATCTCGACCTTGTCCTCCGTGAACAGGTAGAACAGGGCTCCGAACACGACGACGTTGAACATGAGAAAACGCATGGTTTAGGCTCCCACATCTTGGAACTCGTGGACCGGCGCCCGTTGTTGCGTCTGAATCTTGGCATTCGTCACCAACAGAAGCGTCCGCAGTATCGCGGACACAGGAAGGCCGACAACGGTGGTCAGAAACGCCAGACTGAAGTTCTCGGTCAGTTCCCGGATCACCACACGCACGGTTTCCGGGGCCAACTCCTGGGTGGCCAGACTGCCGACACCCAGGCTGATGCCCAGCAAGGTATAGGTGAGCGCCAGGGTGGCAACGCCGGTTGCCGACTGCAGCCCCGCCTCCAGCCACACCTTGACGCCTGTTTGGCGAAGTCGCAGCCAGCAGAAGATCGAGGTGAAAATCAGACCGGTACACAGGGCGATGAACGTCGCACCGAACACCCGTTGCGCCCAGGTGGCGACATCGCCCGTCGTCCACGACGTCGCCATCACAACCCCGGCAAGCCCCAAGGTGACGCCACCGAGCATCAGTGCCGCGGCGCGGGATCCGGTGTCGAGGGCCGCAAGAACACCACGCATGATCAGCGCCTCCCGACCCGGGCGTTCATCAGCGAATGGGTGGAGATCCCGACTTGGTCCAGCCACAAGTCCATCAGGCTGGCCTTCTTCTCGACCGACGCGTGGACAAGGAAGGTTAGGTCATAGTTCTCGAACGCTTTGCGGATGATCGACCGGTTCTGGCCCTTGAGACTTTCGTCGCGCAGCACCATGCGCTCCAGATCGACGAGGCGCATCTTCGAGGTAGCCACCTTGTCCTGACGTTCCTCGGCTGTCAGTGCCGGTGACAGCAGCGTTTCAACAAGGATGGCTCGCTCGCGTTCCAGGTTTTCCAGCGTACCGGCGTTGGCAATGCCCGCCGACAGCACGATCGTCGCCGCCAGCGGCACCAAGCGGATAGTCTTTGCGATGGTCATCGAGGGATCCTCCGCGCCTATTTGGAAATGAAGAAGTCGACCGACGATGAAAGGCTGACTTGACCGTCGTCGTCGGTTTCGCCGTCGGCACCGGCGACGTCCTCGGACAAGGACATTGCGTCAAGCGCCACCAGCTTGGCCATGTAACCAAGGATGGTTTCCTCCTGATCGAGGATGGCGAGGTCGGCCTGGTTCTCGGCCATGAGTTGACGCAGGTAGTCCTGCTTGCTCATCGCCTTGCCGTCGATCTCCGTCTGGGCAGCCATCGGATGTTCCCTGATAGCCTGGACCAGGGATTCAATGGCCGCCATGTTCTTCGAGTATTCTCGGGCATAGCGGCTTTCGCCGGTGGTCGACGAATCGAACAGTGCCATGTCGACAGAGGCGACCGAGTCAGCGAAACGCTGGTGGGCGACCTCCTGATGCTTGATCAACTCAGCGGTTGCCGTCGATTTGCCAGCCTCGCGCCGATCCAGTTTGGCAAGCAGGCGGTCGTAAAGCTTGATCTGGGTCTCGACCTGCTTGCGGCGCATCCCCTGCTGCTCGCCCATCAATTTGACGAACTCCTGCTTCTCGGCCAAAAACTGATGGCGAAGCTCGGTCTTCACTTCGCCGTCCGCCTTGTCGATCGCCGCCTGCAGATCGCTCAAGGTTTGGCCTTTCAGCTTGATCCGCGTGTTGGTGTCGTTAAGGGCACTGGCGAGTTCTGACCCGGCGAAGTCCCGGTCGATCGCTTTTTTCAAGTAACTGCTGGGCAGCTTGACCAGTCGCTCGCTGGCGTCCGGCTGCCAGGCAGGCGTACCAGCGAATGCGCCGGTCGCCCAGAACAGGACAGCGAGCAGGCCGATGCCGAAAGCAACCCCCGCCAGAAGACCGGTGGGACCCACACGGTTGGCCGAAGAAATGCGTTGCATGGAATTTCTCCTATCCTGGCAAGCTAGTTACGTTTCCAGTATTCGACCCGGCGCATTTCGCCTTTCAGCGTCTCGTTGACGTTGAGCACAGCGAACCGGCCGTATTCGGGCTGCTCCTTCTGGCCGAACAGCACCGCCATCGTCTCGATGAAGGACGAGCCGTCGAAGTAGTAGAGATCCCTGCCCGGGAAGGCCTGAGGGAACTTTTGGAATGTTTCGCTGGCCTTGGCGACGTCGCCGCCCTTCAGGTAGTTCTGGACCCCCAGAGCATAGGCGCGCATGCGTTCCTCGACGGCTAGGCCTTTGGCTTCCGACCCCAGTTCGGCCTCGCACTTTTCGAGAAGCCTGGCGCTGGCAAGATATCGGCCCGCGTTGCCGGAGCTTCGGGCCTGTTCGTCGAGGGAGACGGCGTCGTCCCGGCACTGCCGGTACCGCTGCATTGCCGATATTTCTTCGAATCGGGCTTCGCGAAAACCGATTCCATCACTAGGATTAGCGGTTCCGGTCGTCGTGCAGGCCGACAATGACAGCAGCATGGCTGCTATGGCGGCTCCGCGCGGCGCCAACCGTCCCATCAAGGTGAATGGGTGTCTGGTGTACATGGGCGTACCCCCGTTTGGTGATGACTTCACGAGGGGGTATGGAAGGGATGGAGCGTTTTTCGCCGGGCGCTGGCTGGCAGCGACTACTGCGGAATGATTTCGTGAACGGCGGAAACCAGAACCATCCCATTGTCCTGAATGCGACGCCTCAGATCGGACCAGCGTCCGAAGTCGAAAGACGTCCCGAACGCTGCCATTCCCTGATCCAGCCAACCGAAAGAACTGCCATCAGCTTCGGCCGTGGCGACGACGATGATGCGGTGACTGACGGGCTCGTTGATCCAGCGCGGCAGCTTCAGTTCAACCGTCGTCGCCTCATCCGGACCAAGGACATGGGTTTCCAGGGCAGAGCTGGTGGCCACGAAATGCTTACGTGCGCCTATTGGCGCTGCAAACAGCCAAATACGCACCGGTGCCGTGAATTTGTTGACGGCACGGTAGCCGGCGGTACAAAGGCCATTGGCCGAACTGACGGCAAATCGGCCCGACACAACGGTACCGATCGCCATCTCGGCGGGTCCTGCGCTGCCGAATCCGGCAACCGCACAACTGCGCCCTCCCGGGGCCCGCCATTCGACCGCCGACACCTGGACATCCGCGGCGGCGAGACGCGGCGAATGTTGGGCCTCGGGCGACATGCCAGCATCCGGTAGGCTCGCGACCTGGGCAACCGCAGCGACCGAGGCAGGGGCCGAACTCTTGGAACCGGGTGTGGTGGTCGGAACAGTGGATGCGTCGGGCGTTCTGAAACCCAGTGAACTGTCGGCTGAAGGACCCGGCGCCGGAACAGTCGTCGACATCCCACCCAGCGCTACCGGTGTGACCGCTGGCGGGCCGACGACAGCGACCGTTTGGCCGCCGTTCAGCCGGTTTTCGGTCGGCGGCTGTGAGCCAAGCCAGGTGCCGACTTCGGCACGCCAATGCACAGCACCGATCATACCGACGGCAAGAACGATGAGGGCGGTCAGGACTGCGCGACTCCGATTGCCGCCCCCGGAACGCGGCCGGCCCTTCCCAACGCCATGACCGATCCGAGACAGCCCCAGGTTGTGGCACACGGCATACGCGGTTTCTACCAGCACAACCTCCACACCCGCCAAGCCGTCATCCCCGTCGCCGGCTTCCGACGTCGGGATCTGGTCGGCACAGGCTTTGGGTACAAAAACGGTGACCGGTACACCTTCGGCCCGCAGCTTCCGAAACAATGGCTGGGAATGGCGAAGTTTTTCGGCGACATGGTTCACCGGTCCGACCCGCAGGTCGCTGTCCACCGTGCCGGTCAGCCAGATGACGCGGGTCGCCGGCGCGCCTCGCTGGGCCAGTTGGCCCGCCGCCCGCAGCGCGTGAGCGGCGTATACCGGTAGTTGCCAGCTATGGCCGCCGGAAATGCGCGTCGCCACGTCCATGCGGAAAACCGGATGCCCGAACAGACGTTCAACCACGCCGGTTGGCTTGCGCACGAAAGCATCATACCCGCCACTGATGGGCAGCGCCTCCGACGTCCCGTTCAGGCAAACCACTGACCTGACATCTGGATCCTCGTCGGCAATTCGCTGGATTTCCGACGGGCCGTCCGTGGTGGCCACATAGACCCGAACCGCGGTCACCGGATGAACACCTCCGTATGCACGTCGAGCAACGCCTTCACCAAGTCCGAACTCGTTTCCGAAAGAAGCTGTATGACCCCGTCCTGGGCAGCCGGCAACGGAAATTTCCCATAGGGATGGCCAGCACCGAAGATAAACAAGGTGGACGGGGCCTCCTTGCCCGGGTGCACCTCGATGATGACGTAGGTCTGGGTTTCCTCGGCCCGCGATTGGCGAAGGCGAATGGTGAAGCCGTCTCCTTCTCGGCGATCGTTCTCGCCAGAGCTGGCCGCCGCCAGCCTTGGGAACCGGTAGAGGGCCGTGTTTTCGAGAAGCCGATCGAGGTCGCCACGCAACCGCGCATCTGACGCCAGTGCCCGCTGCAGCCGTTCATCCATCGGTCGGTCCGGCTCGGTTGCATAGGCGTAGAGATCGGCGAATCCAACGGCCCGAGAAATCTGGCTATCCGCCGAGAAATCGGTCAGGGCGTCCAACGTGGACAGCGCGTCGAATACCTGTCCGGCAGCCGCCTTCCTGCCGTCACTCAAGGTGTTCCAGGTGGCCATCAAAGGAGCCCTCCGTATAGGCGTTCGAACTGCTTCGAGAACGCAATTTTGTCGGCCGCGTATTGGCGGTCCCAATTGCCATATGGAAGACCTAGACGCCCCAACAAATCGAGGAAGGCCGAAAGCCGTGCCCCGACCTCGACCAGAATGGGAGCTCCCGCCGCATACCCCTTGGCGATTTGCCCATCCTTCAGGCTCAGGTCGTCAAAACCCTGGCGGGAGAGCCCCCGGAACGCCCGGCGGGCCTCGCCCATCAGGCGTGCAATTTCCGGACCCACCCGTTGATCATCTTCAATCGCCGCCAGAAATCTGTCGGAAAGGGTCGCCGTGCGCAAAACGGTCACGTTTCCGCCGCCGCCACCGTCGTCGCCGGCCGATCCAACGTTCAGCAGGTTGCCGAGCGGCGAGAAGTCCATATCGGGCCCGAGTGTCATCACGAGGTTAATGGCTTGGCGGTCCCGATTCCGGGCGAGGGCGTGCAGACAGGCCAGCAAGACCCGTCTCAAATGAACGGCGATATCTCGAAAGTCCTGATTGCGTTCGAGGTAGGTTCCCGGCGCGCATGCCGCGATCAGCATCCGCAACTCGTCGGCACCGACCCTCCGCCGGAGCGCCTGCGTGAGCTGCCCTTGCCCCTTGCCGAAAACCTCGCAGCGCAACAAGGACAGCGGCAGGGCGAATGCCGCTTCGCCGCACTCAAACAGAAGGGTCAGAGCCAGAACCTCCCGTCGATTGAGAAACTTGATCGCGTCCGCTGGAGCCTCTTCGAGCGCTGCCAGGGGGCTGCGATAATCGTCGACCGTTTCGATCATTCCAAGAATGGAATCGGGATCAACTTCTCCGGCCTCGCGATCGAAGCCGATCACTCTGGCATTCTCGATCGCCATATAATCGGCGGCACAAGCCAGCGTCTGGCGCAGGCGGACGAACGCTTTGAACACTGCCGGGAACGTCTTGAAGTCGACACCTTCGACCGGCATTGCCGCCGATTCCTGGCACCAGAACTCAAAGATCGCAGCGTCGTCGATGTTCATGGGCCCGAAGTCCTCGCCAGCCTGACCGGCCACAAAGTCAATCAGGCGGCGAAACTTGCGTTGGTTCTGGGCGGTTGGCAGGTGATCCTTCAGATAGTCGTAGACGAGGCGAGAAAGCTCGTTGGCCATCTGCGAGATAGTCTTCAAGGTCAGTCCCTGCCGGAGAGTTCCGCGAAGCAAGGCGTCGGCGTCGGCATAGCCGACGGTCGTGATCAGGAATTCAAGGAGCGCAGAGAGGAACGGCATGCGCCCGTAGGTGACGGCAAAACTTCCATCGGGATAGCTGACGGTGACGCCGGAATCCCCAACCACAAGCCCGGGAATACGCCCGCCGCGCCGCCGCGCAGCATCAAGGACCTGGGCCCGGAAGCCTGCGGCCCGCGCTAACCCCGCCCCCCAGAAAAATATCTCGTAGCCGGCACCACCGGCAACGGTATCGGCCAGCCGGACCAAATGACATAGTTCCAATACGGCCTTGGCGTAGGTGCGGCAGGCGATCGCCTTGGCCAAGTCGCGACAAACCTGTGGCGAAAACTTGGGTTCGCCGTCCATCTCGGCTTCCGCGACCATTTGGAAAGCGGCAACCAGCTCGGAACTCTTGCCGATCTCCAGAACAAGTTGTTCAGCCGAGATGCCCGCCATTTCACCCCTACCTGGAACAGAACTCGCGGCAGACACTCCGCTGGAGCCGCTACACCGTTTCTACACCACCTTGACTACGGAGGGCGAGTGCCCGTCCATCCTGATTGCCAGCGGCAAGGCCTCCGCTCCAGAATAGCACCGGCAAGCCGGCATGGCCGCTATACCGTTTCCGCAGACGATTGAAAAATGGGTAGACGGCGCCGGTCGCCTCATGGCCAGGCTAGCCGCGCAGCCAGTAGGCCGGCAGCCGGTTGGGTGTCCATGGCGGTGTGCCGCTGGTCAATTGATCGCGGAACTGCAGCCGCCGCGCTACGAAGCGGCGTGCCAGTTCGTCCGATGGCCGGTCGGATTTGTCAGCCACCTCAAACTGGTCATATGCCTGGTCCGTCAAGACTGCGCCTGACATTGGGTCGTCCGCAACACCCGGGTCAGCAGCCGGTTTTGCTGCCTTGCGCCTCAGCCAGTAGTCGGCAACCTTGATATAGTGGCGCCAGTTCCGGACCACCGTCGGGTCATCGAACATCCAGTACTCCGCCCTGGCGTCGGATATCCGCTGGACCTGCCGGTCACGGTTTTCGACGGCTCCGGCCATGGCTACCAGCGTATTGGTGCGTTCGAATCTCCGCTGCCATGCCAGGACCGAATCGACGTAACCCTGAGTTGCCGGGATAACACGAGCATTGGGTGGGGTGCCGACGCGCGATCCGCCGTTGTAGTGCGAAAGGGCCAGATCCCACCGGCCACCATACTGGCTGTAAAGTTTCTTGAGATAGTCGACGCCAATTCGAATGTTGAGGCCCGCATCCCACAGGTCGGCCGCCCCCACTCCGTACAAGTCGCGAGCCGTCTTGGGCATGATCTGCATCACGCCACGAGCCCCGGCCGAACTCTCCGCCCGGGGATTGAAGTTGGACTCGACCTTGGCCACCGCCAGGGCCAGCGATGCCGGGACTCCCTGTCGTGACGCTTCTTCGACGACCAATCGTTCGATGTTGGCACGTAGTGCCGTGCCGGCCGCCGCCGGGGTGATGAACCCGACGCCGATCATCATCGCCAGCGCGACGACGATCAACAGATGCAATTGGGAACGATCAATTGGGCGTACCGTAAGCATTGGGAATCCCTTTCAGCCGGTTCAGCCAACGGTCGTCCAGGACGGAAACGACCAGATTCTCGACGTTGAGGCGCCCGCGCGCCGCCAACGCCTCGTTCATCGGGAGCGCCGGATCGAGTGCAAGGATCACCCGCCTCTGGGCGTGGATTGCTGCCGGGTCGAGAGGCCGCAGGTTGGCATCAATGAATCGCCCGCGGTAGAAGACGATAATCATGTCCTCGTCACCGGGAACTATCTGGGAAGTGGGGGCGGCGGTTGTCGTGGCCGGCGCGACGACGGCGGCAGCTATCGGCTTCTGATCGGCACTGCCGACCCCCATGGAGATCATGGTCAGCACCATGATGCTGAAGAACGCCATGGCCAAAGCCAGGGCAATCTCCGTCATGGCATTTCCGTACCCGGAATCTTCCATGGTCCATTCCATCCTGTCTTGCGAAGGCCAACTGCGGAATCCATGCCGCAGGCGCTCATCGGACCCTATGGAAGGATGAAGGGGGAAATTGAACGCGGAAAACGGAAGCACCCCGCCGAGTGATCCCGGCGGGGTGCTGACCGTTTGGACAATGCGAGGGGCGGTCGATTAGCGAGTCACCGGCGTCCACTGTCCCGGCTGCCCGGAGGCCGGTGGCGTCGGATAGTTGGGATGAGGATGTCTGGGAGCCGGATAGCTGGGATTCGGCACCGGATAGCTGGGTCCGACCGCTGGATGGCTGGGGGCCGGCAGGCTGGCCGGCGACCACGCCGCGAAGGAGCGGTCGGCTAGCGACCATGGCCCGTTCGAGAATTGGCAGACTGTCGCCTGACCATACCGAACTTGGTTCGCTCGGTTGAACTGTCGGATCTGATAGGATTCGCAGTACGCGCCGTCGGATCGGAGGAAGGTCGCATAGGGTGGCGTGAAAACTTCGGTATCGGACAAGCCGCCACCCACAAGACTATGGATGGCCTGGGTCTGATCCATATACGTCGTCTGACACGCGGCCATCAGCACGCCTGCCAGCAACAAGCCTGAAATTCGCGCAAACATCTCGACACTCTCCTATACGCATCAATTGATGGGTTGCCAGCCACTGCTCTGCGGTGCCGATTCATTCGTCGGACCGGCTTGCGCCGCCGGGTGCTGCGTCGTCTGATGAGTCGGCGCGACTTCAGGCGACGCTTCGCGCGTATTCCCCTGCCCCACACTGCTGAGTTGGGCGAGGATCGGACTCTTCTGGATCAGAACGGTCATCCGCTTGGCGAAATTCACCTTCTTCTCAATTCCGGCAAAGTGCAGACCGACGAGGGTCATATCGTTGTCGGAGAAGACGGGCGAGCCTGAACTGCCCCCGAGGGTATCGCAGAAATGGCGCAGTTCGTCAGGTCGTTCGGTATCGACGTCGGCCCGGCAGTTGCGTCGCGTCAACCGCTTCGGCGTGCCGGCCGGGTGCTGAATGACGAACAGTTCCTCGGCCGGTTTCGGGTCGCGTGCCAGAATAGGAATGACGCCGTACTTGGCGCCGGGATTGCCGTTTACGGAAACGATCGAATAGTCCAGTTCAACGCTGGTCTCGATGGGGACGGTCTCCACCTCGAAGCGTTCTGCGGCCTTGGCGTTGCCCTCGTACAGATAGTTCATCAGCAGCGACGCCTTGAGCACCTGCGCGCTCTTCCCCGGTATGCAATGGTGGTTGGTCATGATGTACTGCTCCGAAATGACCCAGCCCGTGCACAATGAGACAGATTCTTTTCCGTCGGTGCGGACCAACAGGTCGAGGCGGCCGATCGGGGAGGCCATGACGCGGTAGCGGTTGTCCTCGGAAAAATCCTTGATTGGCTCGAAGTTCTCCGTCTCGCCAATCAGGCGTTTGAGGTGGCTGAAGGCCTGGGGCAGCGGAAGGTCGACCCGCCCGTAGTAGTCGGCGGGATAGGCGACGTCCCCGGCTTCGTCGGCCACCACGGGGCTGATGCAAATCAATCCCGCCGCCACCGCAATGGACATCCAGCATCGAATTCGCATGGCATTCTCCGTGACCAGCCGCACCGAAGTCGTAAATGAGCGGCGGCAGCAAAAAGCAGACTGCAATGGCAATGCTGAAGAGCGTTCCCCCCTCCCGTCGGCATGAGAGAGAGGGGGGAATACCACCCGTCTTACCGGAAGCGAGGGGCCACTCCCGGTTCCTGCGGCGAGCTGCCGAACACCTTGTCGAGAAGGATCTCAGTGCCGCTGACCACCATCTTGACCTGGCTGTCCGGGTCGAGGCCCATGTCAATAAGCAAAATGTTCAGCCACTCCTCGATCTTGCTCGCCGATGCACGGCTGACATATCCGTAGATGCGCTTGGATGTGTCACCCGACGGGTTGCGGGTGGTGATGAAGCAGGGAAACTCGTGCTCCATCACGTTCTTGACTTCCATGTACTCGCGTGTAGTGAAATTCCGAAACACCACCGCGTAGGTGTTGGTCAATCCCGTATCGGAATCAGCCGGACACGCGGCGGCAACCGACGCAGGCGCCGCCGACGCGACGGTCGTGGGCGCAGCCTGGACGACCGGCGCTCCGGCCCCCCGCGTCAGATAGGCGAGCTTCTTCCGCATCACGTCGCCAACCTGGGCCGCGACGTCGCGGGCATGGTCACCGACAACCTCCTGGATGCACATGCCGCTGCAGTTCGCCGGCGCAGGAAACTCCATGCGCGGCGCTTCCCAGGAACCGATGAAGCGGCGTGCTTGGTAGTCGTAGATGTCGCCGGTGATCCGGACCATCGCCTTGGTCGCGAAGCCAACGTTCTGGGCGGCCGCGCGGATCTTGAAAACGACCATTGCGCGAGCCTGCAGACGCGGATCTCGACTCTGGTTGGCCAACTGTACAACCTGCATCAGCTCAGTGATCGGACGACGCTCGCGAACTTGCCATCCCAGTTCGACCGTCAGAATGTTCTCGTCGATGACGTAGAAGTCATATCGACTCATCTGCTCTTGCAGTTCCGAAATGACGCGGCGGAAGATGTCGCTTGAACGGGCGACGCTCATCGGGTCGGAATCCTCACCCATGACAATGACGGGAATGTCCGTTCCCTGCTGCGCATGTGCAACGCGCGGCGCCGCCGCGCAGGAGACCAGCGCCAGCGATCCGGTCACAGCGATAACTGCCTTTCGAAGTGAAGCCAGCTTTACCATTCAACAAACTCCCTGCCTCGTTAAATCAGCCGTTCAAACTTTCCTATGGAAGGCCATGGTCCCTTTTGTTGAAAAGAGTTCCTTCCTCTGGATAAAATCGAGCTTTTAATTAGACCGGGTCCATTCCCCGGCCGCCGCCAAAACAGTTCGGCGAGTTGCCGAACATGAACACTTTGTGTTTCTTGAAAATGATCGGCCTGACCGACGTATCCTTGTACTCGCCGCGGCCGCTCTGGATGTCTTCGAGAATGCGCTCGAATTCCTTCGCGGGATCAAGGAACTTCCCCCCCGGAAACTGGAACACGTAAAGCGGTACCTGATCGCTCTTGTTACCCGACAGCTTCCCATAAGATTCGAGCGCCTTGGCGAGGTTGTCGAAATAGGCGTAGTTCAGCGCCTTGTCGCAGAAACTCACCTCGTACTTCATGCCGGTCGCAATATTGCGGTTCCAAGTCTTGAGAATGTCCGGCGCACTTGCCTTTTCCTCGATCGCCTTGACAACATTGCGCAGGGCGTCATCGACGCTTTCGCGGACCGTCTGCCCGGTTCCCTCAACCGTGCGGCTGGCCGATACCGGTTGGCCGCTGTTAAGGTCCAGCAGCTTGATCTGGAGCTTGGCATTGGCGCGGTAATAGGCGCCGCCGTCACGGGCTGCGACACTGTCGCCGGGAATGTCCAACTGGCCTAGCAGATAGAAATCGATCGCGGTCGGTGGGTTCTGCAGATTAAACGCTTCGTCCTCGAGCGTACTGAGGCGATCGATCGTATAGAGCTTCTCCTGCTCGAAGTTCAGGAAGTCCACCAGCGAGAACCCAGCCCGCCCATAGTATTCCTTCACCGTTTCGTTAAGGTCGTCGACATAGACCTCACGATCCGCGGTGTCGCTTAAGTCGCTGGGCAGCCGACGAATGATGACGGCGACTTGAATGCGAGGACTGCCCATGGCGCTCAGTTCGCCGACATTGGCCTTCTGGATGATGGCGTTGACCTGTTCCATCCGCACGTTGAAATAGAAGGCCGGCTGATAGCGGCCGTTCACCGGCGCTGCGTTCAGCACGAGTCGCGTCGTCACGATCTCGTCGACCCGTGCGAGAATTTCCTGCACGTCACCGTCACGAAGTTGCCGGTTGCCGCGCATTTTCACGACGTCCTCCAGCGCGCGACGCTTCGCCGCCGCTTCCGCCACGGCTACGCTGGCCGCAGGCGCCACCACGACGGCATTGACGCGCATCTCCACTTTCTCGGCGCCACCGGCGTACCCGGCCGCAACCAGAACAGCCACCGCAGCGAGAACGACCCAAACCCTGGAAACCTTCATCATCGATCCTGACCGTCCATCGGCATTAGTGAATCGTTTTGTCGTTCAACGTGTTGATCGCCTTCATAAGCGCATTGACATAATAGATGTTCGAGACGACCTCGCCCGGTGCCGCGGGCACCTCATAGCCGGTTTCGGCCATTTGGCCGGCGGCCGGTTGCGGGCGGTCCGCCAGTTCAGCCTCGAAATCAACCACGGCCGCGAAGCGCAGCGTGATGAGCCCTCCCGCACCCGTCGTTGCCTTGACCAGCGATCGCACGCCGATCCAGATCGGGTTGCGGGGCGGCCCAACTCTTACGCAGACGCGGCTTCTTCCGGTTTCGTCATAGTCGGGAAGGCAAAGTTCCGACCAGTCCCGCTTGATATCGCCTTCCTTGGCGGTCGCCGCCGCGTCGCCAGCACGTTCCTCCACCGTGCGGGCCTGTTCATTGAGGAACGCAACCTGATGGAACTCGGCCAACCGGGAGTTCAGAAAGAAGCGGGCAAAATCGCCCATCATCTTAGGGTCGGGCTGGGTCATCCCCGCAGGCTCCTGCACTTCCACGCAATCGTCACACAGGCCCATCACGCCAAACGTGTTCTCGAAGTAGCCGTCAATTGGGTGGATGGCCCCCTTAGTCCGCCGGATCGCTTCATTGGAGATGCCAGGCTGGCCGAAGTAGGTCTGCAGGTTACGGCGCATTCTAACGGTGAACGGGTTGTTGACATCCTTCAACTGTTCGGCAAACTTGCCCAGCGTTACCGTCAGGATCTCGGCAACCGGCGTCGGCGTGCCGGAAACGTCGGTAAGAAAGACGGGATGCGAGAAGACAAGATTACGGCTATCGGCCGCAAAGATGTTCAGCGTGACGAAGACGTAGGTGTAATGCTTCTCGGTGTTCTTGCCCGCGATCGACACAATGCTGGGCTTGAATCGCATCACCCGGTCGACCGAGAGAAAGACGCCATAGACATCCCGCATGTTTTCCTTGACGTATCCCGTTTCGGACGCGGTCTCAAAGTAGGAATACTCGTCCCATTTCACCCCGCTCAACAGTGCCGCAATGGCTCCCTGGTTGCGGCTGCGGAACAGGGGATCTGCCTTGGCATACAACACCTTTTCGAGGCGCGCCTTGTCGACTGCGGGATCGGCGATGTTGAACCCCGACCAGAAGAAATCACCGACGGCCGACGCCGCGGTCCCACACGGCGCCAACACTGTCGCGGCCATCGTTGCCGCCACCCACAGCACACTTGCGAACGCCCCGCGCCTTCCCATCTTCGTTAGTCTCCCACCCGCCTCTCGTCCGGCCCGCCCAACGCTGCGCCCCTTGTTCAGTCGAAGGAAACTGGGCGCCCCTGATCGAACCAGGCTTCGACTTCCTTGATGTTCCTGCCATCCATCTGAATGTCGGAGGCGACAGTTCTCATCAGTTCTTTCTCCGATGCAGCAACTTTCGACGCTTCAGCCGCCGCGCCAGCGGTCAAATGAAGGTCACCGCGGGCATCGTGCGCCGACTGAGGCGTACACGCCGCCATCAACGCGACAACCGTCGCCGGAACGATAATTCTCAGTATGTTTCTCGCCATTCTTTCCAACCCCTTTCTCCGCACAAGTCGCTTCAGGCTTCACAGCCATCACGAAGATCTCAGTCGCCTCGGCTTTTCCATCAGGGAATTGAGTTCGTTCAGGTCGGCCTTACCGATCGTCTGCGACTTCTGGCGAACCCTCTCCTTGACTGCCGCCAATTCCTTCTCGAATGCGACGGTGGTTCGCCGGAGGTTCTTTGCTGCCTGGGAGGCTAGGCCGAACTGCCGCTTCCAGGATGACGTCAGGGTTGGATGAATCTTTTTCAGCGTTTCGATGGAGGCCGCCAGTTCGATCCTGGCGCCGCGACTTGCCGTGAGGATTTCGAGAGAATGCGCATCGAACCAATCCTTGGTCTCGTTGAACCGCCCGAGGGTCTCTTGCATCTTCTGAAGATCGCCGATGATCTGCAGCCCTTGCGCCAGCACCAGGATCGCTTGGAAGGGGTTGCTGCGGGCGTTGTCGATGGCGCTTGTCACATTGATAACCTCGAGCGCCAGGATGGCGATCTGCTTCGTCACTTCGCCGGCGACCAGTTCGCTTTGCTCGCCGAACGTCTTGATAGCCTGGTCCATCTCGCCGACAGCGGCCATGTAGGATCGCGACATGTCGGCAAAAACAAGAGCCGCGCCATCCATCGTGGCGGTGATCTCTTCGATCCGCGCCAAATACGCCGTCATCATTGCGTCGAGAGGGGCGTTCTGATCGGCCACCAGTTTCTCGAAAGTTCCCGGACCGGCAACGGCGTCGGCATAGGCCGAAACCGACTCCCGCAATACCGCGATCTTGCCATTGTTGTTGGCGATGGTGTGGCTCTGGCCAACGATATCGTCAACGGCGTTGACTTCGACGTACTTCAACGCGTTCTGGCCGGATGTCCTTTTTGTCTGGGTCGCCGTGATGAAGTCCTTCACCCATCCGACGTCCGCCCGACAACTGAGCTTGTAGACGTCGTTGAGTTGCATGCCGAGCCTGTACCAGATGCCGCCATTCAGCGCCTGGTACAGCTTGACTGTATAAATCACGCGGCCGACGCTCTCCTCCAACTGGACGGCCTTGGCCTCGATTTCCCTGGCCATATCAAGCTGCTTGAGCGCATTGGCTATCGGATCGCCGCCCACTGCGGGCGAGGCATCCTTCGAACTCGCACCGGATGGGCGGGAATTGCCACCACCCCCGAACAACCCCTCAATTAGGCCACCGAACGGATTTGCGTTCGGATCTTTGGCCTGCGCCAACAGTTCGTCGGCCTGCCCGGGAATCAATCGATCCCCGGGCGGCGCCTCGGCCGAAGCGGCGCCCGGCGGAGCCAGCCCCACCGCGATGGCGAAGCAACCAGCGATCCCCCAGCTGACTATTGTCCTTCTCATGTCTCCCGCCCCCTCTAGTGATCGGGGGGAAGCGGGCCGCCGGCCTGCTCGGCAACTTCCTAGGTTCATCGCCGCCACGGATCGCGGATCCGAAGGCGTCGCCCATCCAACCTCAACAACCAAGAAAAGTTGGCCTGTTCCGGCCGAAGACGTTTCCCCCCCAATTCCGGTCAGAGACCCCGCCGCAAAAAACCGCGACGCTGTCCTGCCGGCATTTTTCCCTTCCTTCAAGGGTGCCCCTGCGTGTGGCGCGTGTCAATTGAGGATTGCCGATCGCCGGGGGTGCGTTCGCCCGACCAATGGCAGATCCGTTGGCTCAATCGAGAAATGAAAGGATGTGAAGCATTTTCGATCACGATAAAGGTTTGATTTCAAAAGGCGGCTTCCGCTGTCCATAGGACGACGATAGTCTAGCTTTGCCGAAGTCGTCGGCGAGCCGCGTCGCCGTCTTCCGCTCAATTGATCGTCTGCCAACCACCCGATCTATCGCTTGATGGAGCGCTGGGCGCGGCAGGCGTGCCAGGCTGAGGATTATCACCACCGATACCTTGCCATTGGTTGATGGGAGCAGGACCGGGCGTCGGCACCGGCGAGCGTGGCGGCGCTGACGCTGAAGGCGCGGTGCCAGGCACCGGAGGCTGCCAATTCGAATTTTCCAACAGGCCGATGACCGCGTCCACCTCCATGCTCATGGTTTCTTGCCACTTGGTGTAGGCCTGCGAGAATTTGAGCGCACCGTCGGGATCGACGCCGACCAGGCGATAGACGGAGGGCGGACATTTGCCTTTGAGTAATGATAAAGCCACGCCAGGAACTACCCGTTTCTTGATCTGAGCGATGAAAGCCTCCTTGCCGATCTCCTTGCCAAGAGTAAGGAGGCCGCCCCTGACATCACCACGAGCCATGGTGCAAATCACGCTCATTGCCTTCTCAACGCGATCGAAACCCTGGCCAAACCCGGGAATCCATGTAGACCACATCATCCAGGCAAGCTGGAAACCAGTCTGCGGTTCGAGCATGCAAGTAGCCGAGGTGTACCACGCCTCGGGGTCTTCCTTGGCCAGTACGTAAATGGATCGCTCCAATACTCGTGGTTCGATAGTGCCAGACGAACTGAGGAAGTGCCCCCCCGAGGCAGCGATAGCGTCGCCTCCGGCATAGATCATTTCACCCATATTGACATAGGCCCAGTAGGCCTTGATGAACTGACCGTCGCGCAAATGGGTAATGCCCGGCAACACATCGCCGCGCACCTCCAGCGCGGGTTCGCTGCGACGGCGAATGGCAGCCGGCACGGTCAGGTAGGGCCGGCCGGTCTTCGACAGGGCGATGGAGAGGTTGCGGCCTGACGCCATCCAATCATCGGTGCCGGCGGTCGCAGTGCCAGCCGTACTTCCGCCGCCGACACCGTCGGCAAGGGGGGCTCCTTTATCGTCCTGGTTCAACCATACAGACTGCACGTTAACGATGGGCGTCGTGATTGGCGCTCCGCAATCCTTGATCTTCTCGACGTAAGCGGCGAGGTCGAGGTTGGGTTGGAAACGGCTCTTGACGTAGGCTCGCCAATAATGATGCGGTCCGCCCTCTTCGGGATCCTGCACAGCAGCCATGCGCTGATCGAGCGTAAGGCCTAGACCGACCTCAAGAGTGGCGGCGGTTTCTGATCGATCCTCGATGTCGGTGAAAATGACCTTAACCTTCTCCGGCGCGACCAGCGCCTGATTGGGCTTGTAGGTGTCGTTCTTGACACGCAGGAACAGCAGTGCGCGAAGATCGCCTTTCGCATCCGTAGTGAACTGAGCCGGCAGATCGTTGGCGTAGGCGACCTCGACCCGCTGCATAGGCAGGGCCCCCATCTTGAAGTCGACCACCGTATCCTCAAGATTGATCGAGTTGGCGATGGTCACCTTTATCTTGGCATTGGGCCGGCCGCTATAGCGGAAAACGGCGCGTGCCCCGTCGGCTCCAGCGATCAGGCCGGTTTCGGCAAAGCCGCCGCCGGCCGAGGGACAAGCCGCGACCTCGGCGGGACTGCAGCCTGCTGGCAGTTTGCCGTCTGGGCCGGGCTTGCACAGGGCACCAGTGGCCGTCCAAGTGCCCTTAACCGCTGCCTCGCTAGTCTTGCCGGTATAAGAACCGGCGAAGGTTGCCTTCGGGCTGCGACTGGTCGGAGCTTGAGTCAGTTTGCCGGTGAGTGAAAGTCCCACTTTCTCGTCGCCTATTGCCGCCTTGCCACCACCGACAACCAGACTGCGGTCGCCATAACGTGGATTCACGAAGGTTTGACGAATCGAGAAGCTGACCGAGGCATCGGCACCTTTAGGTTCCGGCAATGCCAAATTGAAGCTGGCACCCGGCTGCGCGACCTTATACTGATCACCGCCGCGCGTGCATGGTTTGGGCGTGCTGAACGTCTTCGTTTCGCCACCGGCCGACAGGATGACGTCGGTCTGAAACCAAAAACTGCCGAACTGGCTATTGCAGACGGCTTCGTAGGCGGCGCTGGTGCCTGAGAGTGTCACCGGCCCGGTGGCGCCTTTCACCTGGTAGGTGCGGCTGGTGGTAAAACCCTCGCGATCGGCGTACCCGCCGGCGGCGATGCCGGACACCGAATAGGTGAGTTGGAGGCGGTTGAACGGCTGGGCCGGGAAGGTGCCCGAGACGCCACCGCCGGCGGGACTGGGCTTGGCCTCCAAGATACCGCCCACGGTGGCGCTGAAAGAAACGTCGGCGCCGGCGCCGATGGCGCCTTCCAGCTTACCCTCGAATGCCCGCCCGTCGATGGTGCCGCGTGCCTCACCAGAGAGCCGACCAGCGGCGTCGGCCTTGAATTTCATCGAGCCCGAGAAATTGCCCGAGAAGCTCCCTTCGTAATCGCCAGCGAAGAGGCCCCGCTCCTCGGCCGACGCCGGTTGCATCGCCAGCCCCACAGCCGCCGCAACGGCGGCAATCGCCAATCTGCTCAGCGTCGTCATTTCCCCCCCCAAAAAATGGATGGTCCGCCTCGGCGGCCACCCTTGATTCTCGCCAAACTATAGTTTTGCCACCTCGACGCGGATCGGCAACTGAAATTCGATCGGCATTGACACGTTAAGTGGGTGTCCTGGGCGGTCAGCTCGGCGGGCAGTGTCAGAGAAAACCGCTTGAACGCCGAGAAGGCGTCTCGTAGCGTCCTCGGATGAGAAATCCCTTCCGGTACTTCAAGACCTCGCCCGAGGTGATCCGCCTGGCGGTGATGATGTATGTCCGATTTCCGCTGTCGTTGCGTCAGGTTGAGGATCTGCTTCAAGAACGCGGGATCGATATCAGCCACGAGACGGCGCGATCCTGGTGGAACCGGTTCGGTCCCTTGTTTGCGGCCGCGATCAAGAAGAAGCGTTCCACTCGTATGTGGGCCCACGCGCAGTGGCGCTGGCATCTCGACGAAGTGTTCGTACGGATCAGCGGTGAAACCCACTATCTTTGGCGGGCGGTCGATCACGAGGGCGAAGTCCTTGAATCCTTCGTCACCAAGAAGCGAGATCGTCGGGCCGCCCTGAGGTTTTTGAAGAGAACGATGAAACGATTCGGCCGCCCGAAAGCGATCGTGACCTGGCGGACCAGCGGATAGCCTGTGTAGTTGTGGGTCAGCACGAACAACTTGCCGCTGCCGGCGGCGAGGCGCGCGAGATCCTTCGCCTCCTCCAGTGTCGCCGTCATCGGCTTGTCGCAGATGACATGGATCCCGCGGGCCAGAAACTCGCGGGCGATCGGGAAGTGCGTGTGGTTCGGCGTGACGATGGAAACCGCCTCAATGCCGTCTTCGCGCCGCGATTCGGCCTCGGCCATCGCCGCGAAAGTGGTGTAGATGCGATCCGGTGTCAGCCCCAGCTCGCGGCCCGAAGCCTCGGCCTTCTCCGGCGTGCTGGACAGGGCGCCGGCCACCAGTTCGAATTCGTCGTCGAGCCGGGCCGCGATGCGGTGAACGGCGCCGATGAACGCCCCCTGCCCGCCGCCGACCATGCCCAGGCGGATACGCGGCGAACGCACCTTATCGCGTCCCTCGATGACCATGACCGAACCTCCTTCTTACGACAAGCCGAGCAGGCGCCGGTTGGCTGCCTCGTCAGCGCCGCCTCCGGCGAAATCGTCGAACGCCTTCTCGGTCACGCGGATGATGTGGTCCTTGACGAACGCCGCACCCTCGACGGCGCCGTCCTCGGGATGCTTCAGGCAGCACTCCCATTCCACCACCGCCCAGCCGTCGAAATCGTTTGCCGCGAACTTGGAAAAGATGGCGCCGAAGTCGATGTGGCCGTCGCCCAGCGAGCGAAACCGGCCGGCGCGGTCGACCCACGGCTGGTAGCCGGAATAGACCCCCTGACGGCCGGTCGGATTGAATTCCGCGTCCTTGACATGGAACATCTTGATGCGGTCTTTGTAGATGTCGATGTTCTCCAGATAGTCGAGGACCTGGAGCACGTAGTGCGACGGGTCGTAGAGCATGTTGCGGCGGGGATGATTGCCGACCCGCTCCAGAAACATCTCAAACGTGATGCCGTCGTGCAGATCCTCGCCGGGATGGATCTCGTAGCAGACGTCGACGCCGCACCTGTCGGCCGCATCGAGGATGGGCCGCCAGCGACGTGCCAGTTCTCCGAACGCGGTATCGATCAGCCCGGCCGGGCGCTGCGGCCACGGGTAGAGGAACGGCCAGGGCATTGACACGTTAACAGCTGCGGCTGCGGGCGATGCGAATGAATATGGATTAAAGCGCGACGCAGCTACGCCGCCAAACGTCGAAACTTTCGGCGCGAAACTTCTTGAAGATGGCGCGGGAAAGAAGGTGGCGTTGGAC
>JACZKS010000156.1 GCA_014859895.1 Rhodospirillales bacterium
GTTCAGGGCCCGCGCCTGGCCGACCTTGAGCGAGGCCTACCAGGCCTTGCAGGAACTGCGCCCTGCCGTCGCCCACGACTTGGTTTCCACGGTCCTACCACAGGCCAACGCCAGGATGACGGCCGACGTGCTGTTCTTCCTCGTCGCCTTGCGCGGCGGCAACCTCGGCGACTGGCTCACCCCCGGCGCGGCGCGCCTGCTCAAGCGCGAACGGCCCGAGCTGCTGACCCGCCTGGGCGAGGAATTCCGCGGCATCGCCGCGATGGCCCGTGAGCCGGTGGCCGGCGACTGGCGGATCGCGCTCGTCCCCTTCTTCAACGGCTCGGAGATCGACCAGCTGCGCCTTTTCCTGCACCCCTACGGCGGCGACGGGGAAGAGACCGAGGCGGCGCCCAAGGGCCTGCGCTTCATCCTCGACGTCGAACTGAGCCGCCTGGGCCGGCTGCAACTGGACGGCCTGGTGCGCGACGACAGGAAACGTCTCGACCTCATCGTGCGCAGCGAGCGGCCGCTTGCGCCCGCCATTCAAAACGACATCCGCGGCATCTTCGAGGAAGCCAACGCGACGACCGGCGTCGCCGGCGGCCTCGCCTTCCAGTCGGCCCCGCCCAACTTCATCGAGGCGGCGCCCGAAAGCGACGCCCCGGGAGGCCGCGGGGTGTTCGCTTGACCGGAATTATGGGCTATTCTGAAACGAGACCGGTCGAAGCGGGAGTGCCAACGATGGACATCAAGGACAGGCGGGCCCTGCTTCACGCCGCCCCCCGGCCGGGCGGCCAGGCGCTCGATTACGTCGTCAGTCTGGGCGGCGGCATTTTCCATGCCGTCCACCCGGCGCCGCTGTCGATCCTGCTGCGCTACGTCCCCGACAAGTGGATTATCGAGCCGCCGTCGTTCATGGCCTATCTCAAGATCCTGGATGACGCCCCGCTGGCCTCGGTCGAGGCCATCGGCGTGGCCATCCTGGAAGACGTCAGCAACGAGGTGGTGCCGCGCTGGCTGCAGGTGCTGGTATCGGCCGAAAGCGACGACCCCCAGTACACGGTCCTGCTGGAAGACCGCCAGCCCAAATGGGACAACCCCGCCCTGCTGTCGCGATTGAAACGGTTTTAGCAATACAACATCACTCCCACGTTCGCAGGATTGACGATGGAGGAAGGAAGAGTTCCTCTTTCCCGTCACTCCCGCGAAGGCGGGAGTCCAGGGCCCGGCTCCGCCTGGATTCCCGCGTGCGCGGGAATGACGAGGGGAAAGCGCGGGGGTGACGACTACAATTGTGCTGTTCAGGTTGCGGAGGGCCGTTTGCCCTTCCTAACGAACGCCTGGGTGCCGATTTCGTCCAGGAACAGTTGTTCGCGGTGGTCGCGTTCGGCCGCCTCGCGGGTGTCGCGATGGGCCTGGGCGACCTCGTATTTCTTGAGCTCGCGATAGGCTTCGCGTAGGCGGTCGCGGGCCGCCGCCACTTCGGCCTCGCCCTCGGCAATGGCCTGCTCCAGCGCGCGGCGCCTGACCAGGGCCGCCTTGGCGAAGTTGCCGTAATAGATGCCGATCTCGCTGGGCGCCTCGGTGGCCGCCTTGCGCTCGCTCACCAGTTCGTCCTCGAGCTGGCGCCGCTTGGCCTCCAGCGCCGCCACGGCATTCAGCAGGTCGGCCAGGGCGCGCTGCTTTTCCTCGACCTGCCAGTCGTTGAGCCGGATCAGGTTTTTCAGGTGCCCGGCCATACCTCAGCCCCCATCACCGGCCGGTCGGCGCACCGCCCGCCGGGGCGGGCAAACCCAGGATCTCGGCCAGCCCGGCATAGCCGGCCGCGAGGTCGGTGCGGTCGCGCTTGGTCTGGGCCAGGAAGGCCTCGATCGCCGGATAATAGCGGATGGCCTCGTCCACCCCGGCGTCGCTGCCCTGGCGGTAGGCCCCGAGCCGGATCAGTTCGGCCATGTCCTCGTAGGTGGCCAGCAGCTGGCGGGCCCGGGCGACGACGGCGTTCTCGGCCTCGCTGTTGCAGGCCGGCATGGTCCGGGACACGCTGCGCAACACGTTGACCGGCGGATAGCGGCCGCGCTCGGCGATCGAGCGATCGAGCACGATGTGGCCGTCGAGGATGCCGCGCACGGCATCCGAGATCGGCTCGTTGTGATCGTCGCCCTCGACCAGCACGGTGAAAAGCCCGCTGATCGAGCCCTGGCCGGCTTGGCCCGGCCCGGCCCGTTCCAGCAGGCTCGGCAGTTCGGAGAAGACCGAGGGGGTGTAGCCCTTGCTGGCCGGGGGTTCGCCTGCCGACAGGCTGATCTCGCGCTGAGCCATGGCGAAGCGGGTCACGCTGTCCATCAGGCACAGCACGTCCTGGTTCTGGTCGCGGAAATACTCGGAAACCGCCATCGTCACGTAGGCGGCCTGGCGGCGCATCAGCGGCGGCTCGTCGGAGGTGGCGACGATGACGACGCTGCGCGCCATGCCCTCGGGGCCGAGGTCATCCTCGATGAATTCGCGCGCCTCGCGGCCGCGCTCGCCGATCAGGCCGATGACGCTGACCTGGGCCTCGGTGTGGCGGGCCATCATCGAAAGCAGCGTCGACTTGCCGACGCCGGAGCCCGAGAAGATGCCCATGCGCTGCCCGCGGCAGCAGGTGAGGAAGGTGTTGATGGCGCGCACGCCGAGATCGATCTTGGCGCCGACCCGCTGGCGCGAATGGGCCGACGGCGGCCGGTTGCGGATGGGATAGGGGCGAGGGCCGGTTTGCAGCGGCCCCTTGCCGTCGACCGGCCGGCCGAACCCGTCGACCACCCGGCCCAGCCACTCGGGCCCCGGATAGATGGCCGGCTCGGTGACGCCGATCTCGGCCCGGCAGCCGGCCCCGACGCCTTCCAGCGGGCCAAACGGCATCAGCAACGCTTGGCCGCCGCGGAAGCCCACCACCTCGCAGACCAGCCGGCGGGCGCTGCGGGCATGCACCTCGCAATGGTCGCCGACCGAGAGGTGCCCCTCGACGCCGCCGACCTCGATCAGCAGGCCGACCACGTTGGTCACCCGCCCGAAGATGCGATGATCGGGCAGCCGCCCGACCTCCCTTACGATGTTGTCGAAAAGTACCGCCACGTCCCGGCCCTTGCCCGATACGGAAAACGCCCCGCCACACGAGTATGGCCGCCACCCTTTAAGGTTTGGTAAAGCGGGAAAAGCAAGGCCAAGACGTGGATGTCCGCAACAAGTGCGGGCATGACGAGAGGGGTGAATGCCCGCCTCTTTCCCGTCATGGCGGTGCTTGTCACGGCCATCCACGTCTTTTTTCTTCCTGGGTGACTTTTCCCCCTCCGATGGTTAAACTTCGTTAATAATAGTTAACGGGGGTGCCCGGTCAGGGCGGAGGTTTGTCATGCGAATCCTGTTGGTCGAGGACGATCCGGCAACGGCGGAAAGCGTCACCCTGATGCTGCAGTCGGCGGACATGGTGGTGGATGCCACCGACCTGGGCGAAGACGGACTGGAAATCGGCAAGCTCTACGACTACGACCTCATCATCCTTGATCTCATGCTGCCCGACATGGACGGGCTGGAGGTGCTGCGCCGGCTGCGCAACGCGCGCGTCCACACGCCGGTGCTGATCCTCTCGGGCCTGGCCGAATCGGACATGAAGGTGAAGGGCCTCGGCATCGGCGCCGACGACTACCTGACCAAGCCCTTCAACAAGGCCGAGTTGCTGGCCCGCATCCAGGCCATCGTGCGCCGCTCCAAGGGGCATTCCGCCTCGGTGATCCGCACCGGGCGGCTGGCGGTCAACCTCGACGCCCACACGGTGGACGTCGACGGCCGGCCGGTCCATCTGACCGGCAAGGAATACGGCATCCTCGAACTCTTGAGCCTGCGCAAGGGCACGACGCTGACCAAGGACATGTTCCTCAACCACCTCTACGGCGGCATGGACGAGCCCGAGCTCAAGATCATCGACGTCTTCATCTGCAAGCTGAGGAAGAAGCTGGCCGCCGCCACCGACGGCGCCAACTACATCGAAACGGTATGGGGCCGCGGCTACGTGCTGCGCGACCCGCACGCGGCGGAGGAGCCGGCCGCCAAAGCGTAAGACCCGCAAACGGCAACCGATCGCCGTCGATCAGACCATTCGTCCCCCTACGCGCCCGGCAATTCCGGCCTGAGGATGCGGGGAAAGAGCACCAGGATGGCGATCAGTGCAACGGCGCCCTCGACGGCCGAAATGGCGACGGCGGCGGGTGCCCCCAGGTGTTCGGCCAGCCAGCCCAGGTGCAGCATGCCAAGCGGGGCGAGGCCGACGCAAAGAACCAGCGCCCCCATGGCCCGGGGCCTCAGCATCGGCGTCGAGGCCAGCAGCACCAGGGTGCTCTGGGCCACCGAAAAAGCGCCCCAGGCCGCTCCCGTCACCACCATGATCGCCAGGCTGAGCCAATAGTTGGGTGACAGGGCGAAGATCAGCGCGCCACCCATGAAGGCGAGGACACCGAAAACGTAGAGGGCGCCCAGGCCGCGGCGCGGCGCCAGCGCCGCAAATACCAGGGTTATGATGAGGCTGGCAGCGGCCTCGGTCGAGGCCAGCAGCCCGATGGCGAAGGAGTCGGCATGCAGCGTCGTGCGGCCGATCACCGGCACCATCGAGGTGTAGGCAAAGCCGAAGAAGTTGAAGATGACGGTCACGGCCAGCACCGCCATCAGGAAGCGCTCGGTGGCGATGACGCGAAGGCCGCTGACGGTGTCGGCCAGCAGGTTGCGATGGTAGCCGGAGGTCGGCGCGTCGCCGCGCTCGATCCCCCACAGCAGGACGACGACCGCGCCATATATCGCGGCCCCCAGCAGATAAGCGCCCTCGAGGCCGACGGCGCCCAGCAGCAGACCGCCCAGTCCGGCGCCGAGCAGCCGGGTGACGTGGTTGGTTGCGGAATCGAGCGCCATCGCAGCGCTGATGCGTTCCTGGCCGGCGATGTCCGCGAGCAGGGTGCGGCGGACGGGGAAATCGGTCGTCCACAGAATACCGGTGAGGAACGAGCCCAGCGCGATGTGCCACACGGCGATGGCGTCCATCAAAGCCAGCAGGCCGAGAAGGAGCGCGAAAAGCCCTGCGGCGACGGCCCCCGACAGCAGCAGGGTCCGGCGGCTGAACCGGCCAGCCAGGGTGCCCGCAACGGCGCCAAGCAGCAGCATCGGAAGCATTCGCATGAAGCCGACCGCGGCGACGGCGGCGGCAGAACCGGTGAGGTCGATGACGAAGATGCCTACGGCAAGGGTCTCCAGCCAACGCACAACACCGAGCAGCGCGCCACCCCCCCACACCCGCATGAAATCGCCGTCGGCCAGCAGGGCCGCGATGTCCGCTCCCGACCTCGTTCCGCCCCCGACTGTCGCCATTTCCCACCCCTACCCGGCGAATAGCCGCTCCACCGCCACGATCTCGGCGGCCGCCGGCAGGGCGGCGGCGGGGTCGGGGGTCAGCGTTAGGACATCTTCGGCCAGCAGCGCCAGGCGGCGACCGCCCCATTTCAGGACGATGACGGGCCTGGGCGCCGGCAGCCGGCCGGCGTCGGGAATTTCGCCGTCCAGCGCCGCCAGCGGCAGGGTCCGGCCCTGGACGCGCACGATGGCCCCGCCGTCGGGGCCGTCGGCGACGGCGTCGATCACGTCCATCCACGCCACGAAGGCGGCGTCCAGCGCCTTCGGCCCGCCGGTCGCGGTGCGGAAGATCACATAGCGGCGATGCCCGTCGCCGGCAGTTCCGGCGATTGCCGGCGCGATCTCCGGCCCGGGCTCGGGACCGCGCGGCGCCGGGG
>JACZKS010000018.1 GCA_014859895.1 Rhodospirillales bacterium
GTGACGGCAGCCAGGCCGAGACTGACCGCCAGATGGGTTTTGCCGACACCGGGCGGTCCGAGAAAGAGGACATTCTCAGCTTGAGCGACAAAGCGCAGGGTCGCCAGGTCTCGCAGTTGACGTTCATTGACCGACGCCTGAAAGGCGAAGTCAAATTGGTCAAGGGTCTTGAAGAAGGGGAAGCGCGCCAGACGCAGTTTGCGCTGAACATCCCGTTCGAAACGTGCATTGACCTCGAGTTGGGTCAAGTGGTCGAGAAAGGTGAGCCCAGACCAGTGCTCAGTCTCCGCCTGGCGGGTGAGGGTATCCAACTGGCCAGCCATCTCGGTCAATTGGAGACTGTGGAGCGCTGTCTGTACCTGGCTGAAGAGTGGGTCGGTGGACGACGATGGCTTAGTCATGGTCGGGCTCCAACAGCTGAGCGTAGAGGCTGAGTGGACGGGCTTCCACCTCGGGTGCCAGGTCGCGCAGATACGGCGAGATTTGTCGAGCACCCGCGAGCCGAGGGCGCGGCGCAGCCAGCGGTAAGCCTTCATAATGCGCAGCCACCAGACTGCGCTGGAAACGTCCGCTCATGAGGCGGTGCTCAGCAATGAGTTCCTGCTCCGCGGTGTAGAGACACAAGCGCCCGTCTTCCGTTTCCTTCAGCAGCAAGGTCTGCTGGGCGTAACGGGCAGGGACCGAGTAGGCATTGCCCCGATAGTTGACCAGACAATCGCGACTGGCGCGGCGATGGCTGACCAGACTGGTATCGAATGGACGTCCGGGCAGCGGTTGCAGGCACTCTAGCGCCATGCGCTTTATCGGCTGCTCGCCCGTCGTGCCATGAACACGCACATTCGCCACTGTCTCCATCCAGGTGCGCGCCTGACGGTTCAGGTCATCCAGGTCGACAAACGTCAACCCCACCCAGAAATTCTGCTTGACGTAGCCAATCGTACGCTCGACTTTGCCCTTGGTCTGGGCGCGATACGGTCTGCAGGGATAGGGCGCGAAACCGTACATGAGGGCGAAATCGAGATAACGCGGGTTCCAATGCACCTTGCCGCCCGCGCCACGACTCAAGACTGAGGTCTTCAAGTTGTCGTGGAGCAGTTCACGCGGCACCCCGCCGAAGTAGTCGAACGCATGCTGGTGGCAGCGCAGCCAGGTGCTGATGTCGGTCCGCGTGGTGAACTCCAGATAGGTCATGCGTGAATAGCCCAGCGTCATCACGAACCCATACAGCCGCTGCTGCCTTCCCTCGTGCATCAGGCTGCCAAAATGGCTCCAGTCCACCTGCGCTTGCTCGCCTGGATCTGTCTCGAACCGCATCACCGCCCGCTCTTCACGCGACGTTCGATACGGCTGCACATAGCGTATCAACTGCGTCAGTCCGCCCTGGTAGCCACGCGCTTTCAACTCGACCAGCAGCTTGCGCGTGTTCAGCACCCCCTCCCCAATCCGCCGCTGCAAGTAGCCTTCATACGCTGACAATTTCGTCGCTTTTTTCTGCCGCCGCCTTGGCGCTGGGCGTTGTACCCCTGTCGTGATAATCTTGCGGATCGTCTTCCGGTCACGCCCTGTCTGGCGCGCTATCGCGCTGATGGACATCCCTTTCCGTCGCATCTCCCATATCATGAACCGTTCCTCCAGGTTGAGCATC
>JACZKS010000019.1 GCA_014859895.1 Rhodospirillales bacterium
CTCAGACAGCACCGCACGCAAGTCGGCAACGAGCGCCGCCAGCACCAGCGGCCCGGCCGGAGCGGCCTGCGGGGGCCGGGGAGCCAGGGCAATCGCCAGCGCGCAGCCCAGCGCCGCCAGTGCCAGCCCTGCGAACGCGCTGCGCCAGTCGATGATCTGCGCGGCGAACGCCATCGTCGGCACCACCAGCAGGATCGCGATCGACCAGCCGCTGACGATCCGGCCCACAGCGCGGCCGCGCTGCTCAAAGCTCGAGAGATCCCCGGCCAGCGCGTAGGCCGCCGGCAGCACGGTGCCGGTGGCGGCGCCGGCCAGCGCACCCAGAGCCAGCAGCACTTCGAAGCGCTGAGCCTGGCCGGCGCCAAGCCAGGCGAGCGCGAACACCACCAGGCCGCCGACGATCACCCGCGAGCGCGGCAGTTGCTTGGCCGTGAGGCCGACGATCGGCGCGGCGAGCGCCAGCACGATGCTGTAGACGGTGAGCAGCATCCCGGCCTGGCCCGGCTCGATCGCGAAGGATTGGGCAATGTCAGGCAGCAGCGGCGAAATCGCGAAGATCGTCGCCCCTACGGTTGCCACCGCCAGCATCGCCGCGCGGGTCAGCAACGGGTAGCCGTCGATGTCTCCCGCCGCCGCGGGCGGCTCCCCGGAATGTGCCACGCGCTTAGCGCACCAGCTGATTGATTTCGATGATCGGCATCAACACCGCCAGGACTATCAGGAGCACGATTCCGCCCATCGCCAGGATCAGCGCGGGCTCGAGCAGGCTGGTCAGCGTCAGCGCCCGGCGTTCGGTTTCGGTCGAAAGTGTGGCCGCCACCCGCTCGAGCATCTCGCCGACTTCTCCGGTGGCCTCGCCGCTGGCGATCATCTGGATCATCATCGGCGGAAACTGTTTTTGCGCCGCCAGCGCCCTTGACAGCGGGGCCCCCTCGCGGACGCGCTCCAGCGCGTCGAGCGCCGCGGCGCGCAGCGATTCATTGGTCAGGGTCCGAGACCCAGCCTCGATGGCCCTGATCAGCGGCACTCCGGCACTGGCAAGTATCGCCAGCGTCGAGGCGAACCGGGCGGTGTTCATGCCCCGGATCATCCGCCCGAACAGCGGCATCTCGAGCAGTCGCCGATGCCATGCCAGCCGTGCGGTCGGCGCGCGCAGCGCCACGCGGAAAGCGATGAGGGCGGCGATTAGGGCGGCCAGCAGCCAGATTCCGTAGACCCGCACGAAATCCGAAATCGCGATCATCGCTACGGTCAGCGGCGGCAGGTTCTGGCGCGTCTGCTCGAACACCCCCACCACCTGCGGCACGACGTAGGTCAGCATGGCGATCACCACCAGCACCGCCACTACCGTGACGATCATCGGGTAGGTGAAAGCGAGGATCAATTTCTGCGTCAGGGCGGTCCGGCTCTCGATGTAGTCGGCCAGTCGGCCCATCACCAGACCCAGATCGCCCGATTGTTCGCCGGCCCCGACCAGCGCCCGATAGACGTCCGGGAAATCATCAGGGTGTCGGGCCAGAGCCTGGGCAAAAGTCTGGCCCCCGACCACGTCGGCGCGCACCGCCGCAAAGCGGTCGCGCACCGCTGCGCGTTCCGCCTGTTCGATGACCGCCCCCAGGGCGCGCTCGAGCGGCACCCGCGCCGCCAGAAGGCTGGCCAGCTGGCGGGTCACCATCGTCAATTCGTTGCGGCTCAGGCGGGTGCGCAGACCCGGCATCTGGCGCGCGCCCTCGTGCACCGGAGCAACCTGGATCGGCACCAGCGAGCGCTGGCGCAGCAGGTTGCGGGCGTGGCGCGGAGAATCGGCGTCGAGCACACCGTGCTCGATGGTCCCCTTCTCGTTGGCCGCTTCGTACTTGTATGCGGGCATGACCGCCTCAGTCCCGCGTGACCCTGATTACCTCGTCAACGGAGGTCACGCCGGCCGTTACCCAGCGCTGGCCATCGTCACGCATCGAGATCAGGCCCCTGGTCAGCGCGCCGCTGCGAATCTCGGCTTCCGAGGCACCCTGGTGAATCTGGGCGCGAATCGCGTCGTCGACCGCGAGCAGTTCGTAGATTCCGGTACGGCCCTGGAACCCGGTTCGTCCGCAGGCGACGCATCCGGGAGCCCGCCAGCCGCCGCCCACCGGATCGGGCTCGCGGCACTGGCTGCAGAGCTTGCGCACCAGCCGCTGCCCGACTACGCCGACCAGCGAAGAAGCGAGCAGGAAGGGCTCGACACCCATGTCGATCAGGCGGGTGATCGCCGCCACCGAATCATTGGTGTGCAGGGTCGCGAGCACCAGGTGGCCGGTAAGCGAAGCCTGAACCGCGATCTGCGCGGTCTCCAGGTCGCGGACCTCACCGATCATCACCACGTCCGGGTCCTGGCGCAGGATCGAGCGCAGCGCCCGGGCAAAGCTCATGTCGATGCGCGCGTTGACCTGGGTCTGCCCCACACCCTCGATGTCGTACTCGATCGGATCTTCGACGGTCAGGACGTTGGTGGTGGCGGTATCGATCCGCCCCAGCGCCGCGTAGAGGGTGGTGGTCTTGCCCGAGCCCGTCGGTCCGGTAACCAGCACGATCCCGTGCGGCTGGTGGACCATCGTATCGAAGCGGCGCAGGGTATCGTTGTTCATCCCCAGGTTGGTGAGGTCGAGCCGGCCGGCTTCCTTGTCAAGCAGGCGCAGCACGGCCCGCTCCCCGTGCCCGGTCGGCAAGGTCGATACCCGCACGTCGAGTTGCTTGCCGCCGATCCGCAGCGTGATGCGGCCGTCCTGTGGCAGGCGTTTCTCGGCAATGTCGAGGCTCGCCATGATCTTGATCCGCGACACCAGCGCGGCGTGCAGCTCGCGGCGCGGGCGCACCACATCGCGCAGCGTCCCGTCGATGCGAAAACGCACCAGCGAATGGCTCTCGTAGGGCTCGATGTGGATGTCAGAGGCGCCATCACGGCTGGCCTGCGTAAGCAGCGCGTTGATCATCCTGATGATCGGCGCGTCGTCCTCGGTTTCGAGCAGGTCCTCGATCTTGGGC
>JACZKS010000020.1 GCA_014859895.1 Rhodospirillales bacterium
GGGCCGGAGCCGGCGCCGGGGCCGGGCCGGCCCGAGGCGCTGCTGGGGCGGCTGGCCGACCATATCGGGCTGGCCCCCGACGTGGTGATCCGCCACGGCGCCAAGATCCCGGCCGAGGAATTCGCCGCCCGCCTGCTCGAAGCCGAGGGCCGCCTGCTCAGCCTCTATGACGCCTCGATCGACGAGCCGGCGCCGCATCCGGCCGCCGGGCGGACCCGCGATTCGCGCCTGGCCCGCATCAGCGCCGCGGTGACGGCGGCCTTCAACGACGAGATCCGCACCCGGCTCGGCGTGACGACCGACCTCACCTACCACGTGCTCAACCGGCGCGTCGGCGCCCAGTGGTCGTGGGAGAACGGCGACTGGGGCGGCGGCCCCGGCGCCGCCGAGAACCTCGAACGGGCGATGAAAACGGTGCCGGGGATGACCGCGCTGATCGCCCACGGCCTTTACGACCTGGTGACGCCCTATTTCGCCACACGGTTCCTGGCGGGCCAACTCGACCTGCCGGCCGACCTGCGCCGCCGCCTGACGCTCGCCACCTACGAGGGCGGCCACATGTTCTACAGCCACACGGCGGCGCGGACCGCCTTCACCGCCGACGCCCGACGGTTCTATGGGGAGATGGTGGACGCGGGGCCGTGAGGGGGGGCGAGAAAAGTAAGAATGGCTTCCGTTTGTCCACTCCACAAAAAGTATCACGGCGCAGGAACGGGCTCCAAAAGCGGTGCCGTTCCCTGGGGCCATAGGAACGGGCTGCGATCAATCAGGGCCAGCTGTTCCAAGCCGAATATAACCCGTCCACCGACATCGTCGGCGCTCCGGCGGAAACTGGAGTAGGCACCGAGATACTTCCTAATCTTTTCGGCGATCTGGATATCGAGGTTGGCGAAGCAACGCTCGTCATTGCAGAACCGGTAATGCTTCCCCCATCCCTGGACTATGCCGTCCACACGCTTCAGCGTGCTGATCAGGGAGTTGGACTTGGCCACGGGCTGGCCGGATTTCATCTTTCTGAAGGCGGCGATGCTTGCGTCCAGTTCACCCTGCACCTTCGTCAGAAGCTTCTCCTGGGCGGCTCGGGACGGCCGAATGAAGCCATTATTCAACTCGATTCCCAGAAACTCGAAATCGTCCGAGATGGAGATCGGACCGCCGGAAGACTTCTCCGGCGACAACACCATCCCGAGTTCTCCCAGAATCTTGATGGCCTTCCGCATCCGCGCTTTCGTGGCCCCTGTGTTCGGAGCAAGGATGATGAAATCATCGATATAACGAAGGCATCGGCAATCACCTTCATTCATCTGCCGATCGAAGTCATGAAGGATGATGTTCCCGAGCAGCGGAGAGAGGGAATTTCCCTGTGCGACGCCGATATCGTGGGTCGGGAATTTCTCCGCCTTCTCCCTCAGCTCCGCGAGATTGGAGAGCTCTACGTTGATCGCAGACCGGAAAAAATCGGTGAACGCATCGTCGTGGGTTGCCTCGTGGATGATCTGGGTCACCGCATCCTTCGAAATCCGCGTGAAGAAGGAACTGATGTCGGCGACGGCGACGAATTTCGCTCCCGCCCCGATGCCGGCCAGAACCGCATAGATGGCGGCAGGAACCGCTCCGAGGCCTTCTTCCCCTTTCCGGATGCCGCCGAAACTATGGGGGTTCTCCGCATACGGCTTTAGTCGCTCCACCCCCAGCAGGACATCCAAGATGGAACGCTGGACGATCCTGGACTCGACGGAAGCAAGGACGATAGGCCGGAACTTTCCGGTCTTTCGACCATCCGACGTCCTCTTCGGAACCGGAACACCTTTGGCCGGAGGAAAGACGAAAGTTCCTTTTGATAGCCTGGAACTGAGTGACCGGAGATTCCTGGAGGCGTCTTCCCCGAACCGTTCGACTTCCTGGCGCACGTCCTCGGACTTGGATGTCCGGGCGTTCTCGCGGATGACGTACCACGCCTTCTCAAGCCTAGAGAGGCTCCAGGCTGCTTTCATGAGAGGAGACTTCACCGGTTGGGGTCCTGTTGGTTAGCCCGCCCCGTCCGAGCTGCACTGATCACCGCAGAGGTACCTTTCGGCCCAATCTGCCCGGCGGGGACGCTGACTTTCATCATCGCCTCGCCGCTGCATCTGAAGTCCGGCGCCACGGTCAACCCGTCCGCCTTCCCCAGCGCAAGGAACAGTCCAAGGCACCCGACCGCCCAGCGGCTCCGGCCCCCGGCCCGCGCCAAGTTGGCACGTTTTTGCATGTCCCCGGCATCATCGCACCTCCTGCTTCAGCCTAGCGTTTTTCGCCGCTTCGGCAAGGCCGCGCGAGCGCCCGGCTCCGCCCGGCCCGTGAAAGAAATGGGTCTAGCCGTCCAACAGGTCCCCGTAATGGTGAGGGTTACGGCTAGTTTGCGATCATCGGACAGGTCGGCACTGATCACCGCAGAGGTACCTTTCGGCCCAATCTGCCCGGCGGGGACGCTGACTTTCATCATCGCCTCGCCGCTGCATCTGAAGTCCGGCGCCACGGTCAACCCGTCCGCCTTCCCCAGCGCAAGGGATCAAGACAACATATCGTACCAAACTCGATGAGCGGACGCAAGATACAGCGTGTTGTCTTGTCTGCGGCACGACCGACACCGCGCTAGGGCTGAGGGAGGCCGCACAGCCCGTCTTTGCGGCGGTTCGGCTGGAACCTCCGCAACCGACCTGCTAATCTTCGCGCCGCGAGGTCTTCCTTCGCATACGCGCTGTAGCAACTGCGGCGTAAGAGCTAATGTCTGCACAAATCGTGCATGCCGGAGGATGTGCGTCAATCCTGGCGTGATTGGAAGGAAGGCCTCGTGTCCTACCGGGGAGCACTGTTCGGTAAACCTATTCGCATCACGATTCCAGCCGAACTCGCGGACGAAGCGGCACTCCTTGCTTATCTGGGCCTCGGCGCCGCCGAACTCAAAAAGATCTGGCATTTTCGGGGGCGGATGTATCAGCATTTCTCGATCGCCAAAGGCCCCAACAAGGTCCGGCTGATCAGTGCGCCCGACCAGAGGCTCAAATTCCTTCAGCGCAGGCTCGCCGACAAGTTCACCGAACTTTATCGACCCCGCCATCCGGTTCACGGCTTCGTTGTCGGGAGATCGGTCAAAACGAATGCGCTTGCCCACCTGCACCGGCGCTTCGTCGTCAATATCGACCTGAAAGATTTTTTCCCTACGATCGCCCAGAACCGGGTCGAGGGAATGCTATTTTCGCTGGGGATTGATGCTCGGGTTGCCGAGATAATCGCGCGGATCTGCTGCAATAGGGGGCATCTTCCCCAAGGTGCGCCGAGCAGTCCGGTGCTCTCAAACATGATCTGCTTTCGCCTCGACAAGCAGCTCTTGGATGTTGCCAAGGAGACGCGCTGCATCTACACGCGCTACGCTGACGACATCACCTTCTCGGGCCACCGCCCGCCAACCGCGTTGTTCGACGCAGCGCTCCCGCCGGCTGGACGATTTTCACCTGACCTGCTCGCGCCCAAGCTACTCGACATTTTCCAACAGAACGGTTTCAGCATTAACCCCGACAAGGCGCACTATGCCGACCGCCACTCGCGGCGCACCGTCACCGGGCTCAAAGTCAACCAACTGCTCAATGTCGACCGCCGCTATGTCCGCAACATTCGCGCAGCCCTGCACTCAATCGCGACGCTCGGGCTCAAAGAGGCCGAAAAGAAATTCCACGAGAAGCATGGGGGCAACTCCGGCCTCGCCGCGCATCTCCGGGGCAAGATTTCCTTCCTGAGCCACATCAAGGGTCAGTCGGACTCGGTCGTACGCAGCCTCACTCTTCGCTTCAACAAGTGCTTCCCTGCGCAACCTATCAAGGTGATGCCGACGTCAACTGAGATTCGCGATCGGGCGGTGTGGGTCGTCGAACATAATTTGGACCGCGATCATGGGAAACAAGGAACCGCCTTTTTTCTCAAGGGGGTAGGCTTAGTGACCGCCGCGCACTGTGTCGAAGGTGTCAGCGAGATCGAGGTTTTTCATCCCTCGAAGCATGCAAACGCGTTCAAGGCCACGGTTCGGAAGCGGGACGAGCACCGAGATTTGGCCATCCTCGATCACTCGATTCCCGCAACCGAATATTTTGAGCTTGATCCCGTATCGCATGCGATTGTGACTGGCGATTCCATGACCGCGGTCGGATATCCCGCTTGGGCGCCCGGAGACCCGCTCAACATCAGACCCGGCTTCGTCAGCACCCTCACCGTTCGGAGCGCAGTCCAGTACATCGAGGTGACGCAGAAGCTGACCCCTGGAATGTCCGGCGGACCGCTCCTCGATGCTAATGACGCAGTAGCGGGCATCATTCACAAAGGCGGGCCTGAGGAAGGGCGCGATTTCGCTGTTCACATCGAGGTCCTGGAGGCTTGGCTCAAGGAAGGCTAGCGCCAGCGCCGTCAGGCCATCGCCACCATGGGATCGTCGAGCGCGTACACCAAACTTGCGCACGTACATAATGCGCGTCGCTCCCCCAGCAAATCGGCAACGGCGTCCCCGTGGCGGGCCTCGTCGTCCTTGCCGGCAGGGCGAAGTTCCCGAAAGGGCTGCCCGGCGGATGCTGCGATGTGGCCGGGCTGCCGGAGGCCCTTCATCGCCTGCGTGGAATGGCCATTGGCGCCCCGGCGGCGGGATCTCTCGATCTGCTCAAGCTGGTTTCCTCGAAAGACCCGGCCGATCGCCGGAAGCATCTTCGCGACCTGCGAAGCAAGCACGGTCGGGACTGGAGCCTGGTTTGGGCGATTGCCGGGACGGTGATCGGCGGGGTGCTTCTCGGGCTCGCGTTCTCCTGAGGCGCCCCCGCCTTCGCCGTCCCGTCCGGCGGTTCGATTGGGTTCCCGGGGCGGCCGAGAACCTCGAACGGGCGGGGGACAGCGTTGCAAAAGAGTCGCATTCGCATATTGGCTGTGTTAGGGTATGCTCAATACCAATAAGGGTTTATGCCCCAACCAGTAAGGGATACGTCCATGATCGACGCCACCGCCGTCCTCCGCACATTGCCCGTTGCCGACAGCCATTCGCTCGATGACGGCCTGGTCGTCGCCAACGACAACGTGCCCCAGCCGAAGAGCTTCCTCGACCTGGGCGGCCCGTCGATCAGCTACCGCCAGCGCCAAAGAGGCTAGGCTTGAATTTCGGTGACAGTGCACTGATTGGACGGCTCGCAATTCGGCCCATCCTTCGACAGGCTCAGGATGAGGCCCGGAGAAAAACCTCATCCTGAGGAGGCCCGCAGGGCCGTCTCGAAGGATCCGCCGTCGCCCGTGGCCCATCCTTCGACAGGCTCAGGATGAGGAATGGAGAAACCCCTCATCCTGAGCAGCCGGCGAAGCCGGCGTGTTGGCCAGGCTTCACAGCTCAACTTACCAATAGGTTGGCACGTTGTAGTGCTTGTCGACTCTGCGTCCATAGTCGGGGGTCCAGGTAAAATCTGTTCCCCGAGCATAGTTGGGCGCACCTTCAAGCTGGCTCTTGTCGATGTTGACGACGTAACCGCCCTTCTGGGTGTCGTATTTCAGCGTCTCCCACGGTATCGGGTAATAGTCCTCGCCCATGCCAAGGAAACCGCCAAACGACATGATCGCATAGATCGCGCGACCGCTGACCTTGTTGATCATGATGTCGTCAACGCTGCCGAGTTTGTCTCCCGCAAGATTGTAGACGTCGGTGCCCTTGACCTTGTCGGCGCCGATGAGAGTCTCGGAGGTAATCGGGGTTGTTTGGCCCATCGTCTGCTCCTTTTCGCCTGAAAATCCATGGTGAACAACCATGTTGAGCGCACAACGCGCGGGGCCGGGAGGCTCGGAAAATACTCAAACGGATGCGAGCATTGGCCCTGATAGCCCTTTAACGCGACGCCGACCGTTGGAGTTCCGCGCGCAGTGCAAATATGTCCTCGCGCAGCGCCGGAATTACGGTGACAGTGCACTCATTGGACGGCTCGTCTCAGATTAGTGACCAATGAAATAATCAAGTGCACTGTCACCGTAATTGCGTCCGAACCTGGAATCGAAGAGGGTGAATGTCGACTTCCCGACCTGGGTGGTCGAAGGCCTGGACCGGCAGGCCCAGCGCCTCGGCGTGACGAGACAGGCGCTGATCAAGCTCTGGATCGCCGAAAGGCTGCAATAGGCGGCGGCCGGGCGGCGGGGACGGGTGCTGCCGCGGCTGATCGACTTCTTCGACAGCCTGCTAAGCAGCCTGCTCCGACCCCAGGCGATACGGCCGCACCAGCGCGTCCGCCGGCAATCCGAGGCCGTCGTGCAGGCGCCTGATCATCTCCAAGGTCAAGGGACGCTTGCGGTTGAGAATTTCCGACACCCTTCCCCTTCCGCCGATCATGGGCTCAAGGTCCACGCGCCCCAGGCCGCGCTGCTCCATGACGAATTCGATCAGCGCGATCGGGTCCGGCGCCTCCATCGGATAGTGGATGGCCTCGTAAGCCTCGAGGAGCGTGGAAAGCACGTCGAGACGGTCATCTTCCGGGGTCCCCGGTTCGGCCTCCAACAGCCGCCCGATCTCCTCCAAGGCCGCCTCGTAAGCCTCTTCCGTGCGGATCGGACTGACTTCGACCATCTCACACCTCCTTGACGTTGATGCGGTCATACTCCGCATGGGTCCCGACGAAGCGGACATAGACCCGCCGGCCGGCATCATTGACGTAGACCACCAATCGATATTTGTTCCCGCAGATGTTGAAGACAACCCGGGTGCCGACAAAACTGGCGCTGCGGTATTGATTCTTGATATCCGCCCCGCGCCGGGCCCTGGACCCCCGCCTGCGCGGGGGTGACGGAAAAGAGGGGCGTCACCTTC
>JACZKS010000157.1 GCA_014859895.1 Rhodospirillales bacterium
CCGCGCAGTTGGACGTGGACGGGTGCGTCGAAGATTGCGGGCAATCAGCCGACCAAACTTCAGAAACCAACGCCGCACCGTCTCATTCGAGACGTCAATGCCCCGCTCGGCCAGCAGGTCCTCGACATCGCGGAACGACAGCGTGAACCGGGCATAAAGCCAAACCGCTTGCTGGATGATCACAGGCGGGAAGCGATGCCGCTTGAAAGATATTGGAAGCATACCGGCACCGTACCGGTCCGTCCTCGCGCCGGCCACCCACTTAACGTGTCAATGCCGTCGGGAGTTCGACGCTTGGTTGGACGAGGAGCAGGATGATCCCGCGAGCGAGGACCGGATCGACCCGCAACTTTTCCTGCGTTGGCAGGCATCCTTGCCGCGTACCGAGGGCGCTGTCGGCGCGGTGCCCCAGATACGTGCGGCCCTCACCGGCACGACTGGCGCGCGCGGGCGCTACGCCGTTATGCCGGTGAGACGGGATGACGGGACAGCTTGGCTTGACCCGGCTGGGTTCGAACTCGCGGTCACTCGCCAGCGGGTGCGTGTTGGAACGCGTCCTTCCCGCAGTGACTTCGAGCTTGTGACCGCCAGCGGCGAACCGACGGTAACGCGCTTATTCAGGCCCGTCTGAGGCGCAAGTCAGTTCGGCAGCGATCGAGGATCGCTGAACGTCTTCGGCTTGAGGCTCCTCCAAAGCGGCCATTCAGCTTACGGCCCAATTTGGTCGAACCCGACCAGACGAAGTACCGATCCTGGTCCAACCCCAGCGAACCGAAAGCGTATGGACTCCTGCCCCTCCACCACCGAATCAAGATCCAGAGATCGCGATAGCCGCCAATGCTCAGGACGGCAACAGCCTTTCCGCCCCCTGCCCGCCCGGAAAGGCCTGGAAAGGATTGGGTTCGTTGAACGTGCCGATCGCGGATTTGATGGACCAGTGATGGACCAGACGGGCGGGCAACGAAAAACGGCTTAGCGGAGATACCGCTAAGCCGTTGTTTTAATTGGTGGGCGCACAAGGACTCGAACCTTGGACCCGCTGATTAAGAGTCAGCTGCTCTACCATCTGAGCTATGCGCCCCACGAGCGCTGGCCGGTCATATAGCAAAGCCGGCCGGGCTTGTCGATACGTTGATTGGGGTTTTATCGCCTAGACGTCGTCGCCGCCGCCGCGCCGGCCGATGGTGACGTCGCGGTGCACATAGACCCCCATCAGCAGGCCGAAGCCGAAAAGCAGCGTCAGCATCGAGGTGCCGCCGTAGGAAATCAACGGCAACGGCGCCCCCACCACCGGGATCAGCCCCATCACCATGGCGATGTTGATGAAAACATAGAGGAAGAAGGTGACCGTGACACCCATGCCGACCAGACGGCCGAACTGGCTGCGCGCCCGGATCGAAATGGCGAAGCCATATGCCAGCAGCATGACGTAGAGCCCGATCAGGACAAGGCCGCCCACCAGACCGAATTCCTCCGCCAGCATGGTGAAGATGAAGTCCGTCTGCTTCTCCGGCAGGAAGTTGAGGTGGGCCTGGGTCCCCTGCAGATACCCCTTGCCAAAAAGGCCTCCCGAGCCCAGCGCGATCTTCGACTGGATGATATGGTAGCCCGAGCCCAAGGCGTCGTTCTCGGGGTTGAGGAAGGAAAGCACCCGCTGTTTCTGGTAGTCATACAGGAATTGCCAGGCGACGGGGATGGCCCCCAGGCCGCCAACGGTCACCACCGCGAACTTCCACAGCCTGACGCCGGCCATGAAGAACATGGCGCCGCTGGCCATCAGAAGAATCAACGCGGTGCCAAGATCGGGCTGGCGCAGAACGAGACCCACCGGCGCCATCACGATGGCCAAGGGCAGCAGGAGCCGGAAGGGATTGCCCACCTCTTCCACCGTCAGCCCATGGAAATAGCGGGCCAGCGCCAGGATGATCGCCATCTTCATCACTTCGGAGGGCTGAAGGTTGATGAAGCCGAGGTCGAGCCAGCGCTGCGCCCCCATGCCGACATCGCCGGCGATCTCGACCGCCGTCAGCAGCGAGAGCGCCAGCAGGTAGACAACGTAGGCGTAGCGGAACCACAGGCGGACATCGATCAGGGCGACGACGAGGAGGATGGCCAGCCCCACCCCGAAGCGGGCGAGTTGGCGCGACGCCCAAGGGTCGACATTGCCGTTGGCGGCCGAATACAGCATGGCGATGCCGATGCCGGTGGTGGCGCACAGCAACAGCACAAACAGCCAGTGGATCTGCCAGAGTTTCTGGCCCAGGGAAAAGTGTGGGCGGTTGAATCCGTTATCGCGCATCGACGGCTTATCCTTCGGGTTCGGACCGGCGGGGCGGCGGTCCGGCCTCGGCGGAAACCGCAGCCGCCGGTTCCCCATAGAGCTGCTGGACAGCGTCGAGGACGTCGCGGGCGATCGGCGCCGCCACGGCGGAACCGCCGCCGCCGTGTTCTACCACCACCGAAACCGCGAAGCGCGGCCGCTCGACAGGTGCAAAGCCGACGAACAGCGCATGGTCCCGCTCGCGCCACGGCAAATCCTCGTTCTTTCGTACCCCGGTCTCGCGCTCGGCCTTGCCGATGCGCCGGACCTGGGCGGTTCCGGTCTTGCCGGCCATCTCGCGACCCGGTTCGCGGATGCGGGCGCCCCGCGCCGTGCCCCGCGCCCCGTTCACCACCTCGTCCATCGCCTTGACCATGGCGTCGAGATGGGCCGGGTGGATACCCATGGACGGGGCCGGCTGGTTCGAGCGCACCGGCACGCCGGCCGGCGTCGCGCCGCCGCGTACGAGATGGGGCACGACCGCGAAGCCGCCATTACAGAGGCGCGCCGTCATCACTGCCAGTTGCAGCGGCGTGGTCAGCATGAAGGCTTGGCCGATGCCGGAGATGAGTGTCTCGCCCTGTTGCCAAGGGGTTCCGAAAGTGGCGAGCTTCCAATCGCGGGTCGGCATCAGGCCGGGTTTCTCGTTGGGCAGGTCGACACCCAGCTTCAGGCCCAGCCCCAAGCGCCTGGCCATGGCGGAGATGGCGTCGATACCGGTGCGGCGCGCCACCTCGTAGAAATAAACGTCGCAGGACTGGGAGATGCCGTTCTTGAGGTCGAGCAGGCCGTGCCCGTGCTTCTTCCAGCAGTGGAATTTGGCATCTCCCAGCCGGACGGCCCCCGAGCAGAACACCTTGGTGGACGGCGTGATGACGCCCTTTTCCAGGGCCGCCAGGGCCACCACCATCTTGAAGGTGGACCCCGGCGCATACTGGCCGGCGATCGCCTTGTTGGTGAGCGGCGCCTTCGGGTTGCCGGACAGCACCCGCCATTCCTCGGACGTCAAGCCGCGATTGAACGCGTTGGGGTCGAAGCCCGGCACCGAGACCATGGCCAGCACCTCGCCGGTCCTGACGTCGAGGACGACGACGGAGGCGCTTTCCTGGCCCAGCCGGCGAGCCACCAGTTCCTGCAGTTCCAGGTCTATGGTCAGCTTCAACTCGCTCCCCGGCTGCCCCTCGGTGCGGGACAACTCGCGGATGACGCGGCCGAAGGCGTTGACCTCGACCTGGCTGTTGCCGCTGGTGCCGCGGAGCGGCAGGTCGTAGACGCGCTCGACGCCCGCCTTGCCGATGCGGAATCCTGGAAGCTCCAACAGAGCATCGCCATTGAGATCCTCTTCGGCGACGGCTGCCACATACCCCAGGATATGTGCGGTCGCCTCGGGGAAGGGGTAGTGGCGGCTCTGGCCCTCGTCGATGGAAATCCCCGGCAGGTCCGGCGCGTTAACCTCGATGCGGGCCACTTCCTCCCAGGTCAGGTTATCGCGCACGGTCACCGGCACGAAGCTGCGCTTGCGCCGCACCTCGCGCAGGATGCGCCGCTTGTCGTTGTCGGTCACGGGAACCACCTGGCCCAGGCGGTCCAACGTCTGTTCGACATCGCGGGCCTGCTCGCGGACCAAAACGACGCGATAATTCTGGCGGTTGTCGGCGATGGGGATGCCACGCCTGTCCAAAATGTCGCCGCGCAACGGAGGTAGCAGCTTGAGGTTGATGCGGTTCTCTTCGGCCAGCGTATGGTACTTGTCGGCCTCGATGACCTGCAGGTAATACATGCGCCCCACCAGGACCGACAGCAACAGGGCCTTGCCGCCCGCCAGAAGCGCCATCCGGCGGGTGAACAGTCTCTGGCGGTCCTGGTCGTGGTGCATGTCAGTCCGCCTTCAGGAAGGCCTGCTGCCAGCGCAGGAACCCCCAAGCCAGCAGCGGGAAAAAGCCAAGGGTCAGCAGATACTGGTACAGCAACGCCTCGGGATCGACGAGCGCCATGTGGAAGGCCGACATCAAAATCCAGCTCATCAACATCGCCGCCGCGCCGACCACCGCGAAGCCGAGCCAGGTGATCATGAACGACTTGCCTACAAAGAAGCGGCGCTGCCAGACCACGGTACCGTAGACGGCCAGGAACACTAGGGTGTTGATGCCCAAGGGCACGCCGGACAGCATATCCTGAAGGACGCCGACGGCAAACACGGCATAGACCGGCATCAACTCGGGCTCATAGGTCGCCCAATGATGCACCGCAATCAGCGCGAATAGCGGCACCACCCGGGCGAACCCTGGGACCTGGAAGGGGATGATGTTGATGATGAGCAACAACAGGGTCAACCCGACCGGAGTCAACCGGCGCGCCCAAAGATCGAGCCGGTACCAAAAGGACGGTTTCATAAGTATCAGTCCTTGGCGGTCGCGCCCTGGGGTTGAAGAACGCCCTGGTCTAATCCGAAATCGACGACCCGCACATATTCCAGGCGATCCGTCGCCACCAGCGGCTGGACGACGGTGCCGTTGTCGCCGATCGAAACGATGACTCCTACCGGCAGCCCCGGCGGAAAGACGCCGCCGTGGCCCGAAGTCACCACGCGTTCACCCACCGTCACTGTATCGTTTGGCGGCAGATGGTCGAGAACCGGCCGGCCGGTGTTGTTGCCGGCCAGCACGGCGCGAACCCTCGACTGTTCGGTCACCACCGGGATTCGCGAGTTGAGGTCGGTCAGCAGCAGAATTCGCGACGACCGGGCACCGACACTGACCACTCGGCCGACCAAGCCGTCGCCTGACACCACTGCCTGCCCGCGCCTGACCTCGTCATCGGCTCCGGCGTTCAGAACCAAGCTGTGGGCGAAGGCGCCGCCGGTGTCGGCGATGACGCGGGCCGAGATAAAGCCGCGCGCCTCGTGCGGGATGAAATGCAGCAGTCTCTGAAGGGCCTGATTCTCCGCCTCCAGTCGACGGCCCGCCGCCTCCCACTGGAGCAGGCGATCCCGTTCCTTGCGCAATTGCGCGTTCTCGGCGCGGAGGTTCACCAATTCCCGTGCCTCGGCAATGACGTCATTTACGGTCGCCACTGGACGCGACACCGCATCCAGGAGAGGCGCCACGGTATCGGTGACCTGGGCGCGAAATCGCTCGACAACCACGACGTCGGCCTTGCCAAGCATCATCAGCCCGAAGGCCGCCACCACCAGTCCGAGATAGGCAAAGCGTTGGAGGCTCCGGATCGGGGCGGCGACACGATGAACCGGCCGCAACTTCTCGTTCAACTCGGCGTCCCTCAATGCCAGATTGCCGGCGGGATGAAGCCTATGGCCAGCAATCGCTCAAGACATGCCCACGAAAAGATTAAGATATACTTTACGCCGTGACGTCGAGCGCGAACACAACCTAGTACATCGTCATCAGAACGTTCTTGAGCCGCTTGATCTCCTCCAGGGCACGCCCGGTCCCCCGCGCCACACAAGTCAGCGGATCGTCGGCGATCGACACCGGCAGACCGGTCGCGTGCCTAAGCACATAATCCATATTGCCCAGCAGCGCGCCGCCACCGGTGAGCACGATGCCCTTATCCACGATATCGGCAGCCAGTTCCGGCGCCGTGTGTTCAAGCGCGACCTTGACCGTCTCGATGATCGCACCGACCGGCTCGGCCAGGCTTTCGGCGATCTGCGCCTCGGTCATGATCAGTTCCTTGGGCACGCCGTTCATCAGGTCGCGGCCCTTGATCTCCATGGTCCGGCCCTCGCCGTCCTCGGGCGGACAGGCCGAACCGATGGTCTCCTTGATGCGTTCCGCGCTGCCTTCGCCGACCAGGAGATTATGGTTGCGCCGGATGTAGGAAATGATGGCGTCGTCCATCTTGTCACCGCCGACGCGCACGCTGCGGGCATAGACGATGCCGCCCAGCGAAAGCACCGCCACCTCGGTGGTGCCGCCGCCGATATCGACGACCAGCGAGCCGGTGGGCTCGGTGACCGGCAGCCCGGCGCCGATCGCCGCCGCCATCGGCTCCTCGATCAGGAAGACCTTACGGGCGCCGGCGCTTTCCGCCGATTCCTGGATGGCCCGGCGCTCCACCGCGGTGGAACCGGACGGCACGCAGATGACGACCAGCGGACTGGCGAAGCTGCGCCGGTTGTGGACCTTGCGGATGAAGTACTTGATCATCTCCTCGGCGACTTCGAAATCGGCGATGACGCCGTCGCGCAGCGGCCGGATGGCGGTGACGTTGCCAGGCGTCCGGCCCAGCATCATCTTGGCTTCCTCGCCAACCGCGAGAACCTGCTTCTTGCCTTTCACGTCCTGCAACGCGACGACGGAGGGCTCGTTGAGCACGATACCCTTGCCCTTTACGTAAACAAGGGTATTGGCCGTTCCCAGATCGATGGCCATGTCGGCCGACAGGAAGCCAAACAGACTGGAAAACATAGGTCCTCGCACAGCGCAGATAAGAAGCCCGACTGGCGCCTAGCCTCCGGCCCGGCGCCGTCGGGACACAGTTATAATGGAGCCCTAAGGCCGCTGCTAGAGCGAAACCGCCACCGGCTCCGTTTTCTCTCTTTTCACGAGCAGCTTGTTCAAGGCGTTGAGATACGCCTTGACCGAGGCCACCATGGTGTCGGTGTCGGCGCCCTGACCGTTCACCGTCTTGCCTTCCTCGCCCAGGCGCACCGTCACCTCGGCCTGGGCGTCGGTACCGTGCGTTACCGCCTGGACCTGATAGAGTTGCAGGCGCGCCCGATGCGGGAACAATTGCTTGACGCAGTTGAAGGCCGCATCGACCGGGCCGTCGCCGGTCGCCGAACAGGCGTGCACCGCGCCGTCGATTTCCATTTCCAGGGACGCCTTGGGCGGCCGATGCACCGTGCCGCAGAGGATCTCCATCGAGATCAGGCGCAAGCGATCGTTGGTGCGCACCACCTCGTCGTCGACCAGGGCGACGAGGTCGTCGTCGAATATCTCCTTCTTGACGTCGGCCAAGTCCTTGAACCGCTTGAAAGCGCTCTGGATGGCGTTGTCGCCCAGATCGTATCCCAGTTCCTTCAGCTTCTCGCGGAAGGCATGGCGCCCGGAATGCTTGCCCAGCACCAGGTTGGACTTGCTCAGGCCGATCGACTCTGGCGTCATGATCTCGTAGGTCTGGGCATTCTTCAGCATGCCGTCCTGATGAATCCCCGATTCATGGGCGAAGGCGTTGGCCCCGACGATCGCCTTGTTGGGCTGCACCACGAAGCCGGTAATGGTGGAAACCAGGCGCGAGGCCTTGGTGATGTGCTGGGTCACCACGCTGGTCGAATAGGGCATGGTGTTCTGGCGGGTCTTCAGCGCCATGACGATTTCTTCCATGGCGGCGTTGCCCGCCCGCTCGCCCAGGCCGTTGATGGTGCATTCCACCTGACGGGCGCCGGCCTTGACCGCGGCCAGAGAATTGGCTACCGCCAGGCCGAGGTCGTTGTGGCAATGCACCGAAATGATCGCCTTGTCGATGTTGGGCACCCGGTTGAACAGCATGGCAATTAGCGCCCCGAATTCGTCGGGCATGGCGTAGCCAACGGTATCGGGAATATTGATGGTGGTGGCCCCCGAAGCGATCGCCGCCTCGACGCAGCGGCACATGAAGTCGTGCTCGGTGCGCGAGCCGTCCTCGCAAGACCATTCGACGTCGTCGGTGAACCGGCGCGCATATTTCACGCTGTCGATCACCGCCTGGTAGACTTGCTCGGGCTCCATCTGCAGCTTGTGCTTCATGTGCAGCGGGCTGGTCGAGATGAAGGTGTGGATGCGGCCGCGTTTGGCCGGCTTGATGGCTTCGGCGGCACGCTCGATGTCGGCGCGGGTGGCCCGCGCCAGCCCACACACCACCGAACGGGTCACGACCTTGGAAATCCCTTGGACGGCCTTGAAGTCGCCTTCCGAGGCGATGGGAAAGCCCGCCTCGATGATGTCGACGCCCATTTCCTCGAGGAGTTGCGCGATGCGCAGCTTCTCGTCGAGGTTCATCGAGGCGCCGGGCGACTGTTCGCCATCGCGCAACGTGGTGTCGAAGATGACGACGTGATTGGGTTCTCGCTGGATACTCATCGGAAAAAGCCTTTCTGCGACAGGTTAAGCAGAGTCACTCGACTGGTCTTCTCCCCTGAACGCTTGTCACTTGGACAGCGACGCTCAGGGGCGAATAAGTCGCAGCAGCAGGCCGTTTAGAGCGAGGAGAGCGAGGGGCAGGCGGGCGGGCAAACGATCGGCGACACGGACCGGATGGTCCGTCGTCTTCGTCCGAACGATGCTCTCGATGCCGGTTGGCACGGGTACGCTCCGCTTACATAAAAAACCGCAGCCCTCGCAGGCTGGGCCATTAGCTATATCACAGCAGGTGAGTCGGTGTTAACAGGAATTTTCGGAACCACTACAAACTACCGCCGTGGCCGATGGGATCGTTTGCGTTTGAACCCCATTGAAAGGCGAAATGCCGGCCCGGATGGACCGCGAGGTCACTTTTTCGGCGGCACGCCCAGCCACCGTTCGGCTTCCTCGAGGGTTTGGAAGACGCGATGCTCGATCGGGGTCTCCCTGATGGCGGCGAAGGCTTCCCATACCCTGACCATGCCGAAGTTCAAGGGCTTGTCGGCGACGGTCGCCGCCTTCGAGCCGGCGATGCGATCGAAGTACCTTGCCGTATGCGCGGCATATTCGCGCATATCGTCGTTGCTGAGGTGCGAAGCGTCCGTCTGCCGGAAGTCGGACAGGAGCATCATGCCGGCTGCCCAACGGGGATCATTGACGATGGCGTCGAGGAAGGCCTTAAGAAGCGGCAGCGTGCAAAGGCCGGCATGGAAGGCCCGCACCATGTTGCGCTCGGCATCGAATTGAAGCTCAAAGCGATATGACTCTTCGTCGGGCATCGATGCCCCGTCCCCCGTCCCGTTTCGGCAGGAATACCGGAACGACCGAGCCGACGCAATCGCTGGCGCCGCCGCCGGCCGGCCGGATGTTGTGGTTCACCCGGAAAAGATTCTGCGGGTCGTAGGCCTTCTTTACCTGGGTGAGCCGTTCGTAATTGGAGCCGTAGGTCGCCTCCACGCGTCCGGCGTTCTCGTCGTCCATCATGAAGTTCACATAGGCGCCGCCCAGGTTGTACGGATGCACGGCCTCCCAGTAGGCGCGGCCCCATGACTTGAGATCGGAAGCCTTCCCGGGGTCGGCATCGATCCCGCAGATGACCATGGACCAGGTGGCGTCGCGGCAACCCCACGCCGTGTCCCGCGGCCCCACGCGATTGACGGCGCCATCGATCGGGTAAAGATGCATGAGCGAAAGCTCGCTCGGCGACTTGGCCGCATGCGCGAGATGCACGTCGATTGCCTCGTCCGACAGTTCCTTCACGAAATCGCCCTTCCAATACCATTGCATGCCCTTGGGCAGCAGGGGGTCGAACAGGCTTTGCAGCGTCGCAAACGGCATTTCCGTCATGCCGTCGAGGAGCGGCGCAGGCAACGCCTCGCGCACTGGCCGCATGGCCTTTTCTCCCTCGGCGGCGGACCCGTTGAAGCACGAGATCAGGGCGCAGATGCGCCGGCCCCACAGTTCCTCGGGAAACGGCTCCGTCGACGGCACGGTCTTCAGGCCGAGGAACGGGCACAGCTCGGGCGGCGTCTTGGGTAGGAAGTCACGATAGAAGCGCATGATCTTCTTGGCGTGCCCGAAGTCCCAGAAGATCGGTCCGGCGTAGACGTTGGTGACGGGATAGGCCCGATAGAGGAAGCTCGTCACGACGCCGAAGTTGCCGCCGCCGCCGCGCAGCGCCCAGAACAGGTCGGCGTGCTGGCGCTCGTTGGCGGTGACCAGCCGTCCGTCGGCCAGGACGACATCGGCCTCGATCAGGTTGTCGATGGTGAGCCCGTACTTGCGGCTCAGATAGCCGTGCCCGCCGCCAAGCGTCAGCCCGGCAACGCCGGTCGACGCGACGATGCCGGCCGGCACGGCGAGGCCGAAGGAGGACGCGACGTGCTCGACGTCGCCCTGCGTGCAGCCCGGCTCGACCCGCACGGTACGTGCCGCCGGGTCGACCCGCACGCCCTTGAGGCGCGACAGGTCGATCATCAGACCATCATCACACGAGCCTTGGCCTGGACCGCTGTGCCCGCCGCCGCGTATGGCGACGAGCATGCCGTGGGTGCGGCCGAAGTTGACGGCAGTGATGACGTCGGCCACGTCGGCGCAGCGCGCGATCAGGCGCGGCCGCTTATCCATCATGCCGTTGTAAAGGGCGCGCGCCTCGTCGTATCCGGCATCGAGCGGGCCAAACACATCACCGCGAAAATCCTCAATAAAAGTATTGATTACTTGTATGTCCATGCTCTGTCTCCCTCTTCGTCTGCGGGACCCCACGCCCCAGAAATGATGAGGGCAGGAATGTAGATTGAGGCGTCGAGATGCTCTATGATCGCTCTTCGCCAAATCTTGTTCGATCGTCCGGGCCGCTGATCGTCCGTCCGGAAAATTTGACCAGGCGTCCTGTTACACTGTTTTTCGAGGGGTCGAGGATTTGGATGTCTTGTCCGATGTGTTACGGGCCGTCCGGCTGACCGGTGCCGTCTATTTCGACATCCACGCTCGCGCGCCGTGGGTCGCCGAAACCCCGCCCGTCGCCAGCTACGGCGCCAACGTGATGCCGGAGTCCGAGCACGTCATCGCGTTCCATCTGGTCATGGAGGGCCAGTGCTGGGTGCAGATTGCCGACGGGGCGAACCCGCCGGTCTTCGTCGAGGCCGGCGATGCGGTGATCTTCCCCGCCGGCGACGGCCACGTGATGGGAACCGAACGCGGCCAGCGCGCGGAACCCGACTTTACCTATTATCAACGGCCACGCGATCGGGCCCTGCCCTACGTGTTTCACGAGTACGGTGGCACTGGGAACCCGGCGTGGCTGGTGTGCGGCTACCTGGGTTGCGACAAACGGCCGTTCAACCCGGTTCTCGAGGCCCTGCCGCGATTGATGCACGTGCGAGCCCCGAGCACCGGCCTCCACCTGATCCACGACCTGATCCGCGCCGCCCTGAAGGAATGCGAGCAGCCGCGCGCCGGCGGCGAGACCATCCTCTCCAAGCTCAGTGAGCTGATGTTCCTGGAGGCGGTCCGCCACCATATCGATGGCCTGCCCGCCGATTCCAAAGGCTGGCTGGCGGGCCTGCGCGACCGCCACGTGGGGGCTGCGCTGAGCCTGATGCACGGCCGGCCGGCCGAACGCTGGACGCTCGATGTCCTGGCCCGCGAGGTCGGCCTGTCGCGCTCGGCCTTCGCCGAACGGTTCACCGAGCGCATGGGCGCACCGGCTATGCAGTACCTGGGCAATTGGCGACTTCAGCTGGCAGCGCGGCTGCTCGAGCACCAGGGCATGAGCATCGCCCAGGCGGCGGCGGAAGTCGGCTACGAGTCCGAGGCCGCCTTCAACCGCGCCTTCAAGAAGCAGGTGGGCGTGCCGCCCGGTGCCTGGCGACGTTCACGCCTGACCAGCCTGCACGCCTGAACCCGGCCCCATGCAAAAGGGCGGGAATGTCTCCCGCCCTTCGGCAAACGGCACAGGCAATCGTCGTCTAGTTCTTCGACTTGTCGACCAGGCGGTTGGCGGCGATCCACGGCATCATGCCGCGCAGCTTCTCTCCGACCTGCTCGATCGGATGCTCGGCATTGCGCCGGCGCATCGCCTTGAAAGCGGGCTGGCCGACCTTGTTTTCCATCATCCAGTCCTTGACGAACTTGCCCGACTGGATGTCGGTCAGCACCTCTTTCATGCGCGCCTTGACCGAGGCGTCGATAAGGCGCGGGCCGCTGACGTAGTCGCCGTATTCGGCGGTGTTGGACACCGAATAGCGCATGTTGGCGATGCCGCCCTCGTAGATCAGGTCGACGATCAGCTTGACCTCGTGCAGGCACTCGAAATAGGCCATCTCGGGGGCGTAACCGGCCTCGATCAGGGTCTCATAGCCGGCCACGATCAGGCTGGTCAGGCCGCCGCACAGCACCGCCTGCTCGCCGAAGAGATCCGTCTCGCATTCCTCGCGGAAGGTCGTTTCGATGATGCCCGAGCGGCCGCCGCCGATGGCGCAGGCGTAGGACAGCCCGACCTCGTGGGCGCTGCCGGAGGCATCCTGCTCGACGGCGATCAGGCAGGGCACGCCGGCGCCGCGCACGTATTCGGAGCGCACCGTATGGCCCGGCCCCTTCGGCGCGATCATGAAGACATCGATATCGGCGCGCGGCTCGATGAGGCGGAAATGGATATTAAGGCCGTGCGCGAAAGCCAGCGCGGCACCTGCCTTCATGTTGGGGCCAAGCTCCTCGGCGTAAAGCTGGGCCTGCCCCTCGTCGGGGGTCAGAACCATCATCACGTCGGCCCACTTGGCAGCCTCGGCCGGGCTCATCACCTTGAAGCCCGCGCCCTCGGCCTTCGTGGCGCTGCCGCTGCCCTTGCGCAGCGCGACCACGACGTCCTTCACCCCGGAATCGCGCAGGTTCTGGGCGTGGGCATGGCCCTGGCTGCCGTAGCCGACGACGGCGACCTTCTTGGACTTGATCAGACTGACGTCGGCATCCCGATCGTAAAAAACGCGCATTTTTGACATCCTCTCAAACAAATAGACTTCTTTGTCGCCGGACAACCGGCGCTTTCCTTACATGGCGGAGAGGCCGCGGGCAATGGCCACGGTTCCGGTCCGCGAAATATCGATCAGGCCCAAGGGCTCCATCAGGTGGATGAAAGCGTCGAGCTTGCTGGCCGCGCCGACGATCTCGAAGACAAAGGACTCGTTGGTGCTGTCCACCACGTGGGCGCGGAAAATATCGGCAATGCGCAGGGATTCCACCCGTTTCTCGCCGGTGCCGCGCACCTTGACCAGCGCCATTTCGCGCTCCACGTGGTCGCCTTCGAGCGTGAGGTCGATGACCTTGTGGACCGGCACCAGCCGTTCGAGCTGCGCCTTGATCTGCTCGATGATCATCTCGGTGCCCGAGGTGACGATGGTGATGCGCGACAGGTTTTCTTTCGCGTTCACCTCGGCCACGGTCAGGCTTTCGATGTTGTAGCCGCGCCCGGAAAACAGCCCGATGACGCGGGCCAGGACTCCCGGTTCGTTTTCAACCAGAACCGCGATGGTGTGAGATGTCATTTCCCCGTTGGATGCGATCATGGACATGGCCCCAGGTACTGAGCGGGTCGGCAATCGACCCGGAATTTATCGCGAAGCACGTGACGACCGGCCGGATGACCGGTCAAGGGAACGGTCGGCTTGCCCCGCGCATCAGCGGCGTTCCTTCCCGGACGGGAAGATTAGCCGCTGACCGGCGCGGGAGCCAGCCTCAAGCAAGTACGACGTCGCTGCCCGATTCCGTGGACTCGGCGTCGGTCGGCCCGAGGATCATTTCGTGATGGGCGGCCCCGGACGGGATCATCGGATAGACGTTTTCCAGCGGGTCGACGACGACGTCGAGCAGAACCGGGCCATCGTGCACCAGCATCGCCTTGATGGCGTCGTCGACCTCGCCCGCCGTTTCGGCGCGCAGGCCCTTGATGCCGAAGGCGTCGGCCAGTTTTACCCAGTCGGGAACGGCTTCCATGACGCTCTGCGACAGGCGGTTGTCATAGAACATCTCCTGCCACTGGCGGACCATCCCCATGCTGCCGTTGGACAGATGAAGGATCTTCACCGGAAGCTTGTACTGGGCCAGCGTCGCCAGCTCCTGCACGTTCATCAGGAACGAGCATTCGGAAGTCACGCACACCACCAGGCCGTTCGGATTGCCGACCTGGGCGCCCATCGCCGCCGGCAGGCCGTAGCCCATGGTGCCGAGACCGCCCGAGGTCATCCAGCGGTTCGGCTTGTCGAAGTGGATGTACTGGGCCGCCCACATCTGATGCTGGCCGACGTCGGTGGCGACGAAGACATCCTTGTCCTTCACGGCCTGGAACAGCCGGTCCACCGCGTACTGCGGCTTGGCGACCTTGCCGTTCTTCCGATAGGCCAGACACTTCTTGGCCCGCCACTTGCCGATCTGCTTCCACCAGGCGTCCAGCGCCTTGGCATCGGGCGCCACCTGGCTCGATTTCCAGACCTTGATGAGGTCTTCGAGAACGTGTCCGGCGTCGCCGACGATGGGTACCTCGACCAGCACGTTCTTGTTGATCGACGACGGATCGATGTCGATGTGGATCTTTTTGGCGTCGGGCGCGAAGTCGGCCAGCCGGCCGGTCACCCGGTCGTCGAAGCGGGCGCCGATGTTGACCATGACGTCGCAGTCATGCATCGCCATATTGGCTTCGTAGGTGCCGTGCATCCCGGGCATGCCGAGATACTGCTTGTCGGACGCCGGCATCGCCCCCAGGCCCATCAGGGTCAGGGTAACGGGAAAGCCGGTGATATGGGCCAGTTCGCCCAGCAGTTGAGAGGCCGCCGGGCCCGAATTGATGACACCGCCGCCGGCGTAAAGGATTGGCCGCTTGGCCGCCGCCATCAGCTTCACAGCCTCGCGGATGGCCTTGACGTCGCCCTTGACCTTGGGCTTGTAGCTGCGCGGACGCGCCGCCTCCACCGGGGTGTACTCGCCACGGCCGAGGATGACGTCCTTGGGCAGGTCGACCACCACCGGGCCGGGCCGGCCGTTCTGCGCCACGAAGAATGCCTCATGCAGGATACGCGCCAGGTCATCGACATGGCGCACCAGATAGTTGTGCTTGGTGCAGGACCGCGTGATGCCGGTAGTGTCGGCCTCCTGGAAGGCGTCGTTGCCAATCAGGCTGGTCGGCACCTGGCCGGTGATGCACACGACCGGGATGCTGTCCATCAGGGCGTCAGTCAGACCGGTCACCGTATTGGTGGCGCCCGGGCCCGAGGTCACCAGGACGACGCCCACCTTGCCGGTGCTGCGCGCATAGCCCTCCGCCGCATGCACCGCCGCCTGCTCGTGGCGGGGCAGGATGTGGCGCAGGCGGTTCTGCTTGTAGAGAACATCGTACAGCGGAAGGGTTACACCGCCGGGGTACCCGAACACGACGTCGACGTCTTGGTCCTGCAGGACTTTCAAGACAATCTCCGCTCCGGTGTACTGTTCCTTCGGCATGGTCTCTCTCCTTCCACGAACGGTATCAACGAAAATCCGGCCTGCGAGCGCACCAAGGCCTCGAGCGCCCCACTTGGCCGGACCCGTAACGAGAGGCGCAAGCTATCCCTTCAAGATTGCGTGGTCAACACAAAATGACGAATAAATGAAAAGATTTCATGCTGATGACTTTCTGAATATTGCGCTGGAATAACCATCGAACCGGCCAGCTGATGGCGCAGCCACGTGAACTGCCGCTTGGCGTAGTGGCGGGTCGCCCGGCGGGCCTCCTCGACGGCACGGACCAGTTCCATCTCGCCCTTAAGCACGGCGGCCAACTCGCGCACCCCAACCGCCTTCATCGCCGGCAGATCAGGGGCCAGCCCAAGGGCCAGCAGGGCTTTTACCTCTTCCAGCGCGCCGCGTTCCATCATCCTCTGGAAGCGGGCGTCGACGGCGGCATAGAGCGCGTCCCGCGGCGGCACCAGGACGATGCTGGCGAACCACCCGGGCACTGCCGGGCCAGCCGATTCCTCGGCCTGCCAGTCGGCCAACCTGCGGCCGGTGCCGATGGCCACCTCGTAAGCACGGATCAGGCGCTGGGTATCGCCGGCAGGCAGACGCTCCGCCGCCTCTGGATCGACGCCGGCCAATCGGTCGCGAAAGGCCTCCGGCCCCAGTTCGCCGTGCAGGCGCCTGGCCTCAGTGCGGGCGGCCTCGGGCACCTCGGGGATAGGCGACAGCCCTTCCATCAGGGCCCGCAGATAAAGGCCGGTGCCGCCGACCACCACCGGCAACCGCCCCATGGCCCGCACCTCGGCGATGGCGGCCGTCGCCATTTCCAGCCAGCGGCCGGCCGAGCAGACCTCGGCCGCCGGCAGCACGCCATAAAGGAAATGGGGAACGCGGCAGACGTCATCCAGGCCCGGGCGCTCCGTCAGCACCCGAAGCTCGCGGTAGACCTGCATGGAATCGGCATTGATGATGGCGCCGTCGAAGGCCTCGGCGACATCCAACGCCGCCTTAGACTTGCCGCTGGCGGTCGGTCCGGCAATGACGATGATCGGCCGCCGGTCGGGCGTTTCCATGGCTTCCGTCCCCCGCTCCCGGACGGCGGCGCGCTTGCCGTCGTCAGTCGAGCATCAATGACACCAGGCCGTCGGCCAGCTTGGGCTCGAACCAAGTGGATTTCGGCGGCATGATCTGGCCGGCGTCGCTGACCGCCATCAGGTCTTCCATCGAGGTCGGGTAGACGGCGAAGGCCACCGCCATCTCGCCGCTGTCCACGCGCCACGCCAGTTCCTTGAGCCCGCGAATGCCGCCGACGAAATCGATGCGCGGATCCACCCGGGGATCGCCGATGCCCAACACCGGGGAAAGCAGGCGCTCGGTAAGCAGGCTGATGTCGAGCCCGGCCACCGCGTTGCCGCCTGCCTTCGGTTCGTTGCGCACGGCCAGCCGATACCAGCGGCCGGCCACGTACATGCCGAATTCGCGCCGGCTCCGGGGCCGGGCCTCGCCAGCCGTCGGTTCAACCGTGAAGTGCTCTTCCACGCGCCGCAGCAACTCCCCGGCGTCCAACCCATTTAGATCGCGAACCACGCGGTTATAGTCGAGGATGCGCATCTCGTCGGCGGCAAAGACGACCGTCAGGAAGGATTCATACCAGGCGTCGGGCGCCGTTCCGCCCGCCGCCCGCCGAGCCTTGGCGACCCTGACGGCGGCATTGGAGCGATGGTGACCGTCGGCGATGTAAAGGGCATCGAGGCCGTCGAAGGCGTCCCGCAGCGTCCCCACGACCTGGGCGTCGGATACCACCCAAAGCGTATGGTGCACACCGGCCAATTCGACCGATGAGGCCGGCTCCCCTTTGGCCTGATCGGCCAGTACGGCCTTGATGGCGGTATTCGGCCTGTGGGCGATCATGACCGGACCGGTATGGGCGGAGACAGCTTCGACCTGGCGCACCCGGTCGTCCTCCTTCGAGGGCCGGGTCAGTTCGTGGCGGCGGATGCGGCCGCTTTCGTAGGCGGCGATCGAGGCGCCGCCGACAATGCCAGTCTGAACGTGGTCGCCCATGGCCAGGCGGTAGACGTAATAGCGGGGCGCCGGATCGCGGACTAGGACGCCCTGCTCGATCATGCGAGTGAAGTTGGCGGCCGCCTTGGCGTAGACCGGGGCCGAGTAGACATCGATGCCGGGATCGAGATCGATCTCGGGCTTGGACACGTGCAGGAAACTCCACGGCCGGCCGGCCGCCATCATCCGCGCCTCGGCGGAATCCAGAACGTCGTAGGGCGGCGCCGCCACCTCAGCGGCACGGCCGGGGGCGGGGCGGAGGGCGGGAAAGGGCCGAAGCAGGGGAAGGTTCACCGTATTCATCCTTGAATGAAGAGGCGCCGCGCCGCCGGCCACGGGTTCCCGCAGCCAACGGCGCGCCACCGATATAACAACACCCGCCGCTTGTAAACCTTGGGCGGCACGCCTCCAAGCCGGGCGTCAGGTCCCAGCCACTGAGGGCAACCCCAGCATCGAGCGCTTAAGGGCCTCGGCATCGTGGTCGTGATCATCGAGCTTGCCGGCGAAATAGTCCATGTAGGCCTGCATGTCGAAATGGCCATGGCCCGACAGGTTGAAGAAAATGGTGCGGGCCACTCCCTCCTCCTTGCACTTGAGGGCCTCGTCGATGGCGGCCTTCACGGCGTGGGTGGATTCCGGCGCCGGAATGATGCCCTCGGTGCGGGCGAACTGGACGCCGGCGGCGAAGCACTCGTTCTGGTAATAGGCGCGCGGCTCGATCAGGCCGAGGTGGGCGAGGTGGCTGACCTGCGGCGCCATGCCGTGGTAACGCAGGCCGCCGGCATGGATACCGGCCGGCATGAAGGTAGAGCCCAGCGTCATCATTTTGAGCAACGGCGTCAGACCGGCGGTATCGCCGAAATCATAGGCGTAGCGGCCCCGTGTCAGGGTCGGGCAGGCCTTGGGCTCGACCGCGATGACGCGGATATCTTCGCCGCCCCTGAGCTTGCGCCCGATGAAGGGGAAGGCGGTGCCGGCGAAATTGCTGCCACCACCGGCGCAGGCGATGACGATGTCGGGAGCATCGCCGGCCATGGCGAACTGCTCGATGGCCTCCAGCCCGATCACCGTCTGGTGGGTCATCACGTGATTGAGCACACTGCCCAGCGCGTACTTCGTATCGTCGCGCTGGGCCGCCATCTCGACCGCCTCGGAAATGGCGATGCCCAGGCTGCCGGTGGTGTCGGGATTGTCGGCAAGCGCACGGCGGCCCGATTCGGTTTCCGTGCTTGGACTGGGCACGCAGCGCGCACCGTAGGCCTCCATCAGGGCTCGCCGGTAAGGCTTCTGGAAATAGCTGACCTTGACCATATAGACGTCGACCTCAAGGTCGAACAGCGAGCCGGCGAATGCCAGCGACGCGCCCCACTGCCCGGCGCCGGTTTCGGTGGTCAGTCGCTTGACGCCCTCTTGCTTGTTATAGAAGGCTTGGGCCACCGCCGTGTTCGGCTTGTGGCTGCCGGCCGGGCTGACGCCTTCGTTCTTGAAATAGATGTGGGCCGGCGTGTCCAGGGCCTTCTCCAGGCGCCGGGCGCGTACCAGGGGCGACGGTCGCCACAGGCGGTAAATTTCCCTCACCGGGCCGGGAATCTCGATCTCGCGCTCGGTACTCACCTCCTGGGCGATCACCGCCATGGGGAACAGTGGGGCCAGATCGTCGGGCGTGATCGGCTTCTGGGTGGCCGGGTGCAGAACCGCCGGCAGCGGCTCGGGCAGGTCGGCGGCGATGTTGTACCAGAACTTCGGAATACGCTCCTCCGCAAGAAAGAACTTGGTCGTCTCGGTCACGGCTCCCCCCAGTTTTCTTGATCGGTCGGTTGCGGCACGGGCTCGATTTGTAACCCGCCCGACGGCCAATTTCTACCCGCACGGTAACGAGATCAACCACAGATGAACACCCACCAAAAGCGGCGGGGCGCCGTCCGTGTGGAGGGCGCCCCGACAGCCTGGGTTCTATAATGGTGGGTCAGCCCTGAGCGATGCGCACAGCCTCGAAGCGCAGGCGGCCCTGCCCTTCGATCAACAGTAGCACCGACTTACGGCCGGTCTTCTTGGCCGTTTCCACGAGGTCGGCAACCTGGCTCGGCGAATCGGCATCTTCCTGGCTTACCTCGACGATGAGATCGCCCGGGCGAATGCCCTTCTCGGCCGCGGGACCACCCTCGTCAACGGCGACGACGACCACACCCTTGGCGTCGGCAGCCAGGTCGAAACGCTGACGCAGCGCATCGTTGACAGCGGCGACGGTCAATCCGAGAGGGGCGATCTTCTTGTCCTGTCCCGGCAGGCCGGCAGTGCCGCCATCCTGCGGGCGCGCCGCCATCTGGGCTTCGCCCGCCTCCAGTTCGCCCACCTTGACCTTGACCGACATCCGCTTGTTGTCGCGCCACAGAACCACATCGACGGTCTGGCCGACCGGAGTTTCGGCAACGATGCGGGGCAAGCGGCGCATTTGCGTGACGTCCTTGCCGTCGAATTGCAGGATGACGTCCCCCGCCCGGATCTTGCCGACCTCGGCCGGGCCATCCTTGATCACGCTGGCAACCAGCGCGCCGCGAGTTTCCTTGAGCCCCAGCGTCTCGGCGATCTCGTCGGTCACCGTCTGGATGTGAACGCCAAGCCAGCCGCGCTTCACGGTGCCGGTCTCGATCAACTGCTTGACGACCGGCACCGCCATGGCGCTGGGAATGGCGAAACCGATGCCGATGCTTCCTCCCGACGGCGAGAAGATGGCGGTGTTGATGCCGACCACCTCGCCTTCGAGGTTGAACATCGGGCCGCCGGAATTGCCTCGGTTGATCGAAGCGTCGGTCTGAAGGAAATCGTCGTAGGGGCCGGTGTTGATGTCGCGCCCGCGGGCCGAGATGATGCCCGCCGTCACCGTGCCGCCGAGGCCGAACGGATTGCCGATGGCCAGCACCCAGTCGCCGACGCGAAGCGCGTCGGAATCGCCGAACTTGACGGCGGGAAGCTGGCGGTCGGACTTCACCTTGAGGACCGCGAGGTCCGTCTTCGGGTCGTGACCGACCAATTCCGCCGGCAGTTGCGTGTCATCCTGGAGGATGACGGTGATCTCCTCGGCGTCCTGGATCACGTGGTTGTTGGTCACCACGTAGCCACCCGAATCGATGATGAAACCCGAGCCCAGCGAGGTGGCCTTGCGTTGCTGCTGGGGCTGGTTGCGATCGAAGAATTCCTTGAAGAACTCCTCGAACGGCGATCCCGGCGGCAGTTGCGGAAGCTCGGGTCCGCTGCGGCCGCGCACGCTTTGGGTGGTTGACACGTTGACCACCGCCGGAAGCAGCTTTTCGGCCAAATCCGAAAAGCTGCCGGGCATCGTTTTTGCCTGGGCGGCCACCGAGGCCGCCATCAAGGCCAGTGCCACGATGGCGGCCAGGAACCATGCCAGCACCTGGCTGCCATCCTGACGGCGCGACATCACAACGACGCGCGCGTCACGCCGGGACCGGACATCATGAATACGGGAACGCATCACTTCGGCCATCTCCATCGCCCAATATAATGAATCAACTATACGCAAAGATAAGGAAAAGGTCTGTGATTGATCTAATCCCGGGGCCACGGTCTTTCAACCCGTCGGCCGGCCTCCGGAGATATCCTTGTGCCGCCGAAATATGGCAATTTCCGGGCCATCCGCAGTCTCTCTTCGAGAGCCTATCCGCGGACTATCCAGACCACGCTGACACCGACGACGGCGGCCACCAGGCCGGCCGTACGCAGGTGCGAGGCCGGCTGGGTCTGCAGCTTGGCCATGGCCGCCTTCATGCCATCGGGAAACAGCGCATAGAGCAGCCCCTCGATAGCGATCGCCAAACCGACGGCGGTGATCAGATCGGACATTTCTCCCCCAACTCGACGAAAGGGCGCTGGTTTCACCCAGCGCCCCCGTCTCTGCTTATTCGTACCGGCTACTTCGCCGGCTGTTCGACCCCTTGACCGGGCAGTCCGCCGAAGAAGCGGAAGAACTCGTTGTCCGGCGGGCCAACGTAGCGGGTGTTTTCGCCACTCAAGCCCAGACGCATGGCGTCCATCGACACCCAAAAGTCGAAGAATTTCTCGTCCCGGCCGTAAGCATCGTTGTAGGTGCGCTGGGCCTCGGCCTCACCCTCGCCGCGGAGAATTTCGGACCGGCGGTTGGCGTTGGCCAGGATGATGGTGCGCTGCTTGTCGGCATCGGCCTTGATGCGACGCGATTCGGCATCGCCCTCGGCCCGGATCTTGCGGGCCTCCTGCTCGCGCTGCGTCTGCATGCGGCGGAAAATAGCCTGGCTGTTTTCCTCGGGCAGATCGACGCGTTTGATCCTGACGTCGATGACGTCGATCCCGAACGATTGGCCCTGGTCGTGGGTCCGTTTGGCGATCACCTGGATGAGCTTGGCACGTTCCTCGGTCAACAGACGAGCCAGTTCGACCTCGCCGAAGACGGCACGCAGATTGGAGTTGATGACATTGCCAAGCCGTTGGCGCATCCCGAACTCGTTGTTGACGGTCTGGAAAAACAGCAACGGATCGATGATGCGGTAACGAGCGAAGGCGTTCACCACCAGCTGCTTCTGGTCGCGGGTCGGTACTTCTTCGGTTTCGGCGTCGAAATCAAGCACCCGCTTGTCGAACTTGGCGACGTTCTGCAGCAGGGGATACTTGAAGTGAAGGCCCGGCGCCGTCACGGTGCGGATCGGCTCACCGAACTGCAGGACCAGGGCCTGCTCGTCCTGGCGCACGGTGAATAGCGACGAGAAGCCCAGGAAGCCGGCGACGATGACGACGATGCCGAGGATTAAAAGGGGTGCGCGCATGATTACTTCCCTCCCGTCGTCGTACCCGCCGCCCCTGCACCGGCACCGCGGCCGGTCAGGGCGTCGAGCGGCAGATAGGGAACGACGCCGCTACCCCCTCCCACCCGAGTGTCGATCAGCACTTTGTCCATCCCGGCCATGATTGCACGCATGGTTTCGAGATAGATGCGGCGCGTGGTGACGTTCTTTTCCTTGAGGTACTGCTCGTAGACCAACAGGAAGCGTTGCGCCTCGCCGGTGGCCAGGGCGATCTTTTGCTCTCGAAAGCCTTCGGCGTCCTTGATGATCCTTTGCGATTCGCCTTCGGCCCGCTCCACCACCTCGTTGAGATAGGCCGTCGCTTCATTGACAGCACGCTCCTTGTCGGCGCGCGCCGCCTGGACGTCGCGGAAGGCGTCCAGCACCTTGCCCGGCGGATCGATCTTCTGAAGTTGAACCTGTTGGATCTGGATGCCCGATCCGTACCAATCGAGGATGCGCTGGATGAGATCCTGAGCGTCCTTTTCGATCTGCACGCGACCCTGGGTGCGGGCGTACTCGAAGAGGTTCTTGCCGACGATCTCGCGCAACGCCGCCTCGGAGGCGTCCTTGACCGTCGCATCCTGGTTGCGGATGTTGAACAGGAACTTCCCAGCGTCGTTGACGTACCAGAACACTGCCGCCTGGATGTCGATGATGTTCTCGTCGCCGGTCAGCATCAGGCTTTCCTGGGGCACCGCGCGCAGCACGCCGCCCCGCTGGCCGGTACCGCCCTCGCGGAAACCCACTTCGACGCGGTTGACGCGGGTCACCTGGGGCGTCATCACCTCGCCGATCGGCGCCGGCGGCCACCAATGAAGACCCGGCCCGGTGGTTTGCTGCCACTTCCCGAACAACAGCTCGACGCCCTGCTCGGCCGGCTGGACACGATAGATCCCCGTTGCCATCCACAGCGCCAACACCGCGATGACGGCGATGACAAGGCCCTTACCGGCCCCCATCCCGCCCGGCAGGAATTGTTTGAACCGATCCTGGCTGCGCCGAATGAGCTCTTCGAAGTCGGGTGGCCGCGGTCCTGACGGTCCGCGCCCCCACGGGCCCTGACCACCGCCGCCCCAAGGGCCGCCGCCCTGTGGATTCCATGCCATATCGGTGCGTTCCTTTCACGTCTTCCTGAATGATCGGGAAATGGGCTTTGTGTTTTAACAAGCGGCTTCGTATATCTACCGCATTGCCTCTTTAGTTTACCCGTTAGGTTATAGGACTGCCCGGCCGGCCACGCAATGTCAAGCGGCCTGCCTCGCCCCGATATCGAAGTTGTTGGCGGAGTTTTCAAGCATGGCCCAAGTCAGCGAACAAGAAGTGCTGGAGGCCCTTTCCAGGGTCGTCGACGAGGAAAAGAACCAGGATATCGTCTCCCTTGGCATGGTCACCGGCCTGCAGGTTAAGCAGGGCCACGTCGCCTTTGCCCTCCAGGTCGAACCCGAACGGGGCCCCCGCCTGGAGCCTCTGCGCAAGACTGCCGAACAAACCGTCCACGCCCTGCCCGGCGTGTTGACCGCCACCGTCGTTCTGACTGCCGAACGCCAAGCGGAATCGAAGCCGGCCCCTCAAGCCCACGGCCACGGGCACAAGGATGAACCGCTGCTGCCCCAGGTGCGCGCCATTGTCGCCGTCGCCTCGGGCAAGGGTGGCGTCGGCAAGTCGACGACCGCCGTCAACCTCGCGCTGGCGCTGGCGGTGCGCGGGCTCAAGGTCGGCGTCCTCGACGCCGACATCTACGGCCCCTCGATCCCGCGCATGCTGGGCATCAAGGGCCAGCCGACGTCGAGCGACGGAAAGTCGATCAACCCGATGCGCAATCACGGCGTGGAGTGCATGTCGATCGGCTTCCTGGTCGAGGAGGAAATGCCGATCATCTGGCGCGGGCCGATGGTGATGAGCGCGCTGGAACAGATGATGAAGGACGTGCGGTGGAGCCCGCTCGACATCATGGTCGTAGACATGCCGCCCGGTACCGGCGATGCCCAATTGACGATGGCCCAACGAGTCCCTCTGATCGGTGCGGTGATCGTGTCGACTCCCCAGGACATCGCGCTGGCCGATGCCAGGAAGGGGCTCAACATGTTCCGCAAGGTCAACGTGCCGGTCCTGGGCATCGTCGAGAACATGAGCTATTTCGCCTGCCCGCACTGCGGCGAGCGCACCGACATCTTCAGCCACGGCGGCGCCAGGGCCGAAGCCGAGTTGTTGGGCGTCGACTGCCTGGGCGAGGTGCCGCTCGACATCGTCATCCGCGAAACCTCGGATGGCGGCAACCCGATCGTCGTCTCCGACCCCTCCTCGCCGCATGCCAAGGCCTATCTCGATATTGCCGACAAGGTCTGGGTCAAGGTGGAGGCGGAACTCGCCGAGCGAGAACGGGCGGCGCCCCGTATTCTCGTGCAGTAGGCATCTTTCCTTCGGCCGCACAGGCGGGCCGCCCCCGGGGGCGGCCCGTTCCGTTTCCGCCGCCCTCAACGGTATTGAAAATCCAACGCGACGTCGAAGTTGCGCACCGAATGGGTCAGCCAGCCCAGCGAAATCAGGTCCACCCCCGCCGCCGCCACCGCCGCGATGCGATCCGGCGTGATGCCGCCCGACGCTTCGGTCAGGAAACGTCCTTTGACCCGCCGCACCGCCTCGCCGAGGGTATCGGAGGCCATGTTGTCGAGAAGCACGGCGTCGACGCCCCCCAATGCCAGCACCCGGTCCAACTGATCCAGGGTATCGACTTCGATCTCGACCTTGACCATGTGGCCCGCCCGTTCCTTCACCCTCGCCAACGCGGCGTCGATGCCGCCGACGGCGGCGATGTGATTGTCCTTGATGAGAATGCCGTCATCGAGCCCGAAACGGTGATTGCCGCCGCCCCCCATCCTGACCGCGTACTTGTCGAAGATGCGCAAGGTAGGTGCCGTCTTGCGGGTACATACCACCGTCGCCTTGGTCCCCCGGCAGGCCGCCACCGCCCGCGCCGTGGCGGTGGCGATGCCGCACATGCGACCTAGAAGATTGAGCGCCACCCGCTCCGCCGACAAGATGGCCCGTGCCGGGCCGCTGAGGGTGGCCAACGTCGTGGCCGCGACGACGGTGGCGCCGTCGGCAATGTGGCAGCGGACGGCCACGGCGGGATCGAGCATCGTAAAGGCGGAAAGAGCCGGCGCCAGTCCAGCCACCCGGCCGGCTTCGCGAGCCACCAGGTGGGCAACGGCCTGGCTTTGCGGGTCGACCAGGGCATCGGTGGTGAGGTCGCCGGCCCGGCCCAGATCCTCCTCAAGGGCCCTGCGCACGATCGGTTCGTACTGCACCTCATGCAGGCCGCAATGGGGCGTCATCGGCTCAGCTCCAACATGCGAGCCACCGCCCGGCGGGCCGGTTCGGCCAGGTCCGGCGCGATCTCGACGGCGGGACGGAGGAATTCGAGCGAAGCCAGGATGTTCTCCAGCGTGATCCGCTTCATGTGCGGACAAAGATTGCACGGGCGCACGAAGTCGATATCGGGATGTGCGGCGGCCACGTTGTCGCTCATCGAGCACTCGGTGACCAGGAGCACCCGGGCCGGCCGGCGCTCTTCGACGTAATCGATCATCTGCTGCGTGGAGCCCACGTAGTCGGCGGCATCCAGTACATCAGGTGGGCACTCGGGATGGGCCAGTACGAACAATCCAGCGAAATCCCGGCGGAACCCTTCGATCTCGGCGCCGGTAAACCGCTCGTGGACCTCGCAGTGGCCGCGCCAGGAGATGATCTCGACCTCGGTGTGGCGGGCCACATGCTTGGCCAGATACTCGTCGGGCAGGAAGATGACGCGGGGCACACCCAACGCCTCGACGATTTTAACCGCGTTTCCCGATGTGCAGCAGACGTCGGAATGCGCCTTCACCTCGACCGAGGTGTTGACGTAGGACACCACGGGCACGCCGGGATGGCGGCGGCGCAAAGCGCGAACGTCGGCTCCGGTGATCGAGGAGGCCAGCGAACAGCCGGCCCCAAGATCGGGAATGAGCACGGTCTTGTCGGGGTTGAGCAGCTTGGCCGTCTCGGCCATGAAATGGACGCCGGCCAGCACGATCACCTCGGCGCCGCATTGCGTCGCCTGGCGGGCGAGCGCCAGGGAATCCCCTACCATGTCGGCCACCCCGTGAAAGATTTCGGGCGTCTGGTAGTTGTGGGCCAGGATGACGGCGTTGCGGCTTTCCTTCAGTTCGTTGATGCGGGCGATCAGCGGAGCATGGAATGGCCATTCCGCCTCGGGGATGACGTGCCTGAGGCGTTCGAAAGTCGGCTGCGTCGCCGCCCGTACGGCAGGCGTAAATCCCAAATCGGCTCCAGCCAATGGTCGGTCCTCCTTAAGTCCCTACATTTTATGCTCATATGGAGCATAATTATTATGCTACATTTGAGCATAATTGGGAGTCAAGGCCGATCTTTCCGGACGTTCGCCGGCGCGCGCAAACTTCAGCAGGGAAATCAGCCGCCGACCCGCACCGTCGGGATGCCGACGCCCGGCGCCACCCGCTCGTGCAGAACCTCGCGGCGGAAGCGGAACAGCTCGGCCGGCCTGCCCCGACCGGTAGCTTCAAGCTGGCCGGTCGGTTCGACCAGGCCGCCGGCCTGGAGCAGCCGGCGGAAATTCTGTTTGTGCAGGCGTTTTCCCGACAGCGCCTCGACCACCCGCTGCAACTGCAGCAGCGTGAAGCTGGGCGGCAGCAAGTCGAAAACCAGCGGACGGTACCTGAGCTTGCCGCGCAGGCGGCCCATGGCGGTGGCGAGGATGCGCCGGTTGTCGAGCGCCATCGGCCGGCCCAGGAAGCGCGCGGCCTCCTCGTCGACGGGCTGCGGATCGGCCAGGCAGCCGTCCTGCGCCGCCTCGGGAATCAGCCTCGCCTCGTAGAGCAGCTCATAGCGGTCCAGCGTCCGTTCGATGTCCCACTGCTCGTCGACGCCAAAACATTGCGCCACGCGGCCGGCCCGGGCCCGGCGTTCCCAATCGTCGGCGGCCTGGAATACCCAGGCGTCCAATCGCGGCCGGACGATGCCCTCGATGACGGGCGGACGGCCCTTGCGCCAGTCCTCCCAAGGGAAGAAATCGTACCAATCGCACCACTCGGCCTCGCCGGTGCCGGTCAGCGGTGCCTCGTGGACCAGCGCCAGATAGCCGACCGAGACGACGCGCGGCCCGCCCGCGGCCTCGCGCGGGTCGCGAAAGCGGTCGCCGAAGGTATAGAGCTGCTCGACATAGCGCAGCTTGAGCCCGGTCAGTTCCTCGACCCACAGCCGCAGGCCCAGTTCCAGGGTCCGGTGGCGTTCCGGCTGAAAGGGGCCGAAGGGCAGGGCGAGTGCGGATTCGCCGCCCACCGGAAGGCCGCCGCGCTGCACCGGGGTGGCCAGTTCATGGGTCATGCGCCGCACCGCCAGCACGCGCGGCACCTCGTTGGTCACCGCGACGGTGACCGCCGACAACCCCAAAGCCGTTTGCTGCGCCGCCATGCCGCCGCTTCCCATCCATTGAACTCCCCCGGCAAATTACATCAAGAAAATTACATCAAGAGAGGAGGGATTGGCGATGTTTCCGCTCGGGCGGTACAACGGCCTTGAAAGGGCTGCCGCTTCCTTTTAGCCTAACTGCGTTTCCAGGGGTGCCCCGTGAGGGGCTGAGATGGCGTCCCACCCGACGCCGAACCCTTTGAACCTGATCCGGGTAATGCCGGCGTAGGAATCGGAGCCACATATGCGCCCCCCACAGATCGCGCGTAAGCCTTTTCCCGGCATCCCGGACGCCCTCAACGCGACCACAGACCGGGAGATCCCCCATGACCACACCCGCATCCGCCGCCACGGCGGCGCCCGGGGTGACGACCACCCCCCTTCCCGCTTCCCGTAAGGTTTACGTCTCGCCCGCCGCGGCGCCCGAGATCAAGGTGCCGTTCCGCGAAATCGCCCTTTCGGATGCCGCCGAGTCGCCCTTGCGGGTCTACGATACCTCGGGCCCCTACACCGATCCCGCCGTCGCCATCGACGTTACCGCCGGGCTGCCCCGTCCGCGCGAGGTGTGGCTGGCCGGCCGCGGCGGCGTCGAGACGTACGACGGCCGCCCGGTTCGTCCGTCCGACAATGGCGGCAACCGGCAGGCACCCGCCTTCGCCGCCGTCCGCCGGCCACACCGCGGCGACGGCAGCGCGCCGCTGACCCAACTGGAGGCGGCGCGGGCCGGCCTCGTCACCCCCGAGATGATCTTCGTGGCAAGCCGCGAGAGCCTGGGCAGCGCGACCAGCCCAATCACCCCCGAATTCGTGCGCCAGGAGGTCGCCGCCGGGCGGGCCATTATTCCGGCCAACATCAACCACGCGGAACTGGAACCCGTCATCATCGGGCGCAACTTCCTGGTCAAGGTCAACGCCAACATCGGCAACTCGGCGGTGGTCTCTTCGGTCGAGGAAGAGGTCGAGAAGATGGTGTGGGCCATCCGCTGGGGAGCCGACACCGTGATGGACCTTTCGACCGGGCGCGACATCCACGCCACCCGTGAATGGATCTTGCGCAATAGCCCCGTGCCGATCGGCACGGTACCGATCTACCAAGCCCTTGAAAAGGTCGGCGGCGTCGCCGAGAAGCTGGATTGGGAGGTCTTCAAGGACACCCTGATCGAACAGTGCGAACAGGGGGTGGATTATTTCACCATCCACGCCGGGGTCCGGCTGGGCTATATCCACCTGACAGCCGACCGGGTCACCGGCATCGTCTCGCGCGGCGGCTCGATCCTCGCCAAGTGGTGCCTGCACCACCACAAGGAAAACTTCCTCTACGAACGGTTCGGCGACATCTGCGACATCATGCGCCGCTACGACGTTTCGTTCTCGCTGGGCGACGGCCTGCGCCCCGGCTCCATCGCCGATGCCAACGATGCCGCACAGTTCGCCGAGTTGGAAACGCTAGGCGAACTGACGCCCGTCGCATGGGACAAGGGCTGCCAAGTGATGATCGAGGGGCCCGGCCACGTACCCATGCACAAGATCAAGGTCAACGTCGAGCGCCAGATGCAGGTCTGCCACGAGGCCCCGTTCTACACCCTGGGGCCGCTGGTTACCGACATCGCGCCGGGCTACGACCACATCACGTCGGCCATCGGTGCCGCCATGATCGGCTGGTTCGGCACCGCCATGCTTTGTTACGTGACGCCTAAGGAGCACCTCGGCCTGCCCGACCGCGACGATGTCAAGCAGGGCATGATCGCCTACAAGATCGCCGCCCACGCCGCCGACCTCGCCAAGGCCCATCCGGCGGCCCAGGCCAGGGACGACGCCCTGTCGCGGGCCCGATTCGACTTCCGCTGGGAGGACCAGTTCAACCTGTCGCTCGACCCCGACACCGCGACGGCCTTCCACGACGAGACGATGCCGCGCGAGGCCCACAAGAGCGCCCACTTCTGCTCGATGTGCGGGCCAAAGTTCTGCTCGATGAAGATCAGCCAGGACGTCCGCGACGCCGCCGCCCTGCTCAACGACAGGGAACAGGGCATGGCGATGATGTCGGACACCTTCCGGAAAATGGGCTCTGAAGTGTATGTCGACGTCGCAGATAAGGAAACTGGTATGCGCTAAAGACGCGGCATCAATTTAGTAGCCGCAGATGAACACAGATACTTTTTAATCGCCGAAGGCGAATAGGTTTTTTCCTCAATCTGTGTTCATCTGTGTTCATCTGTGGCAAAATTTTCTCTCCGGCGCGACTACAGGAGAAAGCGTTCCACTTCTACTCGTGGCGTTCCGAAATTAAGGGGCAGGCAAACTTTATAGCCGGTCGCCTTCAGATAATTCAGGCATTGCGCCATGTGCACGGCTTCAAGTTTCTTGACAGCCTTCGGTTCGACAATAACGCCTTGTTCGACCAGCAGGTCGGTAACGTAATCGCCGACAACGATGCCGTCGTAGCGGACTTTGACGGGAACTTGCTGGACAACCTGCAAGCCGGCCTTGCGAAGCTCCAGGGCCAGGGCATTCTCGTAAACCTTTTCCAGGAATCCGGCGCCAAGCGTGTTGCTCACACGATAAGCACAGCCGATGACGCCCTCGGTGATTCGGTCGAGTCCATCCGGCCGCAGGCTATCGGTGTCCATCGGTGTTCATCCGTGGCTGGATTCTTCCCGTCCCAGGACCGCCATCAGTTCGCGCCATTCGCGGGGGCTCATGCCGCTTTCCGCTTGCGTCACCGTTTCCCCGGCCAGCAGGTGGCGGATGACGGCGAGGCCTGAAGCCGAGATCTGGGCGCCGCCCATCCGGTAGTTGACGAAGGCGTCGTAGGTGACGGGAACCCAGCGCTTGACGGTTTCCAGCATGGCATCGGCATAGACGCGGATCTCGTATTGGGCGTGCGGATCGGCCCTGAGGCTCAGGAAATGCAGCAGGTTGTGCAGGTCGATCTTCCAGTACCACTGGGTATAGGTGTTGAGCGTCAGGTTCATACGGGCCAGTTCGCGGGCCAGCCCCCGACGGGCGGGATCGCGCGGATTGCCCTCGGCGTCCTCGTTCAGCATCACCTCGTAGTCGGCGTGGCAGCGCTCGGCGTCCTCCTTGAGAACATTGAGCACGTAAGCCGCCTCCTCGCCTTCCAGAACATCGCCGCGGCCCTGACGGTTGGCGCTCGACTGGGTGCCCAGTTGCGCCGGCGCCGGGATGTAGTACTCGCGGTCCATGATGGAATAGCGCGCCGAGTACTCGTTGACGTTGGCGGTGCGGTGGCGAATCCACTGGCGGGCCACGAAGATCGGCAGTTTGACGTGGTATTTGATTTCGCACATCTCGAACGGCGTCGTATGACGGTGCCGCATCAGGTAGCGGACAAGACCGGCGTCGTCCCTGGCTTTGCGGGTACCCTTGCCATAGGACACGCGCGCCGCCTGCACGATGGCGGCATCGTCGCCCATGTAGTCGATGACGCGCACGAATCCGTGGTCGAGCACCGGCAGGGGCTCATAGAGGATGTCCTCGAGCGCCGGCACGGTGGGACGGCGGGTTTGCCCCTGCTGGGCCCGGGCTTCGTCGATCTCGGCCCGCTGTTCCGGCGTCAGGTTCATTCTCGTTTCTCCTTCAGGCTGGCGGCGCCACTTTACCCACTCGTCCGTCCACCGGAAAGGGCTTGGAGCCCATCCCGGCGAAATCGCCGCCGAATCGACGCAACACCCGCGCCACCGCGCCATCCGTGGCGCCGGCATCCGACGTTCCGCGCCAATATTTGATCGTCACCGACTATCAAACCATGGGTTAAGATCGATTTGATTTACCGCCAGCGCCCCCTCACCATCATACCAGAGGCCATACCATTCGCGGTCGAGCCCGAAACGGTTTGCAAAGCGAGGACGCCATGGACGGATTCAGGAACATCCTGCTCATACACGACGACGAGGCCGGATTCGAGTCCGCGTTGGCCAGGGCAGTGTCTCTGGCAAAGAGCAACGGCGCCACGCTGACGATCGCCGAGGTGATTCCCGGTCCGGCTGGCGGTCCGCTCGCTCGCCTCAACCCATTCGCTTCGGCTGCCCCGACACTCGATGAATCCGGCTATCGTGACCGCTTGGACGGCATCCTCGCCGAAGCCAGGCGTCGGAATGTGGATGTCAGGCCAGCCATTCTCCGGGGAGCGCCGGACGTCGAGATCGTCCGCACCGTTCTGCGGCAAGGCCATGACTTGGTCATCACGGCGGAGGAAAGCCGCTCGACCCTGGAGGGTGTTCTTTTCGGCAAGCCGTCGTCGCGAATCATGCGTGCTTGTCCCTGCCCGGTGTGGGTCGTCAAGCCCGAGGCGGAAACCCGTTGCCGCCGCATCGTAGCGGCCATCGAAGCCGGAGGCGCGGACGGCGCCCCCGAAGACATCGATCAGGCGGTGTTGTCGCTGGCCGGCACGTTGGCCCGCGCCGAGGGGTGCAAGCTCGATATCGTCCACGCCTGGGACTTCAAGGGGCGGGACCTGGAAACCAGCCGCTCGGAACTGACGCCGTCGATGTGGAGGGCGTTATACCGACGCAATCGCCTGGCCCACGCGAAGACCCTGCGCGGCGTACTCTCCCGGTTCGACCTCGACGGTATCGACCATGAAGTGCATATGCCGAAAGGTGATCCCTATCGGGTCCTGCTGGGGTTTTCGTGGAAAGACGACGTCGACCTGATCGTCGCCGGGACAGTCAGCCGGACGGGCTTGGACCGCTTCATCTACAGCAACCTGGTTGAGCGCATCCTGCCGCTGGCCGATTGCGCGGTGCTGGCCGTCAAGTCCGCCGCTTTCGTGCCGTCGATCGAAAAGGCCGCTTCCCATAGGCCGACTCGCCCGGTGGCCGTTGGTCAGCGCATGGGTATGACTTCGGGAACCTTTTCCGAGAGAATACGCTGAAACAAATCGGCCAGAATGGAGAACTCGGCGGCCCGGGCCGACTGCCGCCGCCAAACCATGCCGACGACCCGGCTCGGCGGCCGGCTGCGCAGGGGACGCGCAACGACGTTCTGGTCCTTGGGAATTTCGGAGCGGGCATAGAGGGCAGGCAGGAGGGCGAGCCCCATGCCCATGCCGACCATCAGTCTCAGGGTGTCCAGGCTGGTCCCGCCGAAATCCAGCGAAATGCTGGCCCCGACCTGGACGCACAGCTCGCGGACCTGCTCGTACAGCCGATGCCCCGGTTCGAGCGCCAGCACGGTTTCCCCCCTGAGGTCGGCGCGTTCGATGGCGTCCTTGTGGGTCAGCGGATGATCGGCCGGCAGCGCGACCACCAGGGGCTCGCGGTACAAGGAAACGACGGTCAAATCCATCCCGCTGATCGGCAGTGGCGTCAGCAGGGCATCGAAAGTTCCATCGTTCAGCCCCTCCTGCAAGGTCAAGGTCACCCGTTCACGAAGATAAAGCTTGAGATAGGGGTAGGTCCGATGCAGATCGGGCAGCAGATGCGGCAGCAGATAGGGGCCGACCGTCGGCAGAACCCCCACGCGTACCGTTCCCCCGAACGGTGCGCCGCCATATTTCGCCAGTTCGACGATGTCGTTGACGTCACTCAGAACCCGCTTGGCGCGCGCCGCGATTTCCTTGCCGATCGGAGTCAGGACGACGCGCGAACGGCTGCGCTCGACCAGTTGCACGCCCAGCCGTTCCTCGAGGTCCTGGAGTTGGCCGCTGAGAGTCGGCTGGCTAACGTTGGATAAAGCGGCCGCCCGCCGGAAGTGTAGGGTCTCGGCCACGGCAACGAGGTATCGCAGTCGTTTCAGCGTCGGCATTCACGAGTTTCCTTCATCGGGCGCACACTGGTCGGATCGAGTTTCATGATAGGAAAATCCGAACAAACAGCATGCAGTTATCGATTAGAACTACCAAACTCTTTTCCCCATTATATCAAGGATCGTGACGCAACATCTACGCTCCGGCCGCGTTCCCCCATAGATGCCCCCCGCGCGCGGTCGGAGCAGGTGTACGACTGATATAGGTAGGGAGTCAGGCATGGCAGCCTCTCGGTCGGAAGCTTTGATCGCCTCGGAGGCCGAGGATCTGGTGTTCCGCCATCGCACGCTGATCTCGGCGCAACGGATCCTGGAGGCGGAACTGCACGTGGCGTTGGGCCCGTTGCACCGGGACGACCTTACCGTTCAGCGGCTTCGGCGTCTCAAGGTCTATCTCAGAAACTCGATCGTGGCCCTGGAGAAGCGGATGGAAGCCGTGGGCGTAGCCATAACCGACGACACCGGCTCACCGCGCACTCTGTCGCCGCGACCGACCAAAGAATACGCGCCCGGCATCCCCCCGTACGGGCCGGCGCTACCCGGGGACTGACGCGTGCACCGCGCCTTCGAACCGAGGGCAAAAACCGCAAAGGAAAAGAAGAAAGGACGATGAAATGAGGTCATCCCACAGCGGGCGCTTGGCAGCGTTCTTCGCGAGCGAGGTGTCGGGCGGCGTAATGTTGATGGTGGCGGCCGTGTTGGCCATCGGCCTCTACAACTCGCCCCTGGACTGGCTCTACAGGACTCTGCTGGACACCCCCGTCGTCGTTCGGATCGGTGCGCTGGCCATCGACAAGCCGCTGCTGCTGTGGATCAACGACGGCCTGATGGTGATCTTCTTTTTTCATGTCGGCCTCGAGATCAAGCGCGAGATGGTGGAGGGACGCCTGTCCAGTTGGAAGCAGGCCTCCCTTCCCGCCATCGCCGCGGCGGGCGGCATGTTGGTTCCCGCCCTCATCTACATCGCGCTGAACCAAGGCGATCCGACCGCCCTCAGGGGCTGGGCCATTCCGGCGGCAACCGACATCGCGTTCGCCTTGGGGGCACTGGCTCTGCTCGGCAAGCGGGCTCCTATTTCGCTGAAGATCTTCCTGCTGGCTCTCGCCATCCTCGACGATCTGGGTGCCATCGTCATCATCGCCATCTTCTACACCGACCACCTTTCGGTCACGGCGCTTTCCATCGCCGTGGCCGGCGCCGGCGTGCTCTTCGCCATGAACATGAAGGGCGTCACGCGAATTTCGCCGTATCTGATCATCGGCGTCATCATGTGGGTGTGCGTCCTGAAATCGGGGGTGCATGCGACGCTGGCCGGTGTGGTGATCGCGCTTACCATTCCGTTGCGCGTTCCCGGCGGCAGCGAGTCCTCGCCACTCCACCATCTCGAACACGTTTTGTTGCCGTGGGTGGCATTCGGCGTCATGCCCATCTTCGCCTTCGCCAATGCCGGGGTGTCCCTGACCGGCTTCTCGCTGAACACGCTTCTGGCACCGGTCCCGCTTGGCATCGCGCTTGGCCTCTTCATCGGCAAGCAGGTCGGCATCCTCGGCTTCTCGTGGGCGGCGATCAGGCTGGGGGTGTGCGCGATGCCCGCCGGCGTCAACTGGGCGCAGATGCACGGCATCGCCATCCTGGCCGGCATCGGTTTCACCATGAGCCTGTTCATCGGCACGCTGGCGTTCGCCGATCCGGCCAACGCCGCGGCCGTGCGTTTCGGCGTACTTTCCGGCTCACTCCTCTCCGGCATAACGGGATATTGGTTGCTCCGCCTGGCCGGCGAGAAGCAGGCGGAAAAGTCCCGTCATCCCGCCGGGTCCCGCCACATGGAACCGTCGATGTCGAGCCTGCGCAACTGAGGCGCAACGGACCGGTCATCCGGGCAAATCGGCGGCGGAGACCATCCGCCGCCGATTTTTGTCCGCTATCGGCGCGCCGCGCTTGCCGTCCCCCTTTCCTCGCTCCCGCGTAAAGACTATATTCAGGGGGTCGGGAAACCGACTATGGCGATAAACGCCTTACGGAATAAGCGTAGCGGACCCGGGGGCGGTACCCGGCGCCTCCACCAGTTTTTTCTTGGCCGGTCATCCGCGGCGGAGCCGGCCATCCCCTGGGGGCGAAATAGGATCGACGCGCGTGGTAAAGGTAAGGTTTTTGCCCGGCATGGTATCCGCCGTTATCGGGCCACGCTTACAGATGCCAACGACAACGAGGCATTTGCTGTAGCCGCTTAGCGGCAACGGGGTTCGGGGGGCACCTGGCAACAGAAGCCCCCCACTTTCCGCCCGCCGCCAACAGGGGACCACAACAGGGACCGACCGAATGATCGCCGACGCTCTCCGCTACGACCAATGGATCGCCGACGCCCTGTCCGGCGTCGTCAAGCGGGCCTTGGCCCTGGCCGCGTCGGAAGGGCTGCCGGGCGACCACCACTTCTACGTCACCTTTCGCACCGGTGCCCCGGGCGTCAACATGCCGAGCCATCTCAAGGCCCGCTACCCCGAGGACATGACTATCGTGCTGCAGCACCAGTACTCGGACCTGATGGTCGACGACGTCGCCGTCTCCGTCACGCTGAAGTTCCAGGGGCGCAGCGCCCGTCTGGTGATCCCGTTTACCGCCATGACGGCATTCGCCGATCCGTCGGTCAATTTCGGGCTCCAACTCAAACCCGCCGCGCCGGCCGCCGTCAAGACGGTCGGCGAAGCCGCCGGCACCAAGGCCAAACCGGCCCCCGCCCCCGCGGTCAAGACCGCCCTGCCACCGCAGGCGGCCGATGCTGCCGCCGAGGACAAGAAGAAGGGAGAGGTTATCGCCCTCGACGCCTTCCGCAAGAAGTCCTGACGCCCTCCCGCCATCGCCGCCATGCCGAATCCCCGCCCGGGGATGAATTCGTTCAAGAAGCCGAGATAGGGAAACCAGCCATGAGCGAGTACGTCCACCACGAAATGTTCCCACTGGGCCGCGACGACACGCCCTATCGCCTGCTCTCCGCCGACGCCGTAAAGGTGGTGAAGCTTGATGAACGGACCCTGCTCAAGGTCGACCCCGCCGCCTTGACCAAGCTGACCGAAGCGGCGATCCACGACACCCAACACCTGCTCAGGCCCACCCATCTGGCGCAACTAGGCCATATCCTGGATGATCCCGAAGCCTCGCCCAACGACCGTTTCATGGCCCTGGAGCTGCTGAAGAATGCGGTGATCTCCGCCGACGGTGTCCTGCCCATGTGCCAGGACACCGGCACCATCATCGTCATGGGCAAGAAGGGCGAGAACGTGTTTACCGGCGCCAACGACGAGGCCGCCATCGCCGAAGGCATCTTGAATACTTTCGCCAAGGACAACTTGCGCTACAGCCAGGTTTCGCCGCTCGACATGTTCGAGGAGGTCAACACCGGCAACAACCTGCCGGCCCAGATCGAGATCTATGCGACGCCCGGCGACGAATACAAGTTCCTGTTCGTCGCCAAGGGCGGTGGCTCGGCCAACAAGACTTTCCTGTTTCAGGAAACCAAGGCGCTGCTCAATCCGGCAAGCCTGATGAAATTCGTCGATGCCAAGATCCGCACGCTGGGCACCGCCGCCTGCCCGCCCTATCACCTGGCGCTGGTCATCGGCGGCACCTCGGCCGAACTGACGCTCAAGACGGTGAAACTGGCCAGCACCCATTACCTCGACGCCCTGCCCACCAAGGGCGGCAAGTTGGGCCAGGCCTTCCGCGACGTGGAACTGGAGGAGAAGATCCTCGAGATGACCCAGAAGATGGGCATCGGCGCCCAGTTCGGCGGCAAATACTTCTGCCATGACGTCCGCGTCATCCGCCTGCCCCGCCACGGCGCCTCCTGCCCGGTGGGGCTGGGCGTCTCGTGCTCGGCCGACCGCCAGATCAAAGGCAAGATCACCAGGGACGGCGTCTTCCTGGAACAGCTGGAAACCGACCCCGCCAAGTACCTGCCCGAAATCCGCGGTCACAGCCCGGCCCACGAGATCGTGCGCATCGACCTCAACCAGCCGATGGAAGCCATCCGGGCGGAGCTTTCCAGGCACCCGATCAAGACCCTGGTGTCGCTTTCCGGCCCGATGATCGTGGCGCGCGACATCGCTCATGCCAAGCTCAAGGAGCGCCTCGACGCCGGACAGGGCCTGCCGCAGTACTTCAAGGACCATCCTGTTTACTACGCCGGCCCGGCCAAGACGCCCAAGGGATACGCCTCGGGCTCCTTCGGGCCGACCACGGCCGGGCGCATGGACAGCTACGTCGACCTTTTCCAGGCCAACGGCGGCAGCCTGGTCATGGTGGCCAAGGGCAACCGCTCCCAGCAGGTAACCGATGCCTGCAGGAAGCACGGCGGCTTTTACCTGGCCTCCCCCGGCGGCCCGGCGGCGCGCTTGGCGCATGACTGCATCAAGAAGGTCGAGTGCATCGAATATCCCGAACTCGGCATGGAAGCGGTCTGGCGCATCGAGATCGAGGACTTCCCGGCCGCCATCTGCGTCGACGACAAGGGCAACGATTTCTTCGCCGAATTGATCAACGCGGCCCACTGAAGGCCCGGACTTCGGGCGAGGCCGCGGCGCGGCCTTCCCGATAACGTAAAAGGAAACGCCATGAAACTTCCCGAGCCCCGGTGCGCCGGAGGCATGTCCCTGGCCCAGGCACTGTACGAGCGCCGCTCCATACGCGCCTATGCCGAAACCCCGCTCACGCTCGGCGATGCCGCCCAGCTTCTGTGGTCGGCCTCCGGCATCACCTCGCCCGAGGGGTTCCGCACGACGCCATCGGCGGGGGCGACCTTTCCGCTGGAGACCTACCTGATCGCCGGCGCCGTCGATGGGCTGGCGGCCGGCGTCTACCGCTATGATCCGGCCGCCCATGGCCTCAACCGCACGGCAGCGGGAGACATCCGCGCCGATTTGGCCGCCGCCTGCATGAACCAGTCCTGCGTCGCCACCTGCGCCGCCGCCATCCTGTTCGGCGCCGTGTTCGAGCGGACCACCGCCAAGTACGGCGACATGGGAAACGGCTTCGTTCTGCTGGAGGCGGGACACGCCGCGCAAAACGTCTCGTTGCAGGCGGTGGCCCTGGGACTGGGCGCGGTGGCCATCGGGGCACTCGACGAGCAACGATTGAAGTCGCTGGCCGCCATGGGTGACAATGAGAAGCCGGTCTACATGATGGTGTTCGGAAAACCTAACTCTTGAAGAGGGAGGAAGCCGATGTCGAGGAGGGTCGAAAGGGCCGTCGAACTGTTCGGGCCCGACAAGTGTAATTGCAGCCAGGCCATGGCGGTTGCCTTCGCCAGCGCCGTGGGCCTTGAGGAAACCGCCGCCATGAACGCCGGCCGCGGCTTCGGCGCTGGCATCGCCGCCCACGGGCTAACCTGCGGGGCGGTGACTGGGGCGGTCATGACGCTGGGCATTCGCGCCGCCAAGCTGACTAAGAACGAGAAGGACGCCAAGACCAAGGCCTACGAGATGGCCCATCGCTTCACCGAGCGCTTCAAGGCCCGCCACGGCACCCTCGGATGCAAGGAACTGATCGGCGTCGACCTGGCAACCGAGGCGGGCCGCAAGCTCAATGCCGACATGCAGATCACCCGCCGGCTGTGCCCCAACTTCGTGCGCTCCGCCGCAGAAATCGTCGACGACCTGCTCTGAGCCCGGCCAGCCCGGCTCCGCCGATGGATTTCCTGTTCGACGGTCCCGACGACGCCCCGGCGACGCTGGCGCTCGCCCACGGCGCCGGGGCGCCGATGGATTCGCCCTTCATGGTCTTTTTCGCCGAGGGTTTGGCGGCACGCGGTCTGCGGGTCGTCCGCTTCGAGTTCCCTTACATGGCCGGACGGCGGACCGATGACCGCAAGCGCGGTCCCGACCGCCCGGACGTATTGCTGGCCGCCTGGCGCGAAGCCATCGGGAAACTGGGCGATCCCGGACGGCTGATCATCGGCGGCAAGTCTATGGGCGGACGCATCGCCAGCCTGATCGCCGACGAAGCCGGCGTCGCCGGGTTGGTTTGCCTGGGCTATCCGTTCCATCCGCCGCGCCGTCCGGCGACACTCCGTACTGCCCATCTGGCCGGTCTCGCCACTCCCACCCTTATCGTGCAGGGCACCCGCGACCCCTTGGGCCGGCCCGAGGAGGTGGCGGGCTATGCCCTATCGGCGGCCATCCGCCTCTGCTGGGTCGAGGACGGCGACCACGATCTTGTCCCGCGCAAGCGATCGGGACGCACCCGCGCCGAGAATTGGCAAAAAGGAGTAGAGGCGGCTGCGCAGTTCGCCTCGGCCTGCATAATCGGGTAAAATCAGTCAACAACGACCCACAACCGCATCCAGGGAGGTCCCCGAATGCCGGAGTCCGGAAAGTTCCGTACCGAGTCCGATTCCATGGGAACGGTCAAGGTTCCCGCCGACCGCTACTGGGGCGCCCAGACGCAGCGCGCCATCGAGAACTTCCGAATCGGCGAGGAACCCATGCCGGCATCGGTGATTCGGGCGCTGGCCACCGTCAAGAAGGCGGCCGCCCAGGCCAACGTCGAACTGAAGGAATTGCCGGCCGATATCGGCGAAGCCATCGGCAAGGCCGCCGACGAGGTGATCGAGGGGAAGTTCGCCGGCCATTTCCCCCTGGTGGTCTGGCAGACAGGCTCGGGCACTCAGTCAAACATGAACGTCAACGAGGTGATCGCCAACCGTGCCAGCGAGATGATGGGCGGCGCGCTCGGCAGCCATGCGCCGGTTCATCCCAACGACCACGTCAACCGCGGCCAGTCCTCGAACGACGCCTTCCCGACGGCCATGCACATCGCCGCCGCCGAGCAGATCCACTACCAGTTGCTGGCCGCGCTGCATCAACTCCACGGCATGCTGCTGCGCAAGGCGGACGCCTTTTCCGATATCGTGAAGATGGGCCGCACCCACACCATGGACGCGGTGCCGATGACCCTGGGCCAGGAATTCTCCGCCTATGCGACGCAGGTCGAAACCGGCATCGCCCGGCTGCGCGGCTGTCTGCCCCGGCTTTATCAGATCGCCCAGGGCGGCACCGCCATCGGGACCGGACTCAACACCCATCCGCGTTTTGCCGAGGTCTTCACCGAGAAGGCGGCAACGATCACCGGCCTGCCCTTGGTCTCCGCCCCCAACAAGTTCGAGGCGCTGGCCGCCCACGACACCCTGGTCGAGGTCTCGGGCGCACTCAATGTGCTGGCCGTCTCGTTGATGAAGATCGCCAACGACATCCGCTTGCTGGCCTCGGGGCCGCGCGGCGGACTGGGTGAATTGGTGCTGCCCGCCAACGAACCAGGCTCCTCGATCATGCCTGGCAAGGTGAACCCGACCCAGAACGAGGCGCTGACCCAGGTCTGCGCCCAGGTCATGGGCAACCATGTGACGATCACCGTGGCCGGCGCCAGCGGCCATTTCGAGCTCAATGTCTTCAAGCCGGTCATCATCTACAACCTGCTGCAATCGATCGGCCTGCTGTCGGACGCCTGTCGCAGCTTCGCCGACAACTGCGTGTCGGGGATCACCGCCAACGCGCCCAGGCTGCGCCATATGATGGAACAGTCGCTGATGCTTGTGACGGCGCTTTCCCCGCACATCGGCTATGACCGCGCCGCCGATATTGCCAAGAAGGCGCACGCCGAGGGAACCACCCTGCGCGACGCCGCCCTCGCCCTGGGCTATGTCAGTTCCGAAGACTTCGATGCCTGGGTGCGCCCCGAGACCATGCTGGGTCCCAGGGATTGACGTGCCGCCGTGACGGAACTTGCGGCGGTGTTGGCTGGTTACCTACCCGCGTGTAGCGTGCGCAGCACGAGGTGCCGTTGCGAGGAGGAGAACAGTCGATGAACGACACCTCGGGTTCCGCCATGGCTATGCGCCGCCCGCCGCAAATCCCACCGGCCGGGAAGCTGACGTCCCTCTCCTCGGTTTTTCGGCGCGTCAAGGCGGAAATCCGCTCACGCATCGAGGGCGCAAGGCTCCAGCGGAGGGTCGAGCAAGGCTTCCGGCTGGTTCCCGAACGCGAGTTGGAAATCTGCTACGAGCACGTTATTCGCCGCTTGCAGGCTGAAGCCGGCGGCGAACCGCTGGGCGACTATCTGGAGTTCGGGGTCTGCCACGGAGCCTCGATGGCCTGCATGCACCGCGTCGCGGGCGCGCTCGGGCTTCGCGACATCCGTTACGTGGGCTTCGATTCGTTCGCCGGGCTGCCGCCCGAAGCCGACGAGCCGGAAGAAGGACCGTGGCGGAGAGGTTACTATCGATCCACCCGCGGCTTCACCGAGCAATTCCTGACCGATGCCGGCATCGATTGGAAACGGACGACGCTGATCGAAGGCTGGTTCGACGATACGCTTACCGAGGAGACGCGCCAGCGTCACCACTTGCGAAAGGCGGGCGTCATCATGATCGATTGCGACCTATACTCGTCGGCGCGTCGCGCCCTCGATTTCTGCGCGCCGCTGATTGTGGAGCGCGCCGTCATTCTGTTCGACGACTGGCACGCCGCCAATCTTGCCGCACGAGGGTTGGGGGAAAAACGCGCCTTCGACGAGTTCCTGGCCGCCAATCCCGATTTCGCGGCGGAACGCCTTGCGGGCTATACGAAGAACGCCGAGGTATTCCTAGTGCGCCGCAGCGCAGGGAGCCGATAAGAGGCTGGGCCGGTACCTTTTTTGATTTGGCGTTTTGCGCGGGCCGGATCGCCGCCTGCGGTTCCCCAGCGACACTCACAGGCATGCCGACGGCGGCGTAAAACCGTCACTCCACATTGGCGACGGCCGGTCTCTCGGCCGGATAGATGCGGGCGGCCTGGGCGCGAAGGAAGACGGATTGCCCCACCGCCAGTTTCAGTTCGCGGTGGCGGGTTCTGGACAGCAGGGCCTCGACCGGACCTTGCACTCCTTCGGCCGCCAGTTCCACCACCGCGACCGGGCCGGCCGCCGCGATATGGCGCACGATCGCCGGCAGCCCTAGCTGGGCCTTGGTGATGTAGATGGAGATGTCGTGAGGACGGACGTAGGCAACGGCCGACCCCTCGACGACGCCGGGTGAGCGCACGGTCATGAATTCGTCATCGCAGACCACGGCAACACCGCCCCGGATCGTGCAGTCGAAGCGGTTCACGTTGCCCAGAAACTCGCAAACGTAGGCGGACGCCGGGTGGTCGTAGACCTCCTGCGGCGAGCCGATCTGTTCGATCGTCCCGTTGCTCATAACGGCGACCTGGTCGGCCAGTTCGAGCGCCTCGTCCTGATCGTGGGTGACGAACACGCTGGTCAAATGCATCTCCTCGTGGAGCGCGCGCAGCCAGCGCCGCAGTTCGCGCCGCACTTTGGCGTCGAGCGCCCCGAACGGCTCGTCGAGCAAAAGGACGCTGGGCTCGACGGCCAGTGAGCGGGCCAGCGCCACCCGCTGGCGCTGGCCACCCGACAACTGGGTGGGATAACGGGCAGCGAAGTTGGTGAGCTGTACGAGGTCGAGCAGGCGCTCGACCCGAGCCCTGATGTCGGCCTCGGAAAGGCGCCTCGTCCGCGGCTTGACGCGAAGCCCGAAGGCCACATTCTCGAACACCGTCATGTGGCGAAACAGGGCGAAATGCTGGAACACGAAACCGACGTTCCGCTCGCGGACGGTTCGCCGGCTGGCGTCGTCGCCATCGAACAGGATGGCGCCGTCGTCGGGAAATTCCAGCCCGGCGATGATGCGAAGCAGTGTCGTCTTGCCCGAGCCAGACGGCCCCAGCAGCGCCACCAGCTCCCCCGATTCGACCGCCAGGTTGACGGCGCGCAGGGCGGTAAACCCGCCGAATGTCTTGGTGATGTCCTTGGCTTCGATCCGCATGGGCTTCTTCCTACAGGCGGCGCGCCGCCGCCAGCTCGGCGCCATAGCGCCACTCCAGCACCGTTTTGAGTACCAGCGTCACCAGAGCCAGCAGCGCCAGCAGCGAGGCAATGGCGAAGGCCGCCGTGAAATTGTATTCGTTGTAAAGAATCTCGACATGGAGCGGCATGGTGTTGGTCTCGCCCCGGATGTGGCCGGAAACCACCGAGACCGCCCCGAACTCGCCCATCGCCCGGGCATTGCACAAGAGCACGCCATAGATCAAGCCCCACTTGATGTTGGGCAGCGTCACCCGCCGGAAGGTCTGCCAGCCGCCGGCCCCCAGGGACAGGGCAGCCTCCTCTTCCTCGTTGCCCTGCTCCTGCATGAGTGGGATCAACTCGCGGGCGACGAACGGGAAAGTGACGAAGATCGTCGCGATGACAATGCCCGGCACCGCGAATATGATCTCGACGTCGTTGGCAACGAGCCACGGGCCGAACCATCCGTGCGCTCCGAACAGCAGAACGTAGATCAGGCCGGCGATCACCGGGGACACTGAGAACGGCAGGTCGATGAAGGTGATCAGCAGGCTCTTGCCGGCAAAGTCGAACTTGGCAATGGCCCAGGCCGCGGCGACGCCGAAGACGATGTTGAGCGGCACCGAAATGGCCGCCGTGATCAGGGTCAGGCGGATGGCAGCGAGGGCGTCCGGCTCGGTGAACGCCTCGACGTAGGCGCCGATCCCGCCGCGCAACGCCTCGGCGAAGACGACGAACAGCGGCAACATCAGGAACAAGCCGAGAAAGACCAGTGCCAGCGCGATCAATGCCAGCCGCACCCAGAGGGGCTCGGAGATGACGGAATTGACGTGGGGCCTGGAGGTCGCAACCATCTCTCGGACCTATAAGTAGCGGGCACGATTCCAGCGTTGCAGCAGGTTGATGACGAAGAGGAGGACAAACGACACCAGCAGCATGAAAGCCGCGATGGCGGTGGCTCCGGCGTAATCGTACTGCTCCAGCTTGATGACGATGAGCAGCGGCGCGATCTCGGAAACCATCGGCAGGTTGCCGGCGATGAAGATCACCGAGCCGTACTCGCCGATGCCACGCGCGAAGGCCAAAGCGAAGCCGGTGAGGATGGCCGGGAACACCGCAGGCAGAATCACCCGCCGGAAGGTCTGCAGCCGCCCGGCACCCAGGCTGGCCGCCGCCTCCTCCACCTCGGCGTCGATGTCCTGCAACACCGGCTGGACGGTGCGCACGACGAAGGGCAGGCCGATGAAAACGAGGGCAATGACGATACCCAGCGGTGTGAAGGCGACCTTGATGCCGAGCGGGGCCAGCAGGGCGCCAATCCAACCATTTTCGGCATAAAGCGCGGTCAGCGTGATGCCCGCTACCGCGGTGGGGAGCGCGAACGGCAGGTCGATCAGCGCATCGACGATCCGCTTGCCGGGAAAGCGATAGCGCACCATCACCCAGGCAACCAGCAGCCCGAAAACGGCATTGGCGGCGGCCGCGAAGAAGGCGGCGCCGAAGCTGAGGCGGTAGGCGGCGACCGCGCGCGGCGCCAGAGCCGCCTGCCAGAAGCCTTGCCAGCCCAGCCCGGTCGACTTCAGAAAAAGGCCGCACAGTGGGACCAGAACGATTAGGCTTAGGTAGAACACGCTGATCCCCACCGTCAGCCCGAAGCCGGGCAGGACACTGGGCCGCCTGAACCATGCCGGGGAAGCCGCCCGCATGGCCGCCGCCTATCGGTTCGGCTGATAAAGCTGGTCGAACACCCCGCCGTCGGCGAAGTGCACGGCCTGAGCCTTCCGCCATCCCCCCAACGAATCGATGGTGAAGAGATCGACCTTGGGAAACCGTGCCACGTCGGCGGGATCGGCATGCTCGGGCAAAACCGGCCGATAGTAGTGCTTGGCCGCCAACCGCTGGCCTTCCGGCGCGTAAAGGTACTCCAGATAGGCCTGGGCGATCTTGAGCGTACCGTGCTTCTTCGCATTGCCCTCGACCACGGTGACCGACGGCTCGGCCAATATGCTGACCGAGGGCACGACAATCTCGAACTTGTCTGGCCCCAGTTCGTTGATGGCGAGGAAGGCCTCGTTCTCCCAGGCCAGCAGCACGTCGCCGATGCCACGCCGCACGAAGGTCGTGGTCGCCCCCCGGGCCCCGGTGTCGAGGATCGGCACATTGCGGAAGATCGCCGCCACGAAATCGCGCGCCTTGGCCTCGTCGCCGCCCCACGTGCGCAGCGCATAGCCCCAGGCCGCCAGATAGTTCCAACGGGCGCCGCCCGAGGTCTTCGGATTGGGGGTAATGACCTGTATTCCCGGCTTGGCTAGGTCGTCCCAATCGCAAATACCCTTGGGATTGCCCTTGTGTACCAGGAAAACGATGGTCGAGGTGTAGGGCGCGCTGTTGTGGGGTAGACGGGTCTGCCAGTCGGCGGGGATCAATTCCGTCTTTTCGGCGATGACGTCAATGTCATAGGCCAGCGCCAGGGTCACGACGTCGGCGGCCAGCCCGTCGATGACTGCGCGGGCCTGCTTGCCGGCCCCGCCGTGCGACATCCGCACGGCGACGACTTCGCCTGTCCTGGCTTTCCAGTCCTCGATGAACGCCTTGTTGAAACTCCGGTACAGTTCACGCGTCGGATCGTAGGAAACGTTGAGGATGTCGGTGCCGGCCGATGCGCTTGTCGATGCCATCGCCGACAGCACCAGACCAACGGCGGCGAAACGCAGCCCAACTCCCAGGTTCAAAAACATGCGAGGCCTCCTCTCTATCGCCACGACAAGCACGTCGATGGAGAGGGCCGGTCTAGGATGAACTCCGCAAGCAACCGTTGATCATGACGTTCTCCCGCCGCCACCTTTCGGACGCTCCCCGACTGCTTACCTTCCCCGGCAACCGCGTCATTTTTGCAGTATGATACAGTAAATTGGCGATGCATGCAAGTTTTTGCATCAATTGACAAGTTAAAATGCATATAAACTTCATATATTATAGACGACATGACGGAAAAATAAAATTATTGGAAGAACTTAGACGATTAATTGCAATTCATTACTATTTATTTTTCGATGCTCAGTAGCCACAACCTGCCGACAGTATTTCAGCCCGAGAAACGGTTGTTCGATCTTGGAAATGGCGCCGCGCATCAGAGACCCTTGGCTTTCGGGTCTCCGATGCGCTACCAACGTGAGGAAAGAAACACCGCCGCCGCGAGGATCTACCGTTCCATGGTGCTGAGTCCCGAGTTCCGCGACTACGTGCTGGAGATGCTGGAACCGCTGGGTGGAGTGACGGCGCGCCGGATGTTCGGCGGCGCCGGCCTCTATCGGGACGGCACCATCTTCGCGCTGATCGCCGACGACATCCTCTATTTCAAGGTCGACGACGCCAACCGCGCCGATTACGAGACGGCCGGCACCGGCCCCTTCCGTCCCTTTGAGGACAAGCCCTTTACTATGCCGTACTGGGAAGTCCCCGCCGATATCCTCGAAGACTCTCAGGAAATCTGCGCCTGGGCGGCCAAGGCATGGGAAGCCGGGAGGCGGGCAGGTTCGGCCAAGCCGAAGCGGGGCCACCGATGAGCGAGCCCAGCGCCATCCGCAAGCGCTCGGTCGTCATCGCCGGCCATGCCACCAGCGTATCGGTCGAGCCCGAATTCTGGGAGGCACTGCGCGAGATCGCCGCGGGGCGTGCGGTTTCAATTACCCAACTGATCGCCGCGATCGACGACACGCGCACCGGCAACCTGTCCAGCGCAATTCGTCTTTTCGTGCTGGCCGATCTGCGCGCCCGCACGGCTCGCGACGCCGGGACCGACTAGCCAAGGCCTCAGTCGGCGCCCGGAATCAGCTTGCGCAGGATTTTGCTGGGCGCGGAGTTTTGGAGGATCGCCCCCGGGATGCTAAGGGCCTTGCCCGGCAGTTTGGCGACGTCGAGCACGACGTTGGGCTGGTCGATGTCGCCCTCGATGCGCAGCGGCAGGCCGACGCCGACACCGGTCGTTCCCGAAAAGAGCTTGGCAAACACATTCTGGGAAAGCTGAATGTCGCCTTCGATCTTCATCGTCCATTTGGGGAGGTCGACGGTCCCCTTGCCCTTGCCGTCCCCGACGGAGGAAACGAAGCGCAGGTCTTCCGAGCGCGCGATCCCGCGGTCGATCTTGAAGGAGGCCGAGATGTCGGCCAATCCTTCCGGCCGCTGATCGCCGCCGACCACCAAGCCACCCAATTCATTGAGGCCGGTGAGCAAGGCGGCGATGGGGCCGCGCGGCTTGCCCGCCTCCCCGGTCAACGCGGCTTTCTTGACCTCGAAGGAGCCGTCGCCCTTGAGGCCGGAAACCAGTGCGGCGACGCTGGCGCCCGAGGAACTGACCGCCGTGTTGAACGCGATGTCGCCGGTCGCCTGCCGCTTGCCCTCCAGTTCCTGCTGGGCCGTGCCGAAATCGCCCCCGGCCAGCGACAATGTGCCGTCGAGGACCGGCTCGGGACCCGCCTTGACCGTAATGTCGCCCTTGAGCGCACCGCCGAACAGGATGCCGGTCAGCGACGGGATGCGCAGCACGCCTTCGGTCACGGTGGTGTCGGCGGCTATGTCGCGCACGGTGATGCCGTCATAGACGATGGCCTCCCCGGCGACCTTAAGATCGGCATCGAAGGCGTCGAGGACGGCAAGGTCGAGCGGTGCCGTCGACCACGGGCCATTTCTGGCCGCCACCTGCCACAGGCGCGGCGCCTCGCCGCTTGGCACCTTCGTCGGAACCCAGGCCGCAGGGATGACCTGCGGAACCAGCGACGCCGACCGCGGGGCCGGCAGGAAGGGATCGATGACGACGCGCCCAGCCTTGAGGTCACCAGTCAGGCGTGGCCGCGGCCCGGCCAGATCGACGTTGAGCGTGCCGGCCAGGGTGGCCGGCCCGATGTTGCCGTCGAGTTGTGAAAGGGCGATCTGCCTGGTGTCCGCCTTGACCGTGGCCGACAAGCCGACCTCGCCCGGCCGGCCGGCCGGCCTGTAATCGACCCCGAACAGCCGAAGCAGCCGCGCAAAATCACCGTGGCGGACCTTGACGTCGCCGGCGAACAGCGATTCCACCGGCAGCACCGACAACCGCCCCTTGATCTCGATCGCCGCCTCGGGCGTCTTGGCCAGGAGATCTACCTGCGGGCGCAGGAGCGACCCTTCGATGTCGCCGGTCATCTCGACGACGCCGAGGTCGCGGGTCGATACCGGCGCCGGGGTCTCCAGCAGGCGGCTGAACCGGTCGACATCGATGCCGCGCGCCTCGAAGTGACCATTCTTCAACGACGGCACCAGGTTTAGGCCGGACAGCGTACCCGACAGCGAGGCCGAGGCGCCGGCCAGATCGTCGACGGCGATCTTGCGCAGTTCCAGTTTGCCGCCGAACAGCGTTCCGTCGAAGACAAGGCCGCTGACCGGAACCTGGCGATAGGTCAGCCGATCAACCTGGAGCTTGAGATTGGCGTCGAAGCGGTTGAGGAAGTCGGGAAGGGCGAGGCTTGGCTGCGGCTGGGCCGCCTGCGAGCCGGTGGCAGGTTTCGGTTGCGGCGCCGCCGCGGCGGCCGACGACGCCCCGTTTGAAGGCAGGTAGCCGTCCAGATTCAGACGGTCGACCGCGAAACTGGCGCCGAAGGACGGACGCTGGCGCAAAGCCAGAGTGATGCCGCCGGTGATGCGCGAGGAATCCACCACCATGTCCAGATTCAACCCCTGCACCTGTTGGGGATCGGCCACGATGCGGCCCTTGACGGTCGCCTTGCGCAGGCGGTCGGAAGCGACGCCCGTGATCTCGCCGCCCAGCCACGCCACGATGCGGCGCAGGTCGCTGACCTTGGCGTCCAGAGTGCCGTCGAACTTCGGCGCGCCGTCTTGGGCGGTCAGGAACCCGGTCATGAACAGATCGGAGCCGCCCGGCAGCTGCGCCGTGAATTGGCTGAGCGTGACCTCGCCCCCGTGCAGATCGGCGGTCGCCCGCGCGTCGCTGATGATGTTGCCCCGATAGCTGATGGTGTCCGCCGTCAACTCGACGGTGCCGTTGATGTTCTGGGGAAGAACGAACGCCGGCTTGGCGGGCGGCACTGCATCCGGTTTGGCCACCTTACCGGCGGCCATGTCCGGCGCCGCATCCGGATCGCCGGCAGGGGAGGCGGGCGGCTTGGGTTCCGGGGCCGCAAGCAGGGCGTCAAGATCGACCTTCGGCACCGTCAGCCTAGTCGCAAAACTTATCGGGCTTGCGGCCAGGTTTGCTGTCAGTTCGCCTTCTGCCCGCAGCGCCCCCATCGACACCGCCAGACGCTTGACCGACAGATCCCTGGTCGACACGGTAACATCGCCGCTGGCGCCAAAGGCCTGCGCGAAAAACGCCTCGGGCGTTCCGCCGCCGACCGCCGCCAGGAATCCTGACAGCATCTTGCCGTTGGCAACGACCTTGCCCTTGAACTTGGGCGCCTCGGCCAACTCGACGATGGCGCCCGAGATATCCACCCTGGCGTCGCCCAGTTCGGCAATGATGGCCATGTTGAGGGGAACCGTCTGTTCGTTGATGACCCGGCCGACGGCCACCTCGTAGCCCAAAGGGATTCCCCGGAAGTCCAGACGGCCGACGCTGTCGAACGGACCGGTCAGCGACTCGGCACTCAACTTCGCGTCGACGTGCTCGATCCGCTCGACGGTTCCCGAGCGGGCGTCGCGATAAATGATGGTGCCGTTTTCAATGTGGAACCCGTCCAGCCGGATGGCGGTTCCGCCCCCCGCCTCCCCGCCCCCGAAGCCGGGCAGCGGCGTGCTGGTCGAGCCATCGTTCTCGGCTCGGACGGATACGAATTCCCAGTTCACCCGCCCGTCGGCCAGACGTTCCAGTTCGATGATGGGGTCGACCAGCTTGACGGTTTCCACCTGGATGTTGCCGCCCAACAGGGGGCCCAGCGCAACCCGCACTTCCACCGATTTGAGGCGAACCATCTCGGCGGCGCTGGCCCCTTTTAAATTGGCCATGCGGACATTGTTGGCGATCACGGCCGGCGCCGGCAGAATAGCGATGTGAATGTCGCCGCCAATGACGACGTCGCGCCCGGTCAAGCCCCTAAGGTGCGCCTGGATGGTTCCCTTGTAATCGTTCCAGTCGACGACCCCAGGCAGCACGACGACCGCAATCGCCAGGATCGCCACCAGACCGAGAACGATGCCAAGGAGTTTTTTCACCCGCGCAGTCCCACCGCCAACAATTAAAGGAACTGACCGCACCCCCACCCGATCGGCCAGATCAACTCCTCGAATAGTAGAGAGTTCCTCCCCTCCGGGCAAACCGAACCGCGCGGACTCGACGGCCCTTTCTCAGATCCGCACGATCTTGCCGGGGTTCATGATATTGGCGGGATCGAGCGCCATTTTCACCATCCGCATGACGCTGACCGCTTCGCCGTGTTCGTGCACCAGGAAGTCCATCTTGCCGTGGCCGACGCCGTGCTCGCCGGTACAGGTTCCGTCCATGGCCAGCGCGCGCATGACCAGGCGGTCGCTCAGCCGCTTGGCCTCTGCCATGTCCTTGGGATCGTCGGGATCGACCAGCATGATCAGATGGAAATTGCCGTCCCCGACATGGCCGACGATGGGGGCCAGGAGGAAGCTGGCCTCTATATCCTTCTTGGTCTCGAGAATGCATTCGGCCAGCCGGGAAATCGGTACGCAGACGTCGGTGGTGACGCCCCGGCATCCCGGCCGCAGGGCCAATGCCGCGTAAAACGCCTCGTGGCGGGCCCGCCACAGGCGGCTACGCTCCTCCGGCAGAACCGACCATTGGAAATCGGCCCCGCCGAAATCGGCGGCAATCTGCTGAACCGCCCCGGTCTGCTCGGCCACCCCGGCCTCGCTGCCATGGAATTCGAGAAAGAGCGTAGGCTGGACGGGGTAGTCCAGCTTGGAGTGGCGATTGACGGCATCCATCTGCACCTCGTCCAGAAGCTCGATGCGCGCCACCGGTATTCCCGACTGAATGGTCAGGATGACCGCCCCCACCGCCGATTCCAGATCGGGGAAGGAAACGACGGCGGCGGCGGTCGCCTCGGGGATGCCGAACAGGCGCAGCGTGATCTCGGTGATCACGCCCAGCGTTCCTTCGGAACCGACGAACAGATGCGTGAGGTCGTACCCGGCCGACGATTTGCGGGCCCGCCGGCTGGTGCGAATGACCCGCCCGTCGGCCAGAACCACGGTCATGCCGAGCACGCAGTCCGCCATGGTGCCATAACGCACCGCGTTGGTTCCCGATGCGCGCGTCGCTGTCATGCCGCCCAGGGAAGCGTCCGCCCCCGGATCGACCGGAAAGAACAGCCCGGTGTCGCGCAGGTGGGCATTCAACTGGTTGCGGGTGACGCCGGCCTGCACCGTCACGTCCATGTCCTCGGCATTGACGGCAAGGATATCCTTCATGTTGCTGGTGTCGATGGTGACGCCGCCGTGCAGCGCCGCGATGTGACCCTCCAGCGCGGTGCCGGTACCGAAAGGAATGACCGGCACACGGCGTGCCGCACAGGCCCTGACGATGGCCGCCACCTCGTCGGTCGATCGCGGAAAAGCGACCGCGTCCGGGGCATGGCAAGGGTGATAGGATTCATCGCGGCCGTGCTGCTCGCGGACAGCCATCACCGTGGAGAACCGCTCGCCCAGAATTTCCCGAAGCTCCGCGACCAAGCCCTGATCGGCCCGCGCCGGCTGCGCCGCCATCTCCTGCCTCCCCATCCAAATTGCCTGGGCGGCACCCTACGCGACGCATTCCGACGCTTCAAGCGGCCTATCGCCGCCGGCAAAACTCTCGGCGTCAGATGGGCAAGCCTGCCGTTTTTTGGCGCACGGCCTCGACGTAAGCCCGGGCTCCCGGCAATCGAGGATGGATGCGAAGCGCGGCCTCGAAGGCGCGCAGCGCCGGCCGTTCCTTGCCGAGCGCGTCATAAATCAGCCCGAGGCCAGACAGCGCCCCAAAGTGGCGCGGCTCCAGGGCCAACGTGCGCTGGATATCGGCGACCGAAGCCGCAAAGTTGCCCATCATGTAGTGAACGGTCGCCCTTTTGTTCCAGGCTTCCGCGAAATCCGGACGGCGGGTCACCAGCTTGTCGAAGACGGCCAGGGCCGATCCCGGATCTCCCGCCTCAATCGCCGCGCTCCCCAACTGCATCAGGCTGTCGGCCTCGGCATCGCCGGAATGCATCCAGGCGACCCAGATGGCGCCCTCGACGTTTTGGGCCTCGGCAGCCGTCTTCGCCTTTTTCAGGAGATCGAACAGAGCGTCCAGGCTGCCGTCGCGGGCCTGCGCCGCCGGAATGCCGAACGGAGCCGCCAGCACCAGAACGGCTACTACCAGGGTACGCAAGCCACGCATGAAATGACACATGGGCACCGTCGCCCGCCTTGCCAAGGGAGACATCATCGCGAACCCCCAGTGGAAGTTTCGGTCAAGGAAACCGGAACCGTCGATATCGATGTTTGTTCCGGCACCGGCCGCGGATGTAGACTCCGGCGGCACCGCCAACCGGCAAGGAGCACACGATGCGTATCGAGCCCGTCTTCCTGTTCGATCTCGACGGCACCCTCGTGGACAGCGTCTATCAGCACGTCTTGGCCTGGAAGGAGGCCCTGGATGCCGAGGGCATCGAGCTTTCGGTGTGGCGCATCCATCGCAAGATCGGCATGAGCGGCGGGTTGTTCACCAACCAGCTGCTGCGCGAGACCGGCATGGAAATCAGCGTGGAGCGGGTCGAGCGATTGCGCCAACTGCACGCCGCCGCCTATCGTAAGCAGGCGGCCAGCGTGCGGCCCCTTCCCGGCGCCCGCGAACTGCTGGCGTGGCTGACCGACGCCTCCATCCCGTGGGCGATCGCCACCAGCGGGCGCATGGAAACGGCGGCGGTAAACCTGGCCGCGCTGGGCATCGACGCCAACCGCACCCCCGTCGTTACCCGCGACCAGGTGAAGTACGCCAAACCCGATCCGGATCTTTTCGTCGCCGCCGCCGAACGGCTGGGGGTCCCGATCGGCACCGCCGTGGTGGTCGGCGACAGCATCTGGGACATGCTGGCGGCGGCACGCTGCAAGGCGCTGGGGGTAGGCCTGCTGAGCGGCGGTTACGGCCCCGACGAATTGAAACAGTCTGGCGCCTTCCGCGTTTATGAGGACCCTGCCGATATGCTGCGCCACATTGACGAGGTCGGCGGCCGACGCTAGCGCGTCCCCGTCACTTCGTGCTTTCGCTGACTTGGTTCTCGAAGCGGTCGGCGTACCGGCCGTATCCCTCCTGCGCCAACTGTTCGGCCGGAACGAAGCGCAGCGCCGCCGAGTTCATGCAGTAGCGCAGCCCCGTCGGTTTCGGGCCGTCGTTGAAAACGTGGCCGAGATGGGAATCGCCGATGCGGCTGCGCACCTCGGTGCGCCGTCCGAACAGCGAGATGTCGGCCTTCTCGATCACCGCGCCGGCCTCGATGGGCTTGGTAAAGCTCGGCCAGCCCGTGCCGGAGTCGTACTTGTCGGCCGAGGAAAACAGCGGCTCGCCGGTCACTACGTCGACATAGATGCCGAGGCGCTTTTCGTTCCAGTAGGCATTGTTGAAGGCCGGCTCGGTGCCGTCCTCCTGGGTGATGCGGTATTGCTGGGTCGTGAGAGTCCTCTTAATCTCGGCGTTCGACGGGCGGACGTAAGCGGCGCCGGCCGGTCGGTAATTGGAATAGTCCACCTTCAGATCTTCGCCCCAGGCCTTTTCGACAAACTGGTAGCGGCCGGAGTTGAAGGTGTAGACCTGATAGCGGATCGGGTTCTTCTTGTAGTAGTCCTGGTGATAGCCCTCGGCCACATAGAACCTCTCCAGGGGCACGATCTCGACCTTGATCGGCGCCTCGAAGCGGCCGGACTTAGCCAGTTCGTCGCGGCTTTTCTCGGCCGCCGCCTTCTGCTCGGCGTCATGATAAAAGATGCCTGGGCGATACTGGTTGCCCCGGTCGACGAACTGTCCGTCGCCGTCGGTGGGATCCATCATGCGCCAGAAACCCTGCAGCAGACCGTCATAGGTGATCACCGCCGGGTCGTAGTGAACCTGGACCGCTTCGGTATGGCCGGTGCCGCCGGCCGAAACCTGTTCGTAGGAGGGATTTTCGACCTTGCCGCCGGTATAGCCGGACACCGCATCACGCACACCCGGCAGCTTCTCGAACCCCTGTTCGACGCACCAGAAACAGCCGCCGGCAAAAGTGGCGATGGCTTCGCCCGCCTTTTCACCTACTGACATGTCGGCGGCGGCCGGGATTGCGCCCGCGCCCAGGAAGGACAGAAGGACGGCGGAAATCTCCCGCTTTCCGATGGAAAACATGGCGTCACCTTTCTTTGTCGTGAAGCGGATCGACTGTGCCCATGAATATGGGGCGCCCAGATGAAGGATCGACGCCCCGCGCGGTCACGATTGCGTTAGCCGGCCGTGTGCGGGCCGGGAAAGGTAGACGCCACCTTGTGTAGGCGGCTTTGCGCTGAAGCCGAACTGCTTTCGGTTTATGGCATCCTGGTGATGCAGAACTGTTCGTCGTGCCCCAGAACCTCGGCCTTGGACATCTTGCCCGAGGCCACCGCCAGGATCTCCCGATAGATCTCCTCGCCCACCTCCTGGAGCGTGTTCTTGCCCAGGATCACCGTGCCGGCGTTGATGTCGATGTTCTCCTTCATCCGCTCGAAGGTTCGGGGATTGCCGGTGATCTTGATCACCGGCACGCCGGGGAACCCGGACGGCGTCCCCCGGCCGGTCGGGAAACAGACGATCTGCGCGCCAGCGGCGGCGAGCCCCGTCGTCACCTCGCCGTCATGGCCCGGCCCGTCCAGCAGAAGCAGTCCCTTCTTGGTCGGCGCGTCGCCATAGGCGAAAACCTCGACGAACTTGGCGTTGCCCGACTTTTTCATGCTGCCCAGGGACTTTTCCACCACACTTGACAGGCCGCCGTCGTAGTTGCCCGTCGAGATAAGGTTCTTGCGCCGGCTGTTGTGCGAAGTCTGGATCTGCCGCTTCAGGCGTTCCTCCATGGCGCCGATCACCCGCAGGATATCGGCAGCAACCTTCTCGTCCACCGCCCGCCTGGCGAGGATGTGCTCGGTGCCAAGAAGCTCGGTCAGTTCGCTCAAGACAGATGACCCGCCTTGGCCCACCAGCTTGTCGGAAGCCAGCCCGAGGGCGGGATTGGCCACCAGCCCGGACGTCGTATCCGAGCCGCCGCAGTTGAGCCCGATCATCAGTTCGCTGACGGGGATCTCTTCCCGCCTTTCCATCGAGGCCTTCTGCTGCATCTGGCGAGCCATTCGGGTGCCGATCTCGATGGCTTTGATTGAATCCCCGGCGTCCTGGATGACCACCATCTCGAGCATCTTGCCGGTGGGGGCGATACCATCGAACAACTCCTTGGGCGTGAAGCGTTCACAGCCGAGCCCGGCCACCACCACGCCGGCGAAATTGGGATTGCGGCCGATGCCGATCAGGGTACGCGCCGTCACATCGAGGTCGTCCCCAACCTGGCTGCAGCCCACGGGGTGGCTGAAATGGACGGTACCGGGAACATTCTGGGAAATGCGCTGGGCGACCTTGGCCGCACAGAAGACCGAGGGGATGATGGCGATCAAGTTGCGCACGCCGACCGCCCCGTTCTCCCGCCGAAAGCCTAGAAACGTATCGCCCATCACTTCATTCCCTTGTCGCAGTACATGTTGTGCACGTGAATCCAGCCGCCCTTCACCAAAGGCTCCTTCATGCGGCCAATCTCCTCGCCGTACTTGAAGACGCCCTGGTCCTTCTTGAGGTCGGCGAGGGCAAATTTGTGCCCGAAGGAAATGTCCTCGGTGACCACCACCTCGTACTTCTTCCCACTGTCCTCGACCACGAGGCAGCTGTCGCCGGCGGCAAGATCCGTCAATGCGACGGCCACGTTATCCTTGGGGTCGAGGACAAGCGCATTCTTGCCTCCCGCCAGGTCGGCAAATTCATGTTCGATCATCGGACGTTCCTTGACTGGCGAAAACAGGGCCCGGGGGCCCAAACATTCGTATTCATTCTTGGCCGCTAACGCCTCAGGGGCTTGGGCTCGGGGCCACCGGTCGCCCAGTCCAAGAGCTCGGCGGTATGGACCACCGGCAGGTCGGTGCCGCTGCTGATCTGCACCATGCAGCCAAGGTTGCCGGCCGCCACCATGTCGGCGCCCAGGGCCTCGATGTTGGCCGCCTTGCGGTCGCGCAACTGGGTCGCCAGTTCCGGCTGCAACAGGTTGTAGGTACCGGCCGAGCCGCAGCACAGGTGGCTTTCAGCGGCCTCGCGAATCTCGAATCCGGCGTCCTTCAGAAGCTGCTTGGGAGCTTCCCTCACCTGCTGGCCGTGCTGCAGCGAGCAGGCCGCGTGATAGGCCACCACCGGCCGCCGGGCGGCGGGCTTGACCTTGAGCGCGATGCCGGCCATCAGCTCGGTGATGTCCTTGGTCATGGCGCCAATCCGGGCCGCCGCGTGGGCGAGATCCGGGTCGTCGCGCAGCATGTGGCCATAGTCCTTGACCGTGGTGCCGCAGCCTGAGGTGTTGATGACGATGGCATCAAGGCCGTTTTCCTCCAACTCCCGCGTCCACGCGCGGACGTTGGCCCGAGCCTTGGTCTTGGCCTCTTCCTCGCGGCCCATGTGATGAACCAGCGCCCCGCAGCAGCCCGAGCCGGCGGCGATGACCACTTCGCAGCCGTGGCGGGTCAGAAGGCGGATGGTCGCTTCGTTGATGTCGGGGCGCAGCACCGGCTGGGCGCAGCCGTTGAGCAAAGCGACCCGCATGCGGCGCGGCCCCTCGGCGGGGAAGACCTGTGGCTTATCCACGGCCGAGGCCCTGGGGATGACCTTGGGCGCCATGCCGACCATGCCCTTGAGGCGGCCGGGCAGCAGCCCCTTGAAGGGCCTGGCCAGCCAGGCGCCATAGAGCGACAGGCGGAACAGCCGCGGATTGGGCAGCACGAGGGCAAGGATTTCCCTGAGCAAGCGGTCGGCCAGCGGCCGCTTGTACGTCTGCTCGATGCGGGCCCGTCCCTCGTCGACCAGGTGCATGTAATGGACGCCCGATGGGCAGGTGGTCATGCATGACAGGCAGGTCAGGCAGCGGTCGATATGCTTGACCACGGTGACCGAAGCCGGCTTGCCCTTCTCCAGCATATCCTTCAGCAGGTAGATGCGGCCGCGCGGGCTGTCGCGCTCGTCGCCCAGCAGCACGTAGGTCGGGCAGGTCGCCGTGCAGAAGCCGCAGTGCACGCAGCTGCGGAAGATGTCGTTGGCTTCCTTGATGCGTGGATCGGCAAGCTGAGCCAGGGAGAATTCGGTTTTCATCGCCTCTTGCCTCAGACGCCGGCGTACATGCGGCCGGGGTTGAGTACGCGTTCCGGATCGAAGCTTTGCTTGACCCTGGCCGTCAAGTCGGCCAGCGGCCCCGGTTGCGGCTGGAAGACCGGCACGATGCGGCGGACTTCGGCAGCCGCCCTGACAAGGGTGGCATGACCGTCGATGCCGGCGAGCGCGCCGCGTACCGCCGCATGTGCCGCGTCCGGCCTTGGCGGCAGGGCCAGCCATACCAGGCCGCCACCCCAATCGAGATAGGCGCGGCCCGGACAGGTGGCGAGGATTTTCTCGACCACCGCAGCGCCTTGGAACGGCGGCACCGAAAGGCGCCAGACCTGGGCGTCCCCGCCCGCGAAGAAGCGGACGTCGCGGATTTCCCGCCACAGCGCCTCGGAGTCGGCGGCACCTAGGTCGCCGATGGTGCCGAATTCGCCCAGCAGGTCGATGAGCGCCCGGCAGCGGTAATCGACCGACGGCCCGAACCCCTCGATCCTGAGTGCCGTCACCCCGCGACCGGCCCCGGCGACGGTCGCCACCGTCGAAAGGGAAGCGACGTCGGCCGGCAGATAAGCGACACCCGACACATCGTTGGGGCTCTGCAGGGCCAAAGTCATCGCCCGTACTGCCGCCTGCGGGTCGGCACCGAGGAGGAGAACGGTGCGCACCGTCTCGGCCGCCGGCAGCACCTTGAAGGTCACCTCGGTCAGCACGGCGAGCGTGCCGAACGAGCCGCACATCAGCTTGCTCAGGTCGAAGCCGGTGACGTTCTTGAACATGCGCCCGCCCGACTTGAACGGTTCGCCGCGTCCGCTCACCGCCTGAAAGCCGAGCACGTGGTCGCGCGTCGCGCCCGCCCTGATGCGGCGCGGGCCTGCCAGGTTGCAGGCGACGGCACCGCCGATGGTGCCGCCGGAGGTCGCGAACAGCGGGCCGAAATCGGCCGGTTCGAACAGCAGTTGCTGACGGTTCGGTGCCAGGGCCGCTTCGATGTCGGCCATCGGCGTTCCCGGCCGGGCGCTCATCACCAGTTCATTGGGTTCGTAATCGATAATACCGGCCAGGCCGGAGAGGTCGAGCGCGTGCGCCGTCTCGACGGGGCGACCATACGCCCGTTTGCTGCCGCCGCCGAGAATTTCGAGCGGCGTCTTGCCGGCGATCGCCCAGCGGAGCGTTTCCTCGATCTCACCGGGCGTGCGGGGCTTGAAGGTCTCGGTCATGGATGCGTCCTGATCCGGCCGTGCGGAAACGCGGGAGGTGGGCGCCCCGTCGGCCTTGTCGTTCTCTGTTGGCGAACCGCAGTGTAGGCGATCCGGGCGATCCCGGAAAAGGAAAACCGCGCTCTATCGGCGCGGTTTCAACCTTCGGCCCCTACGGACCGGAACGATCGGACGGCTCAGCCCTGGCGCGCCTTGAACCGCGGCTGGGTCTTGTTGATCACGAAAACGCGACCCTTGCGCCGGACAATCTTGCAGTTCTTGTCGCGGGTCTTGGCGGCCCGAAGGGAATTCTTGACTTTCATGGCACAAAATCCTCGGCAACGGGCCGCAATAAATCCTGCCGGTCGCGACCGCGGGCGGAAAATACGGACTCGGCCGCCGCTTGTCAACGCCGCATGACCGAAAAGAGGCCCCGGCGGCTCAGGCCCGTAACATGGCCTCGATCAGTTCCTGCACCGCCAGGGCGTCCGCCGCCGTGGGCAGGACATGGGTCTTGCCGTCGGCGAAGGCGGCGACGTCATCGAGCAGACGGCGGAAATTGGCGGCCCGCAGGTCCTCGATGTCGGCCAGTTCCTTGACCCACTCGCCGCCATCGGAACTTTGCAGCCAGAACCAATCGTGCAGGCGGTGGCTCCGCTTGGTGCCCCACAGGGTGAATTCCACACGGTCCGGCCCGGCACCACCTGTCGAGCCGAAGACCGCCACCGGCACGCCGGCGCAGTCCAGCATCGCCTGCTGGTGGGTTTCCGAGAGAGTTGGGTCGGCCTGATAGCGGGGCCGGGCGGCAATCAACCGGGGCGATCCCAGGAACCGCCCGGCCAGGAAAACGAAATGCGACAGCACCTCGCGGCTGAAGCCACCCTGGGCACGGAAGCGCAGCCAGTCCGCGTCGGCCTGCCAGTCGCGCGGCCATTTCGAGAAATGAACCACGATGTCGCCGCCGGCGATGGCGCCCATGTCCCCCGAGTCGAGTCGCTGGCGGGTCAGTTCGACGGCATGCGAGGTGGACTGGATGAAGTTGACGATGCAGCGCGTGCCCCGCTGCGTCAATTCGGCGACCAGCGCACGGCTTTCGGCGACATCGATGCCCAGCGGCTTCTCGCAGAACACCGGCTTGCCGGCGGCCGCGGCAGCCAGTACGTAGCCCTTGTGCCAGGCCGGCGGGCAGGCGACGTAGACGAGATCGGTATCCGAAGACGCGATGAGCGCCTCGGGGCCGGGGGCGACGGGGATATCGGGGAATTCATCGGCGACCTTGCGGCCGGCCGCGGGATCGGGGTCCCACACGCCTGAGAAGGCGAACCGCGGATGGGCCGCCATGTTGGCCAACATGCGCCGCCCCATGACCCCCAAACCGATAATGGCGACGCGATGACGTTGCATCCCTTCCTCCCGTCGTTTTTTTGTCCGTGCGATGATTGAGCCCCCATCCTGCATCCGATCGGCCCGCTTGCATAGAGCCGGCCGATTCTCCTGTCGGCCCGGCGGGATTCTGCGCTAAGTTTCGCCCCCCAAGGACTCCAGGAGACACCTTATGCTGCTCGACGTTCGCACCTACACCTGCAGGCCCGGCACGATAAAGACCCACCTCGCCCTTTACGCCAAGCTGGGCAAGGGGCCGCAGACGCGCCACCTCGGCCAGCCGCTGGCCTATCTCACCACCGAGACCGGCAATCCCAACCAGTACGTCCACATCTGGGTCTACGAGAACGCCGCCGACCGCGAGACGCGCCGCGCCGCCATGGCGGCCGACCCCGAATGGCAGGCCTACCTGGCGGAAAGCCGCGCGCTGGGCGCCCTCATTCGGCAGCGCAACAAGTTGATGGTACCGGTGGACTTCTTCCCCCAGCCCCGGCGATAGCGGTGGCCGGCGAGTAACGACGTCACCATCCTTTTCCACCCCGACTTGGTGGCGGGGGGACAGGCGGTCCACCGCCCGCATTATGTGCTACCGCCTCGCGTAAGAGCCGGCGTTCCGGCGCATGTTTGGTAAAGTCCCTTGGTTCCCGGGACGGCCGATCCCACGTGCAGGGCGGTAACGAACGCGAACCCAGCGATGGAAGATGGCATGACGATCGCGATCCGCCCGCTCACGCCCGACCTGTGGCCGGCGCTCGAAGACCTATTCAGCCCGAAAGGTGCATGTACTGGCGGATCGGCAGCGCCTATCGCCGAAACCCGGCCGAGGCGAACAAGGCGGCGTTCCGCGAGGTGGTGATGCAGGGCCCGCCCCCCGGGCTGCTCGCCTTCGAAGGCGAAACAGCGGTCGGCTGGTGCCAATTGACGCCGCGCGACGCGCTCCCATGGCTCGACCGCACTTGGCGGCTTCGGCGGGTGGACGAAGTGCCGGTGTGGTCTCTTTCCTGCCTTTACGTGCGCAAGGGCCATCGCCGGCACGGCATCACGTCGACCTTGATCGAGGCGGCCCTGAAGGCCGCCAAGGAGGCCGGCGCCCCGGCGCTCGAAGCCTATCCCCTGGACGCCGCGTTGTCGCCCAGCGCCACCGGTACCGGCTATGCCTCGACTTTCGAGCGGACCGGTTTCAAGACGGTGGTCCGGCGGGTGCCGCCCCGTCCGATCATGCGCCACGACTTCCAGGCGGCCGTCACGCCTCTTCGGGGCCGTGCATCATGAGAAGGTGCAGGGAATTGGCGGCGACTGGGCAGATCCGGCCCGCGGCATAGCGCTTGGCCGCTGCCTCGTCGGTCGTGTCGCCGGCGGTGTTCAACAGTTCCTCCCAGCGGGCGCCGACGGGATCAGTGGGGATCTTGAAGGTGATGCTTTCGTGCGAGGCGTTGATGAGGAGCAGGAAGGTGTCGTCCATTTCCTGCTCGCCACGCTCGCTCAAGTGCATGAGGCCGGCTTCACCGCTCAGCCGCACGGCCATCGCCTTTGTCGCGCCGTTGTTCCAATCGTCGGCTTCCATCTCGACCCCGTCGGCGCGCAGCCAGACGACGTCCTTCACCTCGGTGCCGGGGATAATCTGGCCATGGAAAAAGCGGTTGCGGTGAAAGACAACGTGGTCGCGCCTGAGTTGGATCAACTGGCGGGTGAAGGCAAGCAGGGCTTGGCCCTCATCATCGATGCCTTCCCAGTCGAACCAGCTGATCTCGTTGTCCTGACAGTAGGCGTTGTTGTTGCCGCCCTGCGTGCGTCCCACCTCGTCGCCGGAAAGGATCATCGGCACGCCCTGGGACAGCAGCAGAGTGGCCAGGAAGTTGCGCCGCTGCTGGCGGCGCAGTCGACGGACCTTGGCATCGTCGGTGGGCCCCTCGACGCCACAGTTCCAGCTGTGGTTGTTGGAAGAGCCGTCACGATTGTCCTCTTTGTTGGCCTCGTTGTGCTTGTCGTTGTAGCTGACCAGATCTCTGAGCGTGAAACCGTCGTGCACCGTGATGAAATTGACGGAAGCCCAGGTCCGGCGGCCGCGCCGGCCATAGATGTCGGACGAGCCCGAGAAGCGCGATGCGAAAGGAGCCAGCTGACCCTCGTCACCCTTCCAGAAGCGGCGCATGGTGTCGCGATACTGGTCATTCCATTCCGCCCAGCCCGGTGGGAAGTTGCCGACCCGATAGCCGCCGGCGCCGGTGTCCCACGGTTCGGCGATCAGCTTGACGCCGGAGAGCACCGGGTCTTGGGCAATCGCATCCAAGAAGCTGGCATGCTCGCTGTACTCGCCGGCGACGCGGGCGAGCGTGGTGGCGAGATCGAAACGGAAGCCGTCGACGCCCATCTCCAGCACCCAGTAGCGCAGGCTGTCCATCACCATGCAGAGCACATAGGGATGGCGCAGTTCGAGCGCGTTGCCGGTGCCGGTGAAGTCGTTGTAATGGCGCTCGTCGTCCTCCATCAGGTAGTAGTAGGACTTGTTGTCGATGCCCCGGAAGCTCAACGTCGGCCCCAGGTGATTCCCCTCGGCGGTATGGTTGTAGACGACGTCAAGAATGACCTCGATGTCGGCGTCGTGCATCTGCTGGACGAATACCTTGAATTCGCTGAGCCGTTCGGCCCCCAGGTATTCCGTGTGCGGCGCGAAGAAGCCGATGGTGTTGTAGCCCCAGTAATTGCGAAGCCCCTTCTCGATCAGGTGGCGGTCCTGCACGAAGGCGTGGACCGGCAACAGTTCGACCGCGGTGGCACCCAACGCACGCAGATAGTCGACGACGGGCGCCGTGGACAGACCGGCGAAGGTCCCGCGCATCGCCTCAGGAACCTCGGGATGGCGCATGGTGAAGCCGCGTACGTGCATTTCGTAGATCACCGCCTCATGCCAGGGGCGCTTTTCCGGCCGGCGCCCCCAGGTGAAGGCGGGATCGATCACCCGGCACTTCGGCATAAAGGGAGCACTGTCGCGCTTGTCGAACGTCAGATCGGCGGCCTTGTCGCCCATCTTGTAGCCGAACATGGCGTCATCCCACTTCAGATCACCGATCAGGGCTTTGGCGTACGGGTCGATCAATAGCTTGTGGTGATTGAAACGATGGCCGGCCTTCGGCTCGTAGGGACCGTAAACCCGATAGCCGTAGTTCTGGCCCGGCCTGACGTCGGGCAGATAGCCATGCCAGATCTCCTGTGTGTATTCGGGCAGCGCGATGCGCGCGATCTCGGCCTTGGCCTCGTCATCGAACAGGCAAAGCTCAACCTTTTCAGCGTGGGCGGAAAACAGCGAGAAGTTGGTTCCCGAGCCGTCCCAGGTCGCGCCCAGCGGAAAGGGCCGGCCGGGCCAGATGCGATAGTCGGACGCGTTCATCTTGGGGTCTCCTCGGAGGTGGAACCGTCCCGGATGGCGATGGTTCCACCGAAGGGTGCAGAACGTGGCCAAACTCCCGTCGTCATCCCTATATTGTGCGGCAGAGCACTACCGACCAGTGGAGGATAACAGATGGACAAGAAGACGCCGGATGACCTGCTGGAGGAAAACCTCCGGTGGTCGCAGGAACGCATCGCGGTCGACCCCCACTATTTTAGCCGCCTGTCCGCCCTGCATACTCCGGAATTCCTGTGGATCGGCTGTTCCGACAGTCGAGTGCCGGCGAATGTCATTACCGGCCTGGAGCCCGGCGAGGTGTTCGTGCACCGCAATGTCGCCAACCTGGTCTATCCGGCCGACATCAACTGCATGTCGGTATTGCAATTCGCCGTCGAGAAGCTCCGCGTCAAGCACATCATCGTCTGCGGCCATTACGGCTGCGGCGGCGTTCAGGCCGTACTGGACGGGTCCCAGGAGGGCCTGGTCGAGCACTGGCTGGCCCCGGTGCGCGATCTCTGCCGGAAGCACCGCGAGGCGCTGGCCAATCTGCCTGACCACGAGGCGCGGGTCGATCGGGTGTGCGAACTCAACGTCGCGGCCCAAGTGGAAGCCGTCTGTCATGCCCCGATCGTCACCCAGGCCTGGGAACGCGGCCAGGAGCTGGCGGTTCATGGATGGATCTATCGCTTGAGCGACGGCCGGATACGGGATCTCCACTGCGGGCGGGTGGGCGGATAATTTGGGGTCCGGGTCCCAAGCCCAAAAGGAAGCCCCCGGGAGTTTCGCATGAAACGACCCGGTCAGGCGAGGGTCAACCCACCGAGACGGTGTCGCCGGCCGGCTTCGTCGCCTGGGGCATGACCATCGGCAGCGCCGGACGGCGGGCCGGCAGGACGTTGAGGACCGACATGACGAGCGCCGCCAGATGGGGCAGCGCCATCATCAACAGCATGCCGCACCACACGCGCACCTCGAAGGTCCAGCCGGTGTCCACCCACCACACGGCGGCGGACATGCCGACCAGGACCACCAGCAGCGCCGCCTCTTCCTGTACGGCCAAGAGCGCCTGCACGAACAGCGGCTTGTTCTCGCACTTCGGCGTGCGGAAGAACGGCCTCTCCTTGGTCAGGAAGCCGGCAATCACCGCCTTGGCGACGGTGTGCGACAGGGCAAGCCCGGCCACCGCAGCGCCGACCGAAAGCGAGAACGGGATGCGTACGCGGGCGCGATAGAGCACCAAAAGCTTGATCAGCTTGAACGAGAAGAGGGCGAAAGGCGGAATGGCGCAGGCCGCCAGCGGCGCCTCGAAGGTTTTGGGCAGCACCAGCATGCCGATCGACCACAGCACCGCGCCCAGCGTGAAGGCGAGGTTCAGCCCGTCGGCGATCCATGGCAGCCACCCGGCCAGGAAGTGGTAGCGCTGGCCCAGCGTCAGGCGCGACTGGGTAAGGCTGAACATGTCGCGGACGTGGCTGCGCAGGATCTGGATGGCCCCGAAGGCCCAGCGCGAGCGCTGCTTCTTGAAGTCGATGAAAGTGTCGGGCATCAGGCCGCGACCGTAGGATTTCTCGACGTAGGCCTCTTCCCAGCCCTGCTCCAGGATCTTGAGGCCAAGTTCGGCGTCCTCAGTGATGCACCACTCGGCCCAGCCACCCACTTCACGCAGCACGCGGGTGCGGATCATCGTCATAGTGCCGTGCTGGATGATGGCGTTGCGGTCGTTGCGGGTCACCATGCCGATGTGGAAGAAGCCGCGATACTCGGCGTAGCACATGGTCTTGAAGATGTTTTCGTGCTCGTCACGGTAGTCCTGCGGCGCCTGGACGATGGCGATCTCGGGCCGGTTGAAGTGCGGCACCAGGTCCTTGAGCCAGTCCGGCGACACCATGTAGTCGCTGTCGATGACGGCCACCACCTCGGCGTCCGGAGAGGTGCGTTCGAGGATGTAGTTGAGCGCGCCCGCCTTGTAGCCGGCCAGCGGGCAGACATGGAAGAACTTGAACCGTTCGCCCAGGCGGGCGCAGTGCGCTTCGACCGGGCGCCACACCGCCTCGTCCTTGGTGTTGTTGTCGATGACCAGCACCTCGAAGTCCGGATAGTCGAGGCGCGACAGCGCGTTCAGCGTGTCGATCATCATTTCCGCCGGCTCGTTGTATGCCGGCACGTGGATGGATACCTTAGGCTGCGGCGCGCCGGCAGGCATCGGGGCCGGGGCGAACGGGCGGCGGCGCGCGCCCACCCAGGCGGCCTCGGCCATTTCGTGGGCCTCGGTCAACAGAACGATGGCGAGACCAATGAAGCCGATGAACAGCACGATACCGACAGAAATGCTGAGCGGCGTCATATACTGGTTGAAGTATTGAAATCCGATCCACACGGCGCCCGCCGCCACCCCATGGGCAACGATGGTGAGGAAACTGCGGCCGCGGTTCTTAAGAAGCGTGCCGTCGCGCAGCAAAAAGCCCAGCGAGGCGAACGCAATGGCCGCAGTCGCGATGGCCAGGCCCGGCCACTGCGGCAGGTGGCGGAGCGGCTTGGTGAAGGAGAACTTGGCGTTGCGCTCGGCATCCCAGACGCCCCAGTAGGCGCCGACCGCGCCTTCCGAGCCCGCTTTCCACGGCTGGTCGAAGGCCTCCATCAGGGAATAGTCCCAGCGCTCCTGGTGAGCCGCGGCGAGGAAGCGGCGCAGGAAGATGCCCTCGTTGGCGTTCGACGCCACGGCGTCCTTGCGCGAGCGGCCGGTCGACGGCCAGCCCGCCTCGGCGATGACGATGGGGAGTTTCGGGAAAGTCGCCTTAAGATCGTCGTAGCGTGCCCTCACGTGGTCCATCGCATGATCCAGGTGGACGCCTTCCCAGTAGGGCAAGATGTGGGCGGCGACGAAGTCGACATGGCGGCCAAGCTCGGGATTGGCCAGCCAGATGTCCCAGGTTTCCGCCGCGCTTACCGGAATGCGGCGCTTGGCCAACGCTTGGCGCGCCCTATCCACGTATGAGACGAGTTCCTTGATCTCGAGTTCGCGCCGCACCATCACCTCGTTGCCGACGATGACGCGCGTTACGTTGCGGTTGGCCTTGGCGATGGCGATGCCGCGTTCGAGTTCGACTTCGTTGGCGGCCTTGTCGCCGCTGATCCAGATGCCCAGCGTAACCGTCATTCCGGCGTCGGCGGCCAGCGCCGGGATGTCTCCCAACGCTCCTTTCACCGTGTACGTGCGCAGGTTCGCCACCTTGCCGGCCAGGAGTTCGACGTCGGCGCGAATTTCCTCGGTCGTCGGATCGATCCCGTTGATGGGGTTGTGATGCAGCTGATAAGGGGCGAAGGCGACGGCCTTGACACGATCCGGCCAGTTCGGCTCGTCGGAAGATCGATCGGCCATAGCCCACAGAACTACGGAAAGCACCGCAAAGGGGATGATCGCAAGGTAGTTGAGGATTCTCATGGCCGTTTGTTCTTTGTCGGGACGCCGTTCCTCATCGGATGGACGAACGATCGGACGAACCCTGTTCCTGTTAAGCGATATGCGGAAAATTCAGTTCCGGGAAATTCGGAGGTAGAGCGGCTCGGTCCCGATCAGGGAAAGGGAGCTACCGAAGCCGCTCCCGTCCGCCGGAAACTCGGCCAGACGGTATAACCGGGCGGGTGCTCGCCGTCCCTGCGGGATAACGCGTGGAAACCGCCGGCGCGGAACGCCGCAGAGGCGATGGGCCTTCCCATGAAAAAAGCCGCCCCACGAGAGGCGGACAAACGACCGGCGACCACAACCAGACTCCTACGACAAGCCGGGGAACATGCCCCAACGCATCGGGCGTGGATTCTATCCAAAACGCAGGGATTGGCAAGAGGACTCGAACGGAATCTTTTCAAAGGCTTAAGGCGAGTCCTTCTCGCCCGTTCGCGGCTCGATTCCGCCATTTCCCCTCGTTCCACCGTTCCGATCACGGTTATGATGGATAGGGAATGATCATGGCGGATTTATGGCGTGGCGCCCGGCATCCGGGTGCGCAAACCTTCCAGCCACCGCGGTTGGCGGCGGGCACTGGCCTCCGACAGAGACCGCCCACCCCTGGGCAACGCCTAAGGCTGGACGACGATGGGGGCGGGCCGCTCGCCCCCATCGTGGCGACGCCACATGATTTCGAAGGCCTGCTCGATATGACGGGCGAAACGGGCAGTGTCGAACAACGGAAAGGTCAGGCGGTTGGTCTCCAGCCGTTCGCGCAGGCGCCTGATCTCGTCCGGCCGGCGCGCCAGGCGGATGGCCAGGGCCTCGTAGGCGTCGAGGGTGGGAGTTGCCAGTTCGTCGAGCCCGATCGCCTTGAGGCAGCTGGAGGACACGCGTGACGCGAAGTGGCGTCCTTCCAAAGCGACAACCGGCACGCCCGCCCATAGGGCATCGCTAGTGGTGGTGTGGCCGTTATAGATTCGCGTATCCAGCGCCAGGTCGGCCAACCCTGTGCGCTGCAGGTGTTCGTCCTTGGGCAGTTTCGGCGCGAGGATCAGCCGCTCAGCGGCGACACCCCGACGATCAGCCTCGGCCTGAAGGTTTGCGATCGTCAAGTCGCTGCCGCCCAACAGCCACAGCACGCTGCCGGGCACGGCGTCAAGAATGCGCATCCACGCACCAAACATGACGGGCTCGATCTTATAGTTCGAAACGAACGAGCAGAACACGATCCCTTCCGGCGGCAGGCCGGCATCGGCACGTCGCAGGCTGCCCTCGGCGATCGGCTGGCGACCATCGTTTACCTGGTAGCAGTGCGGCATGGTGACGATTGCCTCACTGAAATGGGAGAAATCTTCAGGGGGGGCGACAACGGAATCGGCAATGATGTAATCGATAAACCGGCATCCCGTGGTGCCGGGATACCCAAGATAGGAGACCTGAATAGGCGCGGGGCGATGGGCGCAAATGGCTAGGCGGTGGCCCCGTGTCCAGCCGTTGAGATCGACCAGAATGTCGATGCCGTCGGCGTGGATGCGCCGGGCGGCATCCACGTGTGCAAGGTCGCAAATGTCGATAAAAGAGTCGCAGGCTTCCGCTATGTCGTGCTGATAACGGCTACCGTCATCACGGCCGTACGAATACATAGCGACGTGGAAACGTTGCCGGTCATGCAGTCCGAAAAAACCCCGCATGAGGTGGCCCATTGCGTGGTTCCGCATATCCGAGGACATATAGCCAACCCGTATCTGCCTGCCCGTCGTCCGGAGTCCTCGCTGGATGGCCGGAAAAAGGGGTCGTACGGCTTTTTCAAGGGCAGCCCCCCAGCTGCGGGCCACCGCCAGGTTGCGGGCCGGATCGTCGCACCGCCCGACGTTGAGAAACGGCGTCTCGGCGACACGAACGCCGGGACCGGCGGCGTCGATGTCGGCATCGACGACGGCGGCGACCTCGCTCATGCCCCCCCACGCGCAACAGCGCCGCATCAGGAAGTGAAGCGCCGCCGCGGCCGCCGCATGGGCGGGAGACAGGGCGAGCGCGACTCGGGCCTCGGCGATTGCCTCGGCGTAGCGGCCGGCCCCTTCCAGGGTCTGCGACAGGTTGAAGTGGACCTCGGCGGCGTTTGGGCGAGCCTTGAGGACTTCGCGGAAGAGATCGATGGATTGATCATGCCAGCCCAGTGAATGGAGCACGGTCGCCATATTCAGCCTGGCGTCGACGTTGGATGGGTTGAGTTTCAGCGCCGCCTGGAAGGACTGGGCGGCGCCGGGGGCATCGCCGGCCTCGTGCAACGCCACGCCCAAGTTGAACGGGGCGTCCGCAAAGTCGGGGTCGATGACAATGGCCCGGCGGTAGGCGGCTATGGCGTCTTCCAGCCAGCCCTTCTCCTTGAGCGCGTTGCCCCGGTTGCTGTGATACTTGGCGACGTCGGGGCGATGGCGGATGGCCGCCTCGATGCGCGACAAGGCATCGTCGAAATCGCCCTGCTGATAGGCGATAAGGCCCATCAGGTGAAACGCCTCGGCGTGTCCGGGGTCCCGGGCCAGCGCGGCATCGTACAGCGGTCGGGCTTCGGCCAACCGTCCCTGCTTATGGAAAGCCAACCCCCGCTCGACAAGATCGTCCGCCGATTCCGCCTTTTCCACTTTGTCGAACACGCCGATCCCTCTCCTCCCCTGCGCGCCCCTGTCGGCCGCGCCGGCAGTCTAGCCCGATCCGCCGGGCCGCGCACCAGGGAGGCGTTCGCCTAGACAGTGGGCGAGAGGAAACCACCGCCAACGCCCGTCGCGGCAAACGCGACGGCGCGCCCGGGATTGAACCAGCGCCCCTGCGATGCAAGCGTATTGCCTCTGGGTGCTGGCGGAGCGCAAGGAGATCAGGAGCTTCTCCGGCTCCCCCACCAACCGAGAACCGGCAAGCCGATGATCGCCGCGGCGATCAGTGCCAGCATCACGTCGGGAACGAAGAAGGTGTCGTAGACGTCCCAGCCGAACCACGCGAGGATGACGGAGAGCGTCGTCGGTTTTCCCGCGATATGGCCGCCCACGGTACCGGTAACCGTGATCAGCAGCGTGCCGAGGGCCGCCAGGCCCAGCATGACCCACCGGTTGGCCCCGTTCCAAACGGTTTCGCCGTTGATCCAGCGCGTGAGGAGGAACACGGTCCAGTAGGCGAGCGACCAGCTTGCCGCCAGGATGTGGTTGCGGATCAGCGGCGAGGCGCCTGCCGCCTCCAGCGGAAAGATCAAGAGGCCGGAGACGAGGGCGGCGATCCCCGAGAAAATGCTGAGCACGAGGAGCGGCACCAAGATCTTGTCGCCGGCCCTCGCCAGGGCGCCGTCCGAAACCGCCCGGTAGAAGACGAGCAGCGCCACCGTTGTCCACAGCGCGACCGGAAAGTGCACGAGGACGGCGTGATAGGGGGCGACCAGGCGAACGAAAAGTTCGTAATACGGGGTCATTGGGATACCCTTTCGCGCCCGAGAAGCAGGTTGAGGCCAACCCCGAACGCGGCGATGAGAAGAACACCGCCGAGCAGGGTCAGCATCCACTGCCGCCATATCTCGTCGGCGAATTCCGCCTCGATGCCGTATTGGGCGAGCTGGCGCTCATTGTGGCGAAACCTCACCGGCACCCCGTCCTTAATGAACGTTGAGCCGGCGTGCCGAGCGCTGATAAGCCCGGGCCAGCTCACCTGCCCGGGATAGAACAAGGTGACGTCCGACCATGGCTGCTCCCAGCCCGGGGTGTCGCCGTCGAAACGCACCGCCGTGACCTGGGCGTCGCGGTCAAGCCCGAGCGCGACCGGCAGCGAGACGTAATGCCAACGGCTGCCGTAGGCCCCGCGGTGGACGGCGAAGGCAATCGAGTAGAACCCCTTGTCGACCATGGCCTTGTCTTCCAGGGGATGGCCGGTGTCCATCGCCCGCGCCAGGGTGACATCCCAGAAGCCATCCCGCCATTCGGCCTTGCCGACGACGGAGATGTCGGCACGCGAGCCGTCGCCCGCGCGCAGCACGCGATTTGGGATCGTGTCCCCGTCCTTCCAGGTGAATTTGGAATCGAAGGCGACCGCCTGGTCCTCGCGCAGGTAATAGACGTCGCCAAAGCCGAGCGTACTGCCCGCCAGGGCGGTCCAATCGAGCGCCCGGACGCCAATCTTTTCGGGATCGAACATCAGCCTCGGCTGCTTCGTTTCGGCGTTCCAGTTGGTGAAGAACGGAGCCTTTCCCGAATCCCCGTACCGCGCCTCGGCAATGACCTGATCGTCGGACTTGCCGACAGGGTTGGAGCGATGCGCCCGCCAGTGCCAGAGGTCGAGAAAATAACCGGCCGCCCGCAGGCGCGCCAGTTCGTCTTCCGGCACCACCGAGGACCAGTCGCCGATGTCGCGGCGGGTACCTGGCAGATGCTTGCCAACCTCGGTCTGCCCCTTCTTGGCGCCGAGGTACGGGTGAGCCGCCACCTCCTTCGCCGACGCCTCGTCGGTGAAAAACCTCATGCGGTCGCCGATCGTGATATAGCCGCCGTAACGGCCGAACTCCGGCACGCTGCCGTCGTCGACCATCATCGCCACCCGGTCTTCGTAGATCCCCTGCGGCTGGGGACCGGCGACGCTGGCGCCGTAGCGGACCCACTTGCCGCCCTCGTACTTGAGCATGTCATGGTAGATGTGGGGCTTCGGCGTCGGCCAGCGGTAACGGAAGAACATCTCCCGCCCGTTGTAGGCGGCCCTGACCTGCAGGGGCATGGTCGGCTCGTCGGGGATATGGATATTCCGGGCAATGTCGTTCCGGATGACGCCCGTGCCATGCGTCAGCCACGACGCGACGAGCAACCCGATGAAGACGACGAGCGAGAGGTACAGGATGCGTCTCATGGCAGTCCTCCCTTGTCGCGATGTCGCGTTTCTTGATTGTTGCCCGCGCGATCCGCGCGAGATTTTCCCGGCTCGCTACCGCCAACGGTACTCCGCGAGCCTCGAAACTAAACGGTATCTCCAATACAAAATAAAAACAAAACAAAAATAAGAAACGATTGCATTGGTGGCGGCTGCGACGGGGCGTGCCGGCAGTCTAGCCCGATCCGCCGGGCCGCGTACCGAGGAGGTGTTGTCGTCCTTTCGTTCTTGACCGGCCGGCTTCCGCCTCCCAGGTAACCGGACATGATGCCGATCGTCCGTCAGAAATGGGCCTACTTTTTCGCGTTCCTGTTTGTCGGCCTGACCCTGGGGCCGTCGCTCGCCCACCTGCTTGAGTTTCCGAACAAGATCGACCTGCCGGAGGCAGCCTATTTCGCCGTTCAGGCCATCTATCGGGGCTGGGCCCTGTTGGGAATTGTCGTCGTCGGCGCGCTGCTGTCGACGCTGGCGTTGACCCTTTTGTTGAGGCGTCAGGGCGCCGCCGCCCGCTGGGCGGGCGTGGCCTTCCTCAGCCTGGCCGGCGCGCATGCTCTCTTCTGGATCTACACCTTCCCGGCCAATCAGGCGACCGCCAACTGGACAACGGTTCCGCCCGACTGGGAGGTATTGAGGACACAGTGGGAATACTCGCACGCGGCCGGTGCCGGCCTCAACCTGGTAGCCCTGATCGCGCTGATCCTATCGGTGCTGGCCTGGGGATCGGCGGGACGGGACGATCCCCGGTCCTGATCCTTCCTCGGTTCAGACAGCCGGCGCCAGCGGGCCGGCGCCGGCGCCCGTCGTCTTGAGGGCGGCGGCAACGTCGGCCATGTCCTTCGCGGTCAGTTCCAGCGTCGCAGCGTCGAGCCAGCCGTCGACTTGAGCGGGGCTGCGAGCCCCGACGATGGCCGCCGTCACCCCCGGCCAAGCCAGCGTCCAGGCGACGGCAATGGCGGCGACGGTGATGGAATGGCGCTCGGCGATGGGTTTGAAGGCATCGGCCAGTTTGAGGTTGCGGGTCAGCTTGTCGCCGGAGAACTCGGCGCTGCGCGAGCGCCAGTCGTCCTTCGGTAGGGCTTGCACCCGCTCGGTCGAGAAGCGGCCGGAAAGTAGACCCGCCTGCATGGGGCTGTAAACGATGACGCCGGTATCGTGGGCATGGCACCAGGGCAGTTCGGCCGTGGCGACGTCGCGGCGGATCGCCGAGAAGGGCGGCTGCAGCGTATCGACATGGCCCATGCGTTCGGCGGCCTCCAACTGCGCCGCATCATGGTTGGAGAGGCCGACCGCCCGCACCTTCCCTTCGTTCTTGAGGTCGAGCAGCGTCCGCCAGTAATCCTCGATGGGCGTGCCGTCCTTGGCCGGCCAGTGCATCTGGTAAAGATCGATGCGCTCGACGCCGAGACGCTTGAGGGAGCCCTCCACCTCGCGGCGCAGGCTTGCCGCCGCCCCCACCATCCTGGGCGGGGCGTTGCGGTCGTTCTCGTCCCACACGAGGCCGCACTTGGTGAACACGTAGGGGCGCTTTGCGGCCGGCAGGCCGGCCAAGGCCTTCCCAACCACCTCTTCGGAATGGCCGAGGCCGTAGATGGCGGCGGTATCAATCCAGTTGATGCCGCGCTCGACGGCATGGCTGATGGCGGCGATGGAATCACGGTCGTCCTGGCTGCCCCAAGCGAAGGCCCAATCGGCTCCGCCGATCGCCCAGGCACCGAAACCGACTCGGGTGATCGCCATGTCGGTGAGCCCCAGCCGGCAGGTCGGCAGCGAGGTGGCGGCAGCGGATTCTTTGAGGGTGGTCATGGGCTGGCTCCTTGTTGCTTCACCGCAAGGTAGGAGCCAGGGGGCTGTCTTTCCAATGGAAATTGCATCACGCCGCGCGGACGTACTCCTCGATGTCGACGGCGTCGATCTGCTCGGGTCTCAGGAACCGCTCGCTGTAGCGCCTGTACACCCCCGACGTGAGGAAAAGATCGAACAAATCGGGATCGATGTGCCCCTTGGCCTTGAAGGAATGGAGAATCTTGATCGCCTCCGAGAGGGTATTGGCCTGTTTGTAGGGGCGATCCGAGGCGGTCAGGGCCTCGAAAATGTCGGCGATCGCCATGATGCGCGAGGGGATCGAGAGCTGCCCGGCATCCAGCCGTCGGGGATAGCCCTTCCCGCTCAGCGCTTCGTGATGGGTTCCGGCGTATTCGGGCACCCGCTTCAGATACTTGGGAAAGGCTATGCGCTCGAGCATGGCGATGGTCTGCATGACGTGTTCGTTGATCTTGAAGCGATCCTCCTCGGTCAACGTTCCATGGGTAACCGATAGATTGTAGACTTCCCCCTGGTTGTAGAGGTTCTCCGGCACGTTCACCTTGAACCCTAGCGTTTCGTAAGCGTGGTTGAGGCCGCTGTCGCGGGGAATGACGTGCCAGGGCTTGTCGGCCAGCACCGTCTCGAAGGCCGGAAGAGTCGCCGGCGGATGATCGGCAAGGCGCCGAACCTCGGCGTGGGCCAGGCCCTTGCGGTCGTCGATGTGGCGCAGCCAAGTGGTCTTGGCGATATCGCGAAGCCGATCGACCTTTTCCGGGGGCAGATGTTCGCCGCCGACGTTGCATTCGGCGATGAAGCTGAAGTCGTCCAGCAACCGCACCTTGGTTGCCTCGCAGGCGGCCTGGGCTTTGGCCGGGTCGCCACCCGCCGCCACAGCCTCCAGTCGGGCGATGTCGGCGTCGCGCAACAGGACTTCGTAACGCATGCGCACTTCGTGGATACGGTTGTAGATGGTTTCCAGCTTGGTGGCCTTATCCACGATGTGTTCGGGCGTCACTACCTTGCCGCAATCGTGCAGCCAGGCGCCAATCCGGAACTCTCGCCATTCCTCTTCGGTATCGAATCGGAAGGCTTCCAACGGTCCTTCGGATGTCCTTACAGCTTCGTCGGCCAGCATCAGCGCCAGTTCGGGCACGCGCGCGCAATGACCCCCGGTATAGGGGCTCTTGGCATCGATGGCGCTGGCCACCAGCTGGATCATCGATTCCATCAGCCGGTCCTGCGCCGACAGCAGGTCGCGATTGAAAAGCGCGGTGGCCGCCTGCGCCGCCAGCGCCTCGATGAAACGCTGGAGACCGGGCGGGAAGGGGACGGTGTCGCCGGAACCGGGCGCGCGGGCGTTGATCAGTTGCAGCGCGCCGATGAAATCGCCGCCGCGCGGCTTCAGCGGAACGGTCATGAACGACTTCGAGCGATAGCCGTTGCGATCGTCGAACGCGCGTGTGCCCGAGAAATCGAAGAGCAGGGAATCATAAGCGTCATCGATGAGGACGGTCTGCTGCCGATGCACGGCGTAGCTGACGACGTTGCCATGGTTTGGCCGGCCCCTGGCGTCAAACAGCGGGACCGACGGCATGGCGAGCGCGTTGTCCGCGGCGCCGCCGAGGGTCAGGTCCAGGGAGTCGTTGAGCAGCATCTGGAAATGCATCAGGTCGTCGTCGCCGCGCGTATAAAGGGTAGCGCCGTCGGCGTTGGTCAGCTCCTTGGCCCCCAGCAGCACCATTTCCATCAGGCGGGTGCCGTCGCGCTCGGCCGACATGGCGATGCCCAGATCGACCAGCCGGGTGAGCTTCTCCTGGGCATCCTTGAGAGCGTGGGTCTTGGCTGAAATGGCCTGCTTCATCAGCGAAAAGGCATCCCCCAGGTCATTGAACTCGATGACATGCGAAGGTCGCGGCCCCTTGCCCGAGAAATCGAGGTTGCGGATGCGCAAGGCATCGGCGGCCAAGGCCCGCACGCTTACCGACATGCCGCGGGCGAACATCATGCCGACGATCAGGAAAGCGGCAAGACAGGCAAGGGCCAGCACCATGACCTCGATCTGCAGGGTGCGGATCTGGCCCGTGAAGTCCGCGGTCGGCGCCATCACCGCGATGCCAATCGACTGCTGAAGGCCCGTTCGCCATTCGGTCAGATGCAACATCATCCGAACGCCGTCCTGCTCGGTGACGATCAGGCCCCGACCCGGGGCCTGGCCTTCACCCTTGAGCCTGACAAGCGCCCGGATCATCGGCTGGTCGATTTCGCCGAGGGCGGCCAGAGGCCACCGAGCGGGAGCCAGGCTGGCCGACATGGCAAGCGCCTGCATCGAAGTATCGAAGATCGCCATGCCGCCCCCCGGCGAGACGACCTGTTCCTTGACGAAGGCGTCGAGCCCGTCGAGCGTGATGTCGACGCCGAACACGCCGTTGGCGAAGCGTTTGGATGCAGTGATGCCCAGCCGCTCCAGGGAATGGAAGACGTAGGCGGGAGACAATTCGGCGTCGTCGCTCTCCTTGGCCGCCCCGTACCAGGGACGGCGGCGAGGATCGAACGCGGGCCCCGCCTCGACGACCGAACCCAGGACGGCTTGCGAGGTGTCGAGAAACGACCATCTCTCGATGCGGGCGGAACCCTCGACCGAAACCGCCCGAACGATCCAGCGGGTTCCGGCCGGCGCACCGTGGGCGGAGAGGACGAGAGGCTCGTCACGGGGGGCGATCACCTGGAGGAAATCGCCGCCCTCCAGGCCATAGTAAAGGGAATAGAGCGAGGGCCTTTCGGCCAGCACGGTAAACATGAATGGCAGGATCGGAGCGCCCAGTCCGTCGCCGTGCACCTCGTCCAGCCCCTGTTGGCTCGCCCCCAGCTTGGCCAGGGTAAGCGTCCAGCCCATTTGGTTGTCGATCCGCTCGTAAAGCCCGTGCGCGACCGCGCCGAACAGCTGGCTAGCCGTATCCTTGGCCACCCGCGAACTCACCACATAGAGGCTGCTGACGATTGCCGCCGTCAAGGCGACGACGATGGCCACAACCGCGGCCGCGATGCTGACCTGAAAGCGAACCTTGAAAGCCATGGGGTGCCCGTTGGTTCCGGTAAGGTCTTGCGCAGGGGCACCATACCACAAATGAGCACTCGACCGTATGCCCCGGAAAGACGGATGACTCACGCTTGCCGGCGGCGACCGCCGGGATACAGTCAACGAAGCGGCGTGATCAATAGTCAGCGGCCTCGCGGCGCAGGACTGGCGAGGAGGTCGCGGATCTCGCGCAGCAGCTGGACGTCCTCGGCCGGAGGCGGCGCTTCTGGCGCCTTCGCTTCCTGCTTGCGCGTCAGCTTGTTGATGGCCTTGACCAGCAGGAAGACGGCGAAGGCGACGATCAGAAACTTGATCACCGCGTTGACGAAAAGACCGATGTTCCAGGTGACCGCGCCGGCCTCCTTGGCCTGCTGGATCGTATTGAAGTCGCCCTCGCCCTTGAGGACGACGAAGATCTGGGAGAAATCGACACCGCCCAGGATGAGGCCGATCGGCGGCATGATGATATCGTCGACCAGTGAGGAAACGATGGCGCCGAAGGCGGCGCCGATGATGATCCCGACCGCAAGATCGAGCATATTGCCCCTGAGGGCGAACTCCTTGAACTCCTTGAGCATCGAAATCTCCTCTGCGCCCGTACACCCGGCACAGAATGATCTCGTAACGCATGGACGAAACGGCAAGGGAGCGCCGACTGCCTGCCGGTCATGGGGCCTCGAATGCGGAGGACAACCATTGACCCTCAGGTTCGTCCTGACTGGGCCTGCAGATCAACGCCCTGAAATAGTGAAACTCGGCTTGCCAGAGATCATGTCTCCTATATAATAAACATTATATAGAAGGAGATACCTCCTACATGTTGCGCTTCAAAGTGACAACCGTCGGCGCCTCGGCAGGCTTTATCCTGACCAAGGAAGCGATGGCCCGTCTCAAGGTCAAGAAGGGCGATACCGTGTACCTGACCGAGGCACCGGACGGCAGCTATCGCCTTACGCCCTATAACCCCGATTTCGAACGCCAGATGGCATTGGCCGAAGACATCATGCACGAGGACCGTGACGTCCTGAAAGCCTTGTCCAGGTGACAACCTGGCGTTGGGTCGGTCTGGACGTCGCTTACGCGGTTCACGACCGGCAGCTCGCCGAACATGGCGGTCTTGACGGCGTGCGTGACGGCGGCGCCGTGGAATCGGCCTTGGCCAGGCCACGGAACGTGGCTGACTGCGGCAAGCTGGACGCGGCCGACCTTGCGGCAGCCTATGCCTACGGCTTGGCGCGCAATCACGGCTTCGCGGATGGCAACAAGCGCACCGCCTGGGTCGTCGCCCGCCTGTTCCTGGCCGACAATGGCTATCGCCTGCGCCTCGATCCGATCGACGCCGTCAGGACGATGGAAGGGCTTGCCGCCGAGACGATCGACGAAGGCCAACTGGCCGGGTGGTTCCGGCGGCGCCTGGTGAAGTAAGAAGGCCCCGAGGAACCTAAACGCCTCACAGGCGTAAAAGGCCCGAAAAACGGCGAAACCCCCAGGTTTCCCTAGGGGTTTCGATGGTGGGCGCAGCTGGGATTGAACCAGCGACCCCTACGATGTCAAGGCACTAAGTCCCGTTATTTATCAAAGGCTTAACGGGTAAGCCCGACGCGCTCACCCGCACGGCTTTCCTGGGGTTTCGCAGGGGCTGCGTATGAGCCGCGTACCAGAAAAAGCCACGCCCGAGGCCTCGCCCTCGGTGCGCTTCGCCCTGATCCGCCTGTTGGAGCGGGGTGGACCCACCCTGGGCCTGTCGCGCACCATGATCGACCATCTGGCCCACCTCGTGCGTCACACCCGGGAGGTCGACTGGCAGCCGGGCAATCGGGCCATCGTCTACAAGTCCGTCACCAACATGGCCCGCGACCACGGTGTCACCGAGCGGCAGATCAACAACCGCGAACGGGAGTTGATCGATATTCTCGAATTGCGCCTGGAACTCTCCGGCAACTTCCGCCGCTACGGCGAGCGGGACGCCGACACCGGCCGCATCAAGCGCGCCTTCGGCATCGACGTCACGCCGCTCAAGACGCGCATCCCGGCCCTGGAAAAGGCCGTGGCCGACCAAGAGGAGGCGGAGGAACGCTGGCGTGAACGGAAGCAGGAACTTTCCGCCCTCAAAGGCCGCATCCGCAAGCTGACGGACGCCGCCATCGGCCTCGGACTGGCCAACGCGGTGGAAGCGGTCCTGGACCGTTGCGCGGGGTATCGGGACCGCGTCCGCGCCGAGACGCCGACCGAGGAAATCGAGCGCCGTATCCTCTGCGCCGCCTGGGTCAAAGACCAGTTGGAACGGGCCATCCTGCTGGGGAAAACCGACGAACGGCCGGTGAAAACTTCCGACAGGGCGGAAGCCGACTTCCGACACAAAGACCTTCCAAATGATATTCTGACAAATGATGAATCATTTGAAGGCCCGCCCCCTGTGGGTCATTGCCCCACCGGCGTGCCGGGAGCCAAACCGGGATGGCCGCCCCTCCTCCCCGGCCCATCGCCGCAGCCCGCCCTTACCCCGCGTTCCCCGCATTCCAGAAACTTGCCGAATGCGGAGCGGTCTCCCGGGGCGATGCGGACGGAGAGGCCCCACGCCCCATTCCGGAAGGAGACGACGGGAGAAGAAAATTCCCCAAAAATCGGTGGAAACGATCCAACCCATGGTTTTATTCCGCCGGTCATTCTAGAAATGACCACCCCCCTCGAAACAAGATCGATCGCCCCGACCGCATACCATCCCCTTGCCGGAGAAACGCCATGGCCACGACCCGAAAACGCGTCAATGTATCCTTTACACCCGAAGAACTGACCCGGGTCAGAAGCCAAGCCAAGCGGATGGGACTGTCCATGTCGGAGCTCTTGCGTCGCCTGTCGTTTGGCTATCAGGCTCTGATCCCCGACGACATTCCGTTTGTCCCGGTAATCCGCCAACTCCTCGAAACGAATGCCGAGCAGGCCCGCCTTGGAAACCAACTCAAACAGGTTCTCGATAGCGACGACACTCCCTTGTCTCCGGCAACGATCGGCCAAGTTAAAACGTTGATCGCCAAAATCCTCGAAACCCAGGGCTCCCTTCGTCAGGGTGCCGCAACCGCCCTTACTTTGATCCAGACGGAGTCCCGGGACCTGTAGGCCCGGCTCCGCCGCCATCTCGATGCGGGGTCCGCCAGCGGCAAACTGGCACCCCCAGGATTTTCGGAGCTTCTCTGACATACCATGCCAACCAAACGTAAACGGATCCTCGTGTCCTTCACCCCGGAGGAAAAAGCCGACGTCAAGATGAAGGCGGACCAGATCTACACGTCGATTTCGGAGTTCCTTCGCGGTCTGATCCTCGGCCATCGCATGCCCAAACCGGAAGCTTTCGAGTACTGCCATGCCATCGGCGACCTTCTCAAGGTGAATGCGGATCAGGCTCGCCTTGGCAATCTGTTGAAGCTGGCTCTCGACAACGGAGGCAAGGACCTGGCGCCCAGGACGATTTCACAGATGGAGGACCTGATGGCCGATATCCGTGATACCCAGGAAGGCCTTCGCGCAAGCGTCGAGACATTGCACTACAGACTCCATCCGCGACGCGCCAGGAAAAGTCGGCCGAGGTGACCGCGTTCACCCCTTGGCTCGAAAAGTCCGGAATATGGACTTGAAACCATATGCATCAGGGACCATAATCAACGATGAAATGGGATGTGATCTTTCATGAGGCGTTCGCGCCCGAGTTCGAGGCCCTGCCCGAGGAAGCGCAGGACGAACTGCTGGCCCATGCGGCGCTTCTCGAGACGTTCGGCCCACAACTCGGACGCCCGCGTGTCGACACCCTGAACGGGTCGAAGCACGCCAACATGAAGGAACTTCGTTTTGATGCCGCCGACGGCGTCTGGCGCGTCGCCTTCGCGTTCGATCCCGAGCGCAAGGCCATCCTCCTGATGGCGGGCGACAAGTCCGGGCAGGCGGAAAGACGGTTCTACCGCCAGCTGATCGCCAGGGCGGACGCCCGCTTTGACGACCATCTGAGCGGCTTGCGGAAGAAAGGAGCACGGTGATGGCGACTGACCTGAAGACCATGATGGACCGCCTGCCGGCGAAGCGACGCCGCAAGGTCGAGGCGCGCGCCGCAGAGCTGATCGCCGAGGAGATGACCTTGCGCGACCTCCGCAAGGCCCGCGACCTCACGCAGGCCCGGTTGGCCGAAATGCTCGACATCGGCCAGGACAGCGTGTCCCGACTGGAGCAGCGTTCGGACCTGATGCTGTCGACCCTGCGCGGCTATGTCGCCGCCCTGGGCGGCCGCCTGGAGTTGATCGCCAAGTTCCCCGATCGCCCCGACGTGGCACTGACCGGCCTGGCGGACCTGCCCAGTGCCGAAACGCCGGTCAAGAAGCGGCGGGCGGAAAAGCGTTCTGCCATGGGCCAAGGAATTTCGGGCTGATGTGCTTGCGCGGGGCCGGATATCAGCTTGGTAACGAGAGTAGCCGCAAGGCTATAACCTATTAACGGCCACCCATGACCCAAGGTGACCTTGGCTGCGTCCAGTCCGGATGGCGGTTTAGCGCCCTTCCCGGCCGCTCAGCGGGTCGGCATCGGCTCTAGACAGCGGACATTGATCTGAATTGGTACGCCGGCCGCTGTATGCCAGGAAACCTGGGAGGGCCGCATTCTTCGGACCGTAGGCACTGAGCGTTGGAAATCGCCTGTACAACCCGCCGGGATTCCGTGGCATGGTCGGGGGTCCAACTGTTGAGATGAGGGCGAAATGAGCGATGTCCTAAAAGGGTCCGTAGTCGGTATGGTCGGCTATCAAGCGGGATCCGTGGTCAGCAAAACGCTCATCGACAAGAAGACGGGGACGGTCACCCTGTTTGCGTTTGGCCAGGGACAGGGCCTGAGTGAACACACGGCACCCTTCGATGCGTTGGTCCAGGTTCTCGATGGCGAGGTTGACATCACGATCTCAGGAAAGCCGCATCGCCTGACCCCCGGCGATATCATCCTCATGCCAGCCAACGAACCGCACGCCCTGAAGGCCGTCAAGGACTTCAAGATGTTGCTGACCATGATCAAGTCCTAGCAGGACATGTATGCCCTTTCGGGCCGGGCCGACGACGGCGGATCTTCCGTCGGTCACGTCTGGTCGTCGAGCCGTCCGTCCCTCAGGTGAAAGATGCGGTCGAAACGGTCGAAGATCTTCTCGTCGTGGGTGACGGCGAGGATGGCCGCCCGCTGCTCGGTCGCCACCTTGCGCAGCAGGTCCATGACGATGGCGGCGCGTTGGGAGTCGAGCGCCGCCGTCGGCTCGTCGGCGAGGATGATGCGCGGCCGGTTGGCGAGCGCCCGGGCGATGGCGACGCGCTGCGCTTCGCCGCCCGACAGCACGGCCGGGAAGGCATTGCGGCGGTGGCCGACTTCGAGATACTCCAGCAGCTCGACGGCGCGGCTCTTGGCCTCGGCGGTGTCCAACCCGGCCAGCGTCAGGGCGACGGCGACGTTCTCGGTGGCGTCGAGGAAGGGCAGCAGGTTGTGGAACTGGAAGATGAAGCCGATCTTTTCCAGCCGCAGGCGGCGCAGGTCGGAGCGCAGCCAACGGCCGTCGTAGACCACATCGCCGTCGAGTTCCATCCAGCCGGCGCTCGGCTCCTGGATGCAGCCGACGACGTTGAGCAGCGTGGTCTTGCCCGAGCCGCTCGGCCCCAGCAGACCGACCACCTGGCCGGGATGGACCTCGATGCCGACGTCGACGAGGGCGTCCACCCGGGAGTCGCCCTCGCCGAAGTGCTTGGAGATGGTGCGGAGCCGCACAAGCGGTGTCCCGGAGATGGGAGTATCCATTATCAGCCTCCCAGCGCCTTGGCCGGCTCAACCTTGAGCGCCAGGCGCACGCCCAGGCCACTGGCCAGCACGCAGACGACGATCACCGCCGCCCCCAGCATCAGGCCGTCCTCGGGGTGCAGCACGACGCGGCGCGGGAAATAGTCCTTCACCGCCAGAATCAGCCCCGCCCCGAAGGCGAAGCCGGCGATGCCCATGGCGAGCGCCTGCTGGAGGATCAGCCCGATGATGGTGCGGTCCGGGGCGCCGATCAGCTTCAGGGTGGCAATCTCGCGGATCTTGTCCATGGTCATGGTGTAGAGGATGAGCGAGATGACCACTGTGGACACCACCAGCAGGATGGCGGTGAACAGCCCGATCTGCTTGCGGGCCCGCTCGACCACGGACTCTGTAAGGATCTCCTCCTGCCCCGCCTGGGTCATGGCGGAAAGATGCTTCCAGCGTCGCGCCGACTCGGCGACGGAATCCGCCGCCACGCCGGGGGCAACGCGCGCCAGCACGGCGTTGACCGTGTCGGTGCCGGCCGGCGCGGCGCCGCGGGCCAGTTCACGCCGCGCCGCCGGCGGTGCCTGCTCGAACTGCAACTCCTGGGAATCCAACAGCGTCAGGTAGACCACCGGGTCGCCGCCCGACGATACCTGCCCGTCGGTCAGGCCAACCACCGTGAAGGCGCGGCGGCCGAGCGTGACGCGCTCGTCGAGCGCGAGGCCGGATCGGACGTCGGCGATCGCCTCGTAGTGGCTGCGGCCGCTCGGCCGGCCTGCTGCCAGTCGGTCGGGCCCGCCCGGCCGGCCGGGCTCATAGCCGACCACGTAGAACCGCAGCTTGACGCCGCGCTGCTCGGTCTCGATCGACTGGTAGGTGACGCTGCCGGCCTCGGTGACGCCCTGCAGGCGGGCGATGGCCTCGCGGGTGTCGCCGGGGATGCGCGACGATTCGGCGAACGGTCCGCGGGTGCCGGATTCCACCACCCAGACGTCGGCCCCCGGCGCCCGCACCAGGGTCAGGGCGTCCTCGACCAGGCCGTGATAGATGCCGATCATCGAGAGCGCGGTTCCGAGCAGCAGGCTGAGGCCGAGGCAGGTCAGGAGGAAGCGGCCGAGCTTGTGGCGGATGTCGCGCAACGCGAGGTTCATTCCGGCGCCTCCTCGTTGACGACACGGGCCCAGCGGCCCTCACGCAGGCCCGGGCGCAGGGCGGTGACGACGCGGGCGTCGGGTGCCAGGCCGTCGCTGACGGCAAGCCGCGAGTCCAGCGTGCGCTCGCCTAAAGTCACTTGGCGGCGATGCAGGCTTCCGCCGTTGACCACCCACACCGTGCCCGTCACGCCGTTCAGGGTCTCGATGGCGGTTTCCGGCACCAGGATGGCGTACTCCAGCACGCCTGTAGTGATCAGCACCTCGACCTGCTCGCCCAGGTGGAAGGCTTCCGGGCAATTGTCGCAGGCAACGGAAACGCGGCGCTCCTCGCTGACCCGATCGCTTTCGATGTCGATGCGCGCCACCCGTCCCGTGAAAGCGCGATGGGGCAGCGAGCGCAGCCGGATCTCGGCCGGCTGGCCGACCCGGATGGCCCCGGCCCGCCCCTCGTCGACGTAGGCCAGGGCCCAGACGGTTTCGGGGGCGACCAGGGTGAACAGCGGCTCGCCGGCCGCCAGCACGGAGCCCAGCTCCTTCATGCGCTGCACGACCACCGCGTCATAGGGGGCGATCAGGACGTGCCGGGAAAGTCGCACCCGCTCCTGCGATTCCTGGGCGCGGGCCTCGGCCAGCGCGGCGCGGGCCACCTCGACGTCGCCCAGCGCGACGGCGACGTCGGCGGCCGCGACGTCTGCTTCCATCTGGGCGGCCTCCGCC
>JACZKS010000158.1 GCA_014859895.1 Rhodospirillales bacterium
TTTCGGCGGAGGTGCTGCCGGCCTCCGACTGGCTATGCTGTCGAACGTGCTGGCCGGTATCCTCAGCGTTGGCCTGTTCCTTCTCAGCTGCCGGACCTACGCCAACGACAAGGTGCGCGCGGAGAGGGACGCACCGACCCCATCATCTGCTTCAAACTGAGACACCACCGTCGCGCGACGGTGTTTGCATTTGCCGGCGTTTGGCAATATGAAACGGGGGTCCCCCCGACATCGACATTCCTCAACAAGGAGGAGGGTTTCCTTCGCCATGACCGAACAGTCTTTGTCCGAGGCGGATCTTGCCGCCCTGCGCAAGTTCGACACGCCGACCGTCTGCAACTGCCTGGAACTGCTGATCCCGCAGCGCCGCGGCTGGGGTTACACGGTGGAGCCGCTGATCTGTTCCTACCCGGACCTGCCGCCGATGGTGGGCTTTGCGCGCACCGCCACCATCCGCTCGATGGCCCCGCAGCAGGGCGACCCGGCGGCCATCAAGGCCCACCGGCTGGCCTACTACGAATACATCGAGCAGGGGCCCAGACCCTCCATCGTCGTGCTCCAGGACATCGACCCCATTCCCGGCTACGGCTCGTTCTGGGGCGAGGTGCAGTCGAACGTGCACAAGGGGCTGGGGGCGCTGGGTACCATCACCAACGGCTGCGTGCGCGACATCCCCGACTGCGCCAAGGGCTTCCAGTTCATCTCGGGCTCGATCAAACCCTCGCACGCCTTCGTGCACGTGGTTGCCTTCGGAGTCGACGTCACGGTCTCGGGCATGGCGGTCAGGCCCAACGACCTGATCCACGCCGACCGCCACGGCGCGGTGGTCATCCCCATCGATTTGGCCAGGAAGATCCCCGAGACCGCGGCGATGATCTCGCGCAAGGAGAAGGTGGTCATTTCCGCCGCCCAGAAACCGGGCTTCTCGGTCGCCGACCTGCGCAAGGCCTTCGCCGAGCAGGAAGACATCCACTGAACGAATGGGCCGTCGCCGGGACGCGGGGGGCCGCGTCCCGGTCGATACCTTGTCGGGGAAAGGCAAGACGATGAAGCGCTTGGCAGTTCTGCACACGGCACCGTTCGTGGTCGGCATGTTCAAGACAATGTTGGGGAAACGCTATCCGGACCTGGAGAGCTTTCACGTGGTCGACGAAAGTCTGATCCAGGACGCCCGCCGCCACGGCGGCATGGTGCCCGCCATCGTGCGGCGCATCGCCCAGCAGGTCGCGCTGGCCCAGGAAGCGGGGGCCGAAGTGGTCCTGTTCACCTGCTCGTCGACATCGCCGGCGGTCGACACGGTGCGCCGGCTGGTGGACGTCCCGGTCATCAAGATCGACGATCCGATGATGGCGCGGGCGGTCGACCTGGGGGCGCGCATCGGCCTTCTATGCACGAGCAAGACGACGGTGGCTCCCAGCGAGAGCTTGATCCGCGAGCATGCGGCGGCAAAGGGCCGCGAGGTCGCCATCACCACGGCGGTCGACAACGTCGCCTACTTCGCCCTGCGCGAGGGCGACAAGGCCGGTCACGACGCCGCGGTGAAGGAAGCCGCCGCGCGGCTGGCCGGGTCGGTCGACGTCATCGTCCTGGCCCAGGCCTCGATGGCCCATCTGGCGGCGGACCTGGGCGCGACTCTGCCGGTTCCGGTCCTGGAAAGTCCATCGCTGTGCGTCGAGGGACTGGCGCCCTACCTGGAGGCGTGAATGCCAATTTCCTCACCCTCGAGAAAATCCTCATTCCCAATCCGGCGGATAAGGAGTATCCCAATGTCGCGCTGGGGGGCGATGGCGACGGGGAGGCACGAAACGTGAGAGAGCGTATTCGATGCCGCAGTGTACCGGGATCAGGGGTGTTGCCGCCGTCATTATGACGGCGTTTTTGGCATTGGCTTCCAGTCTCCCCGATCCGGCAGTGGCCGGCGACGTCGTCGCCTCGCCCGCATCCGCGCTTGTCCAGTTCCGCTCGTTCATGGTGCCAATCTCCCAGCTGGGAAGCGCCAAAAAGCCCCGCCTGAAGGCGGTGACCGTGATCGTCGAGATCGGCGAATCGGAAGCCGAGAACGTGTGCTCCAACCTGCCGCGCATCCGCGACGCCGTGCTGGTCGAGTTGTTCCGCGAGCCGATTGCGTTGGACCGCCAGACCGGCATGGACACAAAGCCGGTCGAGGCCCGCTTGCTCGAACCCGTCAATCGCGCGCTGGGCAACGCCGCGATCCGGCGGATCTATGTGCTTCCGGGAACCGAGCAGGCGGCCGGAGCCGCGGCCGCCCGGTTGCCGTACCCCGTCATGGGCTGCCGCCCGCCCAGGAACCGCAAGGCCTGATCCAGACGACGTTGCCTAGGCCAGGTGCCGGCGGGCGAACGCCGCTGCCCCGGCGATGGCGGCATCGGCGGCATCGACCATGCGGCCCAGCCCGATGAAGCCGTGCCCGACCCCTTCGACGCGCGTGAGCTCGTGGGGCACGCCCGCCGCGCCGAGGCGTCGGGCCAAGGCCAGCGTATCGTCCAGCAGCACGTCGAGGGAGGCGGCCACCAAATGGGTTGGCGGCAGGCCGGCGAGGTCGGCCTGCAGGGGGGCGGCGCGCGGATCGGCGCGATCCTCGGCGCCGGGCGCGTAGGCCGCCCAGTAGGCGGCCATGTCGTCGCGCGACAGGCCGAAGCGGCCGTCCCCGAATTCGCGATAGGAGCCGGTGTCCAGGTCGGCGCCATAGACGCCATAGAACAGCAGCAGCGCCTTCACCAAATCCGGGCGGCTCACCCTGAGGTCGAGCGCAGCGGCCAAGGCCAGGTTGCCGCCCGCCGAGTCGCCGGCCAGGGCGAGGCGCTTGGCGTCGACGCCCCAGCGCACGGCGGTATTGGCCAAAACCTCGATGACCGCCACGGACTCGTCCAGCGGCTCGGGGAACGGATGTTCGGGCGCCAGCGCGTAGTCGACGCCAAACACCATGGCGCCGCTCTCGCGGGCCAGCATGCGGCCGGCCCGATCGTGGGTGTCGGGGCTGCCTTTCACCCAGCCGCCGCCATGGAAATAGACGATGGCCGGAAGGGCCGCGGCCAGCGACGGCCGGTAGCAGCGCACCCGGACCGGACGGAAGAGGCCGGGAAGATCGATGTCCTCGACGGCGGCAACCGCCACCGGTGCCTCGTTCCAGAATCGCCGCTCGATCAGGGTGCGCAGGCGCACCTCCTCGGGGGTCGGACGGGTCGGCGCCGGGCCGACGCTGGCGGCGATTTCGGCCATCTTGTCCATGGCCGCCGCCATCTGCGGGTCCATCAGGCTCGGCGGCGACAGAGGGGCGGATTGCGGATGCGGATGGGCTGCCATGGTCATTCCTTGGATTCGGACCGCGAAGGACGGATACCCGGAATATTGCGTTCCACCTGACGCGAAACAACCCCAACGGTGATCAGGGGGTGACGATCCGCGTGTGACTGACCAGGCCGCCGTTACTCGAGGCAACGTGCAGAAGGTACAGGGGCGCCGCTTCGATCGCGGCATCGACCTCCTTGCGCAAGTCCAGCGCGACGCTGGGCATGGTGGTGGCTGCCGTGCCGCCCCAGGGCTCGCGATGCAGGAAATGGACGTGCCCGCAGAGGAGCTGCCCGACCTGTGGATGGCGCTTGACCACCGCCGCCAGATCCTCGGCATCCTTGGGGCGCCGGTACCCGCCGACAAAATGCCGGGCGATATCGAAAGGCGGGTGGTGAATGAAAAGAATCGTCGGCCTGTCGGGTTCCCGGGCGAGCGTCTCCTCCAGCCAGGCGAGCCGCCGGGCGCAGAACTCGCCTTTCCGTTCTCCTTCGGCAACCGAATCCATGGCGACCAAGCGAACCGGATAGTCCTCGATGACGTAGTGAAGGAACCCACCGTTCCTGGGCAAATAGGAGACGTGGCTGAACGCGGCGCGCAGCGCCTCACGCCGGTCACGATTGCCGGGAATCAGGAACAGCGGCGCTTCCAGGCCGGCCAGGATCTCGCGCAGGTACGCATAATCCTCCGCCGCGCCGTGGTGCACGGCGTCTCCCGTATGGAGCACCACGTCCACCCCCTGTCGGTTGATGTCGGCGATGCATTGCCGCAAGGTTTCCGCGCGAGCAGCGCCCGCGGCCTGGTCCGACGACCTTGCCAGGATGTGGGTGTCGCTGATCTGGGCGATGAGCATCCAGTCCTTCCCTCGTCCGGTCCTGTGGGTCAGCCGAGACTGTCGTAATAGGCCTGCAACACCTCGACCACCTCGCGGCGGCTGAACTCCTCCGGAATGGTTTCCCGGTGGGCAAACATCTCGCGCAGCCGGGTACCGGATATGGCTAGCCGATCCTCCTCGCCGTGCGGGCAGGTCTTGCCCGTCGCCATGCCGTTGCACTTGTAGCAGAAGAACGTGACGTCGATCTTCAGCGGCCGGATTTCCATGCTGCCGGCGGGAAGCGTATCGAAAATGTGATGCGCGTCGAAGGGGCCGTAATAGTTTCCGACGCCGGCATGATCGCGACCGACCACAAGGTGCGTGCATCCGAAGTTCTGGCGAAACACCGCGTGCAGCAAGGCTTCGCGCGGGCCGGCGTAGCGCATCTCGATGGGATAGCCGGCCTGGATCACGGTGCCGGGCACGAAATAGTTCCTGATCAGCGCGTCGATGGCCTTGACCCGGACCTCCGCCGGAACGTCGCCCGGCTTCAGCGCGCCAAGCACCTGATGGATGAGCAGGCCATCGCAAATCTCGATGGCGACCTTGGCCAGGTACTCATGGCTGCGATGCATGGGGTTGCGGGTCTGGAAGGCGGCGACCTTCGACCAGCCGTTGGCCTCGAACATCGCCCGGGTTTCGGCCGGCCGCAGATAAAGGCCCTTGTAGGTTTCGGGAAAGTGGCCCTCGGACAGCGCCGTGACAGGCCCGGCCAGGTTGACCGCCGGCTGTTCCATGACCTTCCTGACGCCGGGATGGGCGGCATCCGTGGTGCGGAACACTTCGCGGCATTCCAGTTGCCGGTCGATGACATACTTTTCGCTCACCGTCTGAATGGCCAGGATTTCGCCGGAGGTCCCGTCGACCAGCGCGATTCTCTCGCCGATCGCGATGTTGTCGGCGAGCTCCTCGTGGCAGGAGAGCGTGATGGGGATTGGCCAGAAGATCCCGTCGCTCGTCACCATGTCGGTACAGCAGGCGCGCCAGTCTTCCTCGCCCATGAAGCCGTCGAGCGGCGTGTAGGCGCCCATCGCCAACATGAACAGGTCCGAAACCTCGCGACTGGCCAAGGGGACTTTCGTGAGCTTTTCGGCCCGCTTGATCTCGTCGGTGCGTTCCGTCCTGGGCAGCAGCAGCGGCCTCAGCGAACCGCCGCCATGCGGTGCAACCAATGTCGACATTTGTGGACGTCTCCCTGACTGTCGCGTGGGCTTCACTCCGACCTCAAGAGTGCGCGCCGCTTGAAGCTGGTATGAGGCCTTCAGCCTGCACGATTGGGCTGTCCGAACCCGATCAATTACCGAGCCCGACCGCCGATGCCGAACCGGCATGAAGCGAGAAAAATGTCGTGACCCCTTAAATTATTATACTTATCATATATACAAATAAAGGATCGGCTTTACATGCCGGCTGCTTCATCAGGGGAGGGACGGTTCCGCGTCTGAAAGGCCGCCATGGACGAGTCGGAAACCGAGGCATCGGCTGCGAGTCCTGAGTGTCTCCGGTTGCGTGGCTTGATGTGCCGTGCCCATGGGCTTGTGCCTAATTCCGGCCGAATCGCCGACACCCTCCATTCATGCGTCGATCGTCACGGGCTGACATTGGGGTGATTTTATGTTCACCAGTAATCCCTTCGCCGAGCTTTCCGCGTCCATAGCGCCGATCGCCATGCAGACCTATGTCGTCGTCATGGCCCTCCTGGTCGTGGGCGGCACGGTGTACGACACCCTCCACAAGAAAAGCGCCCAGTACTTCTTCGCCAATTGGCGGAAGACGCAGAACAAGGGGGCGCGGCCGGTCGACGGCGGGGAAATGGTGTCCCTGGCGATCCAGACCGTGGCCGTCGAGGTGCTCTCCGCCGGTGAATTGTGCACCGCGCGGCGCCGGATCGCCCATCTGCTGACGATGTACGGTTTCATCGCCTACGTGATCACGACCGTCATCATGGTGTTCGGCTACCCGACGCCGGCGGTCCCGACCCCCGCCATCCTGCCGCAACTGTGGGGCATCGGGGGCCTGATGGTCTGTGCCGGCGGCTATTGGTTCTGGTTCTTCCTTCGGGTCGACGTCGCCGCCGAGGGGCACTCGCGGTTCCGCGTCGTGCAGGCCGACATCTTCATCCTTTCGCTGCTGGCCAGCGTGACCCTGGGCCTGATCTGGGCGGCATTGCAGGCGGCGGGCAGCGGGTGGACAAGCGTGTTCCTCGGCCTCTACCTCATCGCCACGACGGTGCTCTTCGGGTCCATCCCGTGGTCCAAGTTCTCCCACATGTTCTTCAAGCCCGCGGCGGCCTTCCAGAAGCGGGTGGAGGACGCCAACGGGTCGCGGAGCAACCTGCCGGCCCCCGCCGACAAGCCCGAAACCTTCGGCAGCGCCCGCACCGAGCCCCAACACTATTGATCAGCCGATCAAAGACCTTCGATACGGGAGGTAACTGAACAGATGCCGACATTCGTTTACATGACCCGGTGCGACGGCTGCGGATACTGCGTCGACGTCTGCCCGTCCGACATCATGCACATCGATACGACGTATCGGCGGGCCTACAACATCGAGCCCAACATGTGCTGGGAGTGCTATTCCTGCGTGAAGGCCTGCCCGCAGCACGCGATCGACTGCCGCGGCTATTCGGATTTCGCCCCCATGGGCCACAGCGTCCGGGCGCTGCGGGAAGAGGAAAAGGGCACCATATCCTGGAAGATCAAGTTCCGGGACGGCCGCGAAAAGAACTTCGTCTCCCCGATCCGCACCACGCCCTGGGGATCGATCCAATCGCCGGCCGATTACGCGGCGCCGGCCCAGGCGGCCTTCAAGGCTCAGGAACTCGCGCATGAACCGGAGGGGCTCAACATCGACAAGCTGCCCACGCTGACTCCGGACAGGCTCAAGCAGGGAGTGGTCTGATGGCTCGCAGAAAAACGGTTTACGTGGATTCGGACATCCTGGTCATCGGCGGCGGCATGGCCGGCTGCGGGGCCACCTACGAATCCCGGTACTGGGGGCGCGACCTCAAGGTCGTCTGCGTCGAGAAGGCGAACATCGAGCGCAGCGGCGCCGTCGCCCAGGGCCTCTACGCGATCAACTGCTACATGGGCATGCAGTGGGGCGAGAATCAGCCCGAGGACCATGTGCGATACGCCCGCAACGACCTCATGGGGCTGGTGCGCGAGGACCTGGGCTACGACATCGCCCGCCACGTCGATGCCACGGTGCACAAGTTCGAGGAGTGGGGCCTGCCGATCATGCGCGACCCCAAGACCGGCCGCTACCAGCGCGAAGGCAAGTGGCAGATCATGATCCACGGCGAAAGCTACAAGCCGATCGTCGCCGAGGCCGCGCGCAAGGCCGCCACCGAAGTCTACAACCGGATCATGGTGACCCACCTCTTGATGGACAAGACCAAGGCCAACCGGATCGCCGGGGCCGTCGGCTTCAACGTCCGCACCGGGGATTTTTATGTCTTCCGCGCCAAGGCCGTCATCGTATCGGCCGGCGGCGCCTCGCACATCTTCAAGCCGCGCGCGGCCGGCGAAGGCATGGGGCGGACCTGGTACGCGCCGTGGAGCAGCGCGTCTGCCTATGCGTTGCCGATCCTCGTCGGCGCCAAGATGACGCAGATGGAAAACCGCATCGTCCTTACCCGCTTCAAGGACGGCTACGGCCCGGTCGGCGCCTATTTCCTGCACCTCAAGACCTACACCCAGAATGCCTATGGCGAGGACTACGAGGCCAAGTGGCGCGGCTCGATCGAGGCCATGGTCGGCGATTACGTCAACCACCATCCGGTGCCGACCTGCCTTCGCAACCACGCCTTCCTGGAAGAGGTGAAGGCCGGCGGCGGCCCCATCCGCATGGTCACCAAGGAGGCCTTCCAGGACCCGCACAAGGAAACCGTGGGCTGGGAGAACTTCCTCGGCATGACTATCGGCCAGGCGGTCGTCTGGGCGTCGCAGAACATCGATCCCAAGCACATCAATCCCGAGCTGACGACGTCGGAGCCCTACGTTATGGGCTCGCACGCCACCTGCTCGGGCGCCTGGGCCAGCGGACCGGAGGACTACGCGCCTTCGGAATACCAGTGGGGGTACAACCGGATGATGACCGTCGACGGGCTGTTCGGTGCCGGCGATACCATCGGCGGCACCGCCCACAAGTTCTCCTCGGGGTCCTTCACCGAAGGCCGCATCGCCGGCAAGGCGGCGGTCAATTACGTGAACGACCTGGGAGCCGAGCAGCCGCAATACAGCGAGGCGGAGTGCGAGGACTTAAGGAAGGCGATCTTCCAGCCCTTGGAGAACTACAAGCTCGGCCGTGTCGAGATCGTCGCCGGGACGGTATCGCCCAGCTATCTGCTGCCGATGCACGGCCTGCAACGCCTCGAGAAGATCATGGACGAGTACGTCGGCGGCATCAGCTCCCACTACACCACCAACGAGCCGATGCTGACGCGCGGCCTGGAGCTGCTGGGCATGCTGAAAGAGGACATGGCCCATGTCGGCGCCGAGGACCTTCACCAGCTCCAGCGGGCCTGGGAGCTGCACCACCGGCTGCTGGCCTCGGAGTGCGTGACCCAGCACACGATGTTCCGCAAGGAAACGCGGTGGCCGGGCTACTACTACCGGGCCGATCATCCCAAGCTGGACGATGCCGACTGGCACTGCTTCACCTTGTCCCAGTACGACCGCGATTCCGGCAAGTGGGCCATGGAGAAGGCGCCGGTCTATCACATCGTCGATTAGGCGAAGGCCATCGGCGGGCATATGCACCGCGCCGCCCCCGCTCTCGGCGGGGGCGGACGGATGGCGCGTCACGCCAGCTTTTTGAAATTCAGATGGGACTTCAGGGGGCCAGGGAGACCCAGCCGTACACCATAATCCACAGCGTCACGAAGGCCGCGATGCGAAGCGCATACGACGACCGTACGAGGGATTTCTTTGATTCCATAGAGTCCTCTAAGAGCGATTTTTCGGGCGCATGGACCGCGATTCTCCGGCGGCCGGCCCGGCGCCTTCATGGCGCATTTCCCCACTCACGACTGTCGCGGCGAGCCGACTTTCTGATGCGGCGGGGGCCCGCGACGGCGCGGATAAAACTCCATTCCCGAGGCAAAATCAAGTGGGTCGACTCTACCCGGCGGAATCCGTGGTATCCAAGAGGGGAAAGATCCACAGGATGTGGATAATTTCGCGATTTCGGCTGAATTTTCCGGACGGCCTGCCTATACTCCGCGCCTTCGTGGCTCAGCCCCTTGGACGACAGTGGAAGATCCGATGACCGCACCCGACATCCAGAAGCTTCTCGACGCCCGCCTGACCGAAGCCTTTTTCCCGCAGTTGCCCAATTTCACGCGGGGCAAGGTGCGGGAATCCTACGACCTGCCGGACGGCCGGCGCATCATGATCGCCACCGACCGCCAGTCGGCCTTCGACACCGTGCTGGCCGCCGTGCCCTACAAGGGCCAGGTGCTCAATCAGACGGCCCGCTTCTGGTTCGAGAAGACCGGCGACATCTGCCCCAACCATGTCGTCGACTACCCCGATCCCAACGTGGTGGTCGGGCGGAAGCTTTCCATGCTGCCGGTCGAGATGGTGGTGCGCGACTACCTGACCGGGGCCACGGACACCGCCATCTGGACCATGTACAAGAAGGGCGAGCGGGTGGTTTACGGGCACACGCTGCCCGACGGCATGGTCAAGAACCAGAAGCTGCCCAAGACCCTGCTCACCCCCACCACCAAGGGCATGGAAGGCGCGCACGACAAGCCGATCACGGCACCTGAGATCGTCGCCCAGGGCCTGCTGACCCAGGCCCAGTGGGACGAACTGGCCAAAATCAGCCTGGCGCTGTTCGCGAGGGGACGCGAGATCGCGGCGAAGAACGGCCTCATCCTGGTCGACACCAAGTACGAGTTCGGGGTGGACGAGGCGGGCGTCATCACGCTCGCCGACGAGGTGCACACGCCGGATTCCAGCCGCTACTGGCGGATGGAGACCTACAAGGACCGCCTCGCCGCCGGCCAGGAGCCCGAATCGCTCGACAAGGAGTTCCTGCGGTTGTGGATCGCGGCTCGCTGCGACCCCTACAAGGACCCCATCCCCGAGATCCCCGCCGACACCATTGTCGAATTCAGCGACAAGTACATCCGGCTGTATGAGACGGTGACGGGCCAGAAGTTCGAGCGCCAGCCGCTGGACAAGCCGGTGCGCGCCCGCGTCGAGGCCAACCTGAAAAAGGCCTTCCCGCAGTACTTCTGAGGAATTTAATTTCGGTGACAGTGCACTAAATTCGACGGCATCTCCGTTCCAAGTGATTGCAGTTGTTGCCGCGAATTTAGTGCACTGTCACCGAAATTAGAGGCGGGCCAACTGGCGGTCGTGCAGGCCGGCCAGGGTGGCCTGCGCCGCCACGGCGCCGATCAGGGCCATGAACATGTCCCACTGGGTATCCCATTGGTCGCCCTGGGTGCCCAGGAAGGCGTCGGCCGACTGGCCGAGGGCCACCGCCGCGCCCCATTCGAGCATCTCGTAGAAGGCCGAGAACGCCAAGCATACCGACGTTACCAGGACGAACAGCCATCGCCCGGGCGTGAGCGGCGTCCGACGGAGCAGGATTTCGCGGGCCAGGATGGCCGGGATGAAGCCCTGGGCCAGGTGGCCGAGCCGGTCGTAGTGGTTGCGGCCAAGGTCGAACAGGTCCTGGACCCAGAATCCCAGCGGCACCTCGGCATAGGTGTAATGGCCGCCAAGCATCAGAATGAGGGCGTGAAGAAAGATCAGGCGGTAAAGCAGGGGCGTCAGCCTGAAGCCGCGAAAGGTGGCGATCAGCAGCGGCGCCGCGATGAGGATCGGGGCCACCTCGAGGAGCCAGGTCAGGCGGTCGTAGGGGGCGATCCCCGACACGACGAGGGCAATCGACCCCAGGCCCAGCAGCAGAACCGGTTCGGCCACCGCTTCAGTTCCGTTCCATCGCGAGGCGGACGCCGAGGGCGACGAAGACGCCGCCAAGGGTGCGGTTCAGCCAGCGCGACACCGCCTGGTTGGCGCGCAGCCGGGCGGAGAGCAGGGTGGCGAACAGCACCAGGATGCCCTCCCACACCAGGGCGATGGCGATGACGATAAGGCCCAGCGCGAAGAACTGCGCCGTGGCGTGCCCGGTGCCGGGGACCACGAACTGCGGCAGGAAGGCCATGAAGAACAACGCCGCCTTGGGGTTCAGCACGTCGATCAGGATGCCCTGGCGGAACACCTTCCAGCCGCTGGCCGGGCTGGCCGGACGGCCGGCCTCCACCGCGATGCCGTCCCTGGACAGCAGCATGCGGACGCCGAGGTAGACCAGGTAGGCGGCGCCCGCGACCTTCACCACGGTGAAGGCGACGGCCGAGGTGGCCAGCACCACGGAGAGGCCCAACGCGGCGGCGGCGACGTGCACCAGCGCCCCCGTGCAGACGCCGAAGGACGACAGGAACCCGATGCGGCGCCCCTGGGCCAGCGTGCGGGTCAGCACGTAGAGGGTGTCGGGACCCGGCGACAGGTTGAGCAGGATGCTGGCGCCCAGGAATATCATCAGGTCGTGGCCGGAAATCATGACGCTGTCTTCCCTCCCCGGGAGCGCTGAACGGTCGCTGCCATGTAGGCCGTTTTCCGGCGGCTGGCAAGACGGCGACCGATCGTGGCGGGCGACTCGGGGATCGCTTTTGGGCATTTTGAAATTTTATTGCGCGGAAGAAGTTTTGCTTTTTTGCGGGGCGCAACGACGTTTCGTCGCCCTTCCATCCTGCGAAATTAACCATCTTTTTCTTATGGAAATATCGTTTTTCTTTGGACTGGTGGAGGTTTCCCGTGAATAATCCGGCCATAAAAAGGGTTGGAGATCAAGCACTTAAGAATGAATCTCATCTCCGACCGCCCTATCCGGGGCGCCGCGCAACAAAATTACTTCGTCGAGGTGCCCGGTTCTCCCGCCCATGAGGCGGCCCACAGTTCGCGTGACCGGAGCCGATTATGCTGGATGTGAAGGAAAGACCGCAGACCGAAGTCGAGGACCAGGCTTTCATCGACGGGGTCATTGCCGAATATGCCGGGAAACCCGGCGGGATCCTCAGCATTCTCGAACGGGTGCAGGAGCGCAACCGGCACAAGTACCTGTCGAAAGAGGTCCTGCGCTGGGTGGCCCGAAAGACCGGGGAGCCGCTGTCGCGCATCTATAGCGTCGCCACCTTCTATTCCTTCTTCAACCTGGAGCCCCAGGGCGACCACACCGTGTGCATCTGCCGCGGCACGGCCTGCCACACCCGCGGATCGCGCGATCTGCTGAACAACGCCAAGCTCATCCTGGGCATTCGCCAGGACCCCGACGGCGGCGCCGACAAGCTGTCGCTGACCACGCCCGACAAAAAATTCACGGTCCGCACGGTGGCCTGCTTCGGTCAGTGCGCGCTGGCGCCGGTGGTCGAGGTCGATCGCGAGATCTTCGGGCGCATGAACGAGCGTGAGCTGCGCAAGGTGATCGACCGCGTCGATCAAAAGGGAACGAAATGATGAAGATCCAGGATTTGGAAACCCTCAACGCGGTCCGCCAGAAGGGCCTTGCCAAGTTCAAGCCGGCCCGTCCGCGCATCGCCGTCGGCCTGGGCACCTGCGGCATCGGCAACGGCGCCGAGGATGTTTATCAGGCTTTCGCCAGCGCCATCGAGGCGCGCGGCGTCGACATCCAGATGGCCCGCGTCGGCTGCTTCGGTTTCTGCGCCGAGGAGACGCTGGTCAACATCGCCATTCCCGGCAAGCCGATGGTCATCCTGAACCGGGTCAAGGCGCGCGACGCCGATGCCATCGTCGACGACATCCATTCCGGAGCCGTCGCCACCGGCCGGGCGTTGTGCAAGATCGAATCGTGGGACCATCTGACCGGCGTCATCGACTACGGCGAAGGCTTTCCCGACATCCCGAAGTGGAACGAGATCGACTTCTACAAGGGCCAGAAGAAGATCGTGCTGCGCAACTGCGGGCTGATCGACCCCGAGGACATCGAGGAATACATCGCCATCGGCGGCTACCGGGCGCTTCTTCGGACCCTTCGCAACGGCGAGCCCGAACGGGTGATCGAGGAACTGAAGACCGCCAAGCTGCGCGGCCGTGGCGGCGCCGGATTCCTGGTCGCCACCAAGTGGGACTTCATGCGCAAGGCCGCGGCGGGCACGAAGTATGTCATCTGCAACGCCGACGAGGGCGATCCCGGCGCCTACATGAACCGCAACGAGATCGAATCCGATCCCCATTCGCTGCTCGAAGGCATGATCATCGGCGCCTACACCATGGGCGCCACCGATGGCATCGTCTACGTGCGGGCCGAATATCCGCTGGCCGTGCATCGGCTGGAGAAGGCCATCGCCCAGGCCCACGCCTATGGCCTGCTGGGCGACAACATCCTGGGCAGCGGCTTCTCCTTCCACCTGTCCCTGGTCGAGGGGGCCGGCGCCTTCGTGTGCGGCGAGGAAACGGCGATGATCGCCTCCCTCGAAGGGCGGGCCGGACGCCCGCGGCCGCGGCCGCCCTATCCGGCCGAGAAAGGCCTGTGGGGCAAGCCCACCAACATCAACAACGTCGAGACCTGGTTCAACGTGCCGGTGATCGTCAATAACGGCGGCGCCTGGTTCACCCAGATCGGCACCGACCGCAGCCCCGGCACCAAGGTTTTCTCGCTGGTCGGCAAGGTCAAGAACACCGGCCTCGTCGAGGCGCCGCTGGGCACCCCTCTCAAGACCTTCGTCTACGACATGGGCGGCGGTACCGGCACCGGCAAGAACGTCAAGGCCCTGCAGACGGGCGGGCCCTCGGGCGGTTGCCTGCCGGTCGACATGTTCGACACCCCGGTCGACTACGAGGCCCTGGCGCAGCTGGGCGCCATCATGGGCTCGGGCGGCATGGTGGTGATGGACGAAGACAATTGCATGGTCGACGTCGCCCGCTTTTTCATCGAGTTCACCCATTCGGAATCCTGCGGCAAGTGCGTACCCTGCCGCGTCGGGCTCGACCAGTCGCTGCGCATCCTGAATAAGGTGAGCAAGGGGCAGGCCACCTCGGCCGACCTCGACATGCTGGAAGACCTGGGGCCGATGATCCGCGACGTTTCGCTGTGCGGCCTGGGCCAGACGGCGCCCAACCCGGTTCTGACCACGCTGCGCTATTTCCGCGACGAGTTCGAGGACCACATCCACGAGAAGAAATGCGCCGCCGGTGTTTGTGAGGACCTGTTCCTGAGCCCTTGCGAGAACAGCTGCCCGCTGCACATGAACATCCCGCGCTTCATCCAGCTATATAAGGAGAACCGGCTGGAGGACGCCTTCGAGTCGGTCATTCTCGACAACCCGTTGCCGGGCTCGACGGGCCGTGTCTGCCAGCATCCGTGCGACGACCGCTGCCGGCGGGCCGGCATCGACGACGCGGTGAACATGCGCGAGATTCACCGCTTCATCGCCGATTCCGCCTACGGCACAGAGATCGAGACCAACGTCATGAAGCGTCTGCTCGCGCGCCGGCTTCCCGACTCGGGCAAGAAGGTGGCGGTGGTGGGCGCCGGGCCGACCGGCCTGGCGGCGGCCTTCTACCTGGCGCTGCTCGGCCACAAGGTGACGGTGTTCGACGAGAATTCCGAACCGGGCGGCATGCTGCGCTTCGCGTTGCCGGAATACCGCCTGCCCAAGGCGGTGGTCGCCCGCGAGGTGACCTTCATCAAGAGGCTGGGGGTGTCGTTCGTCTGCAACACCCGCATCGGCGTCGACAAGACCCCGCAGTCGTTGAGCAAAGAATTCGACTCGGTGTTCCTGGCGCTCGGCACCTGGGAAGCCTCGCCGATCGACCTGCCGGGCGTGCAGTGCCAGGGCGTGCACCACGCGCTGCACTTCCTGGACGCCATCGCCCACGACAAGGATGTGCGCATCGGCCAGAAGGTGATCGTCATCGGCGGCGGCAACGCGGCCATCGACTCGGCGCGCACGGCGGCCCGCATGGGTGCCGACGTCACCGTCGTCTACCGCCGCCAGCGCCAGGACATGCCGGCCATTCCCGAGGAGGTCGACGAGGCCTACGAGGAAGGCGTCAAGTTCGCCTACCTCTGCGCCCCGCACCGCATCATTTCCGACGGCCAGGGCGGCGTGAAGGCGATCGAAGTGCAGAAGACCACGCTGGGCGAATTCGGCGTGACCGGGCGGCGCCGGCCGGTGCCGACCGACGAGGTCATGCGCATGTCGTGCGACACCATCATCCTGGCCATCGGCGAGCGGGTCGACACCGTGTTCACCGGCGGTTCGCAGCTGGAGCTCAAGCGGGACGGCACCATCAAGGTCGACCGCCACTCCTCGGAGACCAACCTGCTCAACGTGTTCGCCGGCGGCGACGTGGTGACCGGGGCGTCGAACGTGTCGAACGCCATGTCGCACGGCAAGCGGGCGGCCGAGATGATCGACATCAAGCTGACCGGCGAACATCGCTTCGCCCGCCTGTTCCAGGCGTTCGGCTACGGCCAGGTGCCGCCGGTCGAACCTGCGGCGGGCGACCGCAACACCTCGCCGCTGCTGACGCCGTTGCAGCGCAAGAGCACGTTTGACGAGGTCATGCTGGGCTTCTCGCCCGAGCAGGTCCGCCACGAGGCCGAGCGTTGCCTCCGGTGCGACGCCAAGGGGGAATGCGTCGGCATCGCGGCCGAGTGAGGCTGGGGACGGCGGACACAATGGAATTGATCGAGCGGAAGGAGGGCTGACGTGCCCAAGCAGGTGAAGCTCAAGATCGACGGCGAATACGTCAACGCGACCGAAGGCCAGAGCGTGCTGGACGCGGCCAAGGCCAACGGAAAATTCATTCCGTCGCTGTGCCACGTCCAGGGATTGTCGGGGGTCGGCGCCTGCCGGCTGTGCATGGTGGAGATCGCCGGGGGCGCCCGGCCGCTGCCGGCCTGCACCACGCCGGTGCAGGAAGGCATGGTCATCAACACGGTGTCCGAACGGTTGAGCAAATACCGGCGGATGATCATCGAACTGCTGCTTTCCGAGCGCAATCACGTGTGCGCCGTCTGCGTGTCCAACGGCCACTGCGAGCTGCAGGACATGGCGACCCGCCTGGGCGTCACCCATTCGTCCTTTCCGTACCGCTATCCGCGGCTGCCGGTGGACGCCTCGCATCCGCGTTTCGTGCTCGACCACAATCGCTGCATCCTGTGCTCGCGGTGCGTAAGGGTGTGCGCCGAGATCGAGGGGGCGAACACCTGGAACATCGTGTCGCGCGGCGTCAATTCGATGGTCGCGGCCGATCTCAACGAGCCGTGGGGCGATGCCGAGTCGTGCACCCGTTGCGGCAAATGCGTCGAGGCCTGCCCGACCGGAGCATTGGTCGTCAAGGGCAAGGCGGTCGAGGAAATGGTCAAGCGCACCCAGACGGTTTCCCGCCTGGCGACGGCGCGTGGAGGATCCCGATGAAGAAGGTAAGACTGGCCACCACCTGGCTCGACGGCTGCTCGGGTTGTCACATGTCGCTGTTGGACATCGACGAGGGCATCCTCAAGGTGGCCGAACTGGCGGAGATCGTCTACGGGCCGCTGGTCGACATCAAGGAATTCCCCGAGAATGTCGACGTCACCCTGGTCGAGGGCGCGGTCAGCAGCGTCGAGGACCTGGAAAAGGTGCGCACCATCCGCGAGCGTTCGCGCATCGTGGTGTCGCTCGGCGACTGCGCGGTGACCAGCAACGTGCCCTCCATGCGCAACCAGTGCGGGGTCACCGCCATCCTGGAGCGCGCCTACCTGGAGAACGCGGCGACCGACGCCCAGATCCCCAACCAGGTGGTGCCCCAGCTGCTGCCGATTTCCCGGCCGGTCCACGACGTCATCAAGGTCGACGTGTTCATCCCGGGCTGCCCGCCTTCCGCGAGCACGATATTGAACTGCGTTGCCGAACTGTGCGCCGGCCGCATGCCGGAGCCGAGCCTCCGCTACAAGTTCGGTTGAGAAGGAAGCGCTGCCATGCGTGAGATCATCATCGACCCCGTGACCCGTATCGAGGGCCACGCCAAGATCACCATCCACCTCGACGATGCCGGCAAGGTCGAGGATGCCCGCCTGCACGTCACCCAGGTGCGCGGTTTCGAGAAGTTCTGCGAAGGCCGGCCGTTCTACGAGATGCCTTCCCTGATGGCCCGCATCTGCGGCATCTGCCCGATCAGCCACCTGCTGGCCTCGGCCAAGGCGTGCGACGCCCTGATGGCGGTGCGCATCCCGCGGACCGGCGCCAAGCTGCGCTATGTCGTCCATCTGGGCCAGATGATCCAGTCCCATGCGCTGAGCTTCTTCCACCTGTCGGCGCCGGACCTGCTGCTCGGCATGGACCACGATCCGGCGACCCGCAACATCATGGGCCTCATCGAGAAGAGCCCGGAACTGGCCAAACAGGGCATCGCGCTTCGGAAGTTCGGCCAGCAGGTCATCGAATGGCTGGCCGGCGAGCGCGTCCATCCGTCGTGGATCGTGCCCGGCGGCGTCAACGCGCCGCTCGATCCCGAGGTGCGCACCCGCATCCTTTCCGGCATCCCCGAGGCGATGAAGATCGCCGAGAACGCGCTTTCCGTGCTGAAATCGGTGGTCGGCAACTTCGCCGCCGAGGTCGAGAGCTTCGGTAACTTCGATTCGCTCCACATGGGTACGGTCGACGACGAAGGCGGCCTCGATTTCTATGACGGCGGCCTGCGCTTCAAGGACGCCAAGGGCAAGATCGCGGCCGATCACGTAGCGGCCGAAGACTACGCCAAGTTCATCGGGGAAGCCGTGGTGCCGTGGTCGTACCTCAAGATGCCCTACTACAAGCCGATCGGCTATCCGTCGGGGCTCTATCGGGTCGGGCCGCTGGCGCGCCTCAACGTGATCGAGCGCTGCGGCACGCCGAAGGCCGATAAGGAGCTCAAGGCCTTCCGCAAGGCTTATGGCGCCGTCGCCAAAAGTTCGTTCCTGTACCACTACGCCCGGCTCATCGAGATCATCTTCTCGCTGGAAAAGCTGGAAGAACTGCTGAACGCGCCGGACATCCTGGACACCCGGGTACGCGCCGAAGCGGGTCCCAACTGCAACGAGGGCGTGGGCATCTGCGAGGCGCCGCGCGGTACGCTGATCCACCACTACAAGATCGACGACAACGGCCTTGTCACCTGGGCCAACCTGATCATCGCCACCGGCAATAACAACCTGGCGATGAACAAGAGCATCAAGCAGGTGAGCCAGCGCTTCGTCGACGGCAACAACCTCAAGGAAGGTATGCTGAACCGCGTCGAGGCGGTGGTCCGGGCCTATGATCCCTGCCTCAGCTGCTCGACGCACGCCCTGGGCCAGATGCCCATGCAGATCGACCTGGTGTCGCCCGCGGGCGACATCCTCGATCAGGTCAGCCGGACATCCGCGATGTGAGGTACCTGTTGGTCGGATACGGCAATCCCTTGCGGAGCGACGACGGGGTCGGCCCCGTCGTTGCCCGGCGTTTCCTCGACGAGGCCGAGGCCCTGATGGGCGAGGCGGCCAAGGAAGTGCGGGTGATCGCCGTTCCCCAACTGGTTCCCGAACTGGCCGAGGCCTTCTCCGAGGCCGAACGGGTGGTGCTGGTCGATGCCTCGCGCGGCGAAGCCCCGGGTGTGATCCGCGTCCGCCGGGTCGAGCCTTCGGCGGCAACCGGCGAGCCGATGATCCACGCCTACGATCCCTCGACCCTGTCGGCCTGGGCCGCCAAGCTGTATGGCCGGGCGCCCGAGATGCACGTCGTCGCCGTCGGCGCCGAGACCTTCGCCTTCGGCGAGGGGCTGTCGCCCGACGTCGCCGCCGCCGTTCCCGAGATTCTCAACACCGTCGCCGGCTTGTTTCGCGAAGACTGGCCGGATGGTGCGGAAGCCCCATAAGAAGAAGAAAACAAAAGAAGAAGAAGCAAACGGAGAATAATAATAAACAAAAAATCAAGAAGAAAACGTCCAAGAAAAGCAAAAAATAAAGGCCGGCCGGACGAAAGTCCCGCCGGCCTTTCTTCGCGGCAACGCCGCTGTCCGCACTACGCCCCGAGCGCCGTTTCGCGCATGGCGAGATAGAGCTGGTCGCTCCACCGGCTCCATTCGCGCGCCTCGGCAAGGTAGGCCATGTAGGACTTGCCGACCTTGCCGGCCATCTCGTCGGTGGCGGCCAGTTCGGCCAGCACTTCCTTGGCGGCCTTGCCCAGCGCCTTGACCACGTCCTCGGGCCAGGTGTGGAGCTGCACGCCGTGGTCCTTGACCAGCACCTGCAGGAAGCGGGCGTTGTTCGCCGTGAAGTCGGCCAGCGATTCCTCGGCCGAGGCGGCCGAGGCGTATTCGATGATCTTCTGGAGATCGGCCGGCAGCGCCTCGAACTTGGCCTTATCGACGATGCATTCCAGCGCCGCCGAGCCTTCGTGGAAGGAGGGCGCGTAGTAGTGCTTGGCGATCTTGTGAAGCCCGAAGGCGAGGTCGTTCCATGGGCCGACCCACTCTGCGGCATCGACCACGCCCGACTGCATGGCCGGGAAGATCTCGCCCGGAGGCGTCAGCACCACCTGCGTTCCCAGCTTGCGCATCACCGCGCCGCCGAGGCCGGCGATTCGCATCTTCAGGCCCTTCAGGTCATCGAGGCTCTTGATCTCCTTGCGGAACCAGCCGCCGGCCTGCACGCCGCTGCTGCCCGCGTAGAAGGGCTTCAGGCCGAACTTGCCGTAAAGTTCGTCCCACAGGGCCTGGCCGCCGGCGAAATGAATCCAGGCGCTCATTTCCCAGGCGGTGACGCCGAACGGCACGCCGGTGAAAAAGTGCATGGCCTGGCTTTTGCCCTGCCAGAAATAGGGCGAGCCGTGCGCCATGTCGGCGGTGCCGGTCTGCACGGCATCGAAGCATTCGAAGGCGGGGACCAGCTCGCCGGCGGCGAACAGCTTGACGCCGAGGCGGCCGCCGCTCATCTCGGTGATCTTGTCGGCCAGCCGCTGGGCGTTGACGCCGACGCCGGGCGTGTTGCGGGGCCATGGCGTAACCATGCGCCATTCGATGGCATTCTTGGCGATGGCCGGAGCCGGAAATTGCGATGTGGCGCCCGCTACCGTCCCGACGGCGGCGGCCTTCAGGAACTGACGACGTTTCACCTTCTCCCCCTATCTCAATGGAGTACGCGATCGGCCCTCCCTGGCCGGGCGGGCGGGGGGAAGTTTAGCGGATCAGCGGGCTTGCGCGCCAGCGGGGAAACGCGCCAGGGGATGAAACGCAAGGGCCGTCTGGCCCGTCGAAGGCTGCTGGCCGGACGGCGTACGGCCGGGCGTCGCATGGCGGGCTGGTAAGGCAGGGCGCGTTGCATCGTATGGCGTGCCTATATCCTGAGTACGCCGCGGAGGATAAGCGCTATTTGTCACAGAGCTATGGCAGTCGTGTTTAAAATGGTTTCAAACATGTAACATTCATGACACGCGTCGGGACGATGGAGGTGGTCATGACCGGAGACAGGAAGGCCGCCCTGGTCACGGGCGGCGCCCACGGGATCGGGCGGGCGGTGGCCGGCCGGCTGGCGGAAGCCGGCTACGGCGTGGCGGTCGTCGACATGGACGCCGAGGCCGGCGAGAAGGTGGCCGGCGAGATCGGGCGGGGAAGCCGGGGCGACGCCATCTTCATCCGGGCCGACGTGGCCATCGAGGCCGATGTCGTGGCGGCCGTCGAGGCGGCGGCCCGGCGTTTCGGCGGCCTCAACCTTCTGGTGAACAATGCCGGCGTCAACTGCCGCAGGCCGCTGGCCGAGCTTTCCCTCGATGACTGGCAGCGGGTGATCGGCACCAACCTGACCGGCGTCTTCCTGTTTTCCAAGCATGCGGCGGCGGCGCTCAAGGCGGCCCGTGGTGCCATCGTCAATGTCGCCTCGACCCGCGCCCTGATGTCGGAAGCCGATACCGAGGCCTATGCCGCCTCCAAGGGCGGCATCGTCGCCTTGAGCCACGCGCTGGCCGTCAGCCTGGGCCCCGAGGTCAGGGTCAACTGCGTCAGTCCCGGCTGGATCGACGTCTCGGCGACGCGCCCGGGCGGCCAGATCCCATTATCGGCCGAGGATCACGCCCAGCACCCGGCCGGCCGCGTCGGTTCGCCCGAGGACGTGGCGGACGCCGTTCTCTACCTGGCCGGGGCCGGGTTCGTCACCGGCGCCAACCTGGTGATCGACGGCGGCATGACCCGCAAGATGATCTACGTCTGAAGGGGTGCCAATTATTGCAGCCACATCAGGTGGCTGGCGTGGCGGAGTTGGCGGGGGTCGATCAGGCGGTGGCGCTCCACCCGCACCGAATGGATGGGGCCGTCGAGATTCTCCTCCCAATAGTCCAGGAATCGGCGCAGCACCGGAAAGTCCGGCGCCATGTCGAGGTGCTGCCAGACGAAACTTTGCAGAAGGTCCAGATGGTCGGGCAGGCGGTAGATGATTTCCGCCGTGGCCTGGCAGTAGAGATCGAAGGAAACGGCGATGGGAGGAAGATCGAAATCCCGCATGGCCGACATCTCCGTTCCTGGGGAACCCTCTTTAAGACTGTTGGCCCGCGCACCCCGAAGGTCAAGGGACATACGCCAAAATAGTTAGTCTAATCAAACGGTTAGCAGCGCATTGTGGCGAGTGCTAACATTTTTTCGGCGCTCCTCTTGACAGGCCGCCTCGGCAAAATAAATCGGCATTTTTGAAGGGCCCGCGCGGTCGGTCGTCGCGGGTCGCTTGCGTCAATAAGTCCGACCTTTGTCTGACGATTGGAGGAGGTTTACCGATGAAGTTCGTTCCGCTCCAGGACCGCATTCTCGTGCGGCGCATCGACGTGGACGAGAAGACGGCGGGGGGCATCATCATTCCCGATACCGCCAAGGAAAAGCCGATGAAAGGCGAAGTGATCGCCGTCGGGCCCGGTGCCCGCACCGAGAAGGGCGAGATCCTGCCGATGGAAATCAAGGTGGGGGATCACATCGTTTTCGGCAAATGGTCCGGCACCGAAGTGAAGATCGACGGCGAGGACCTGGTCATCATGAAGGAATCCGACGTCCTCGGCATTCTTGAGGAAGCGAAATCGGCCCGCAAGGCCGCCTAGGCGAAGAGGGGGAGATCAGACATGCCTGCGAAGGAAATCAGATTTGGCGGGAGCGCCCGCGAAAAGATGCTGAAGGGCGTCGACATCCTGGCCGATGCGGTCAAGGTGACGCTGGGTCCGAAGGGCCGCAACGTGGTGCTCGAGAAGTCATTCGGCGCGCCGCGCATCACCAAGGACGGCGTGACGGTCGCCAAGGAAATCGAGCTGGCCGACAAGTTCGAGAACATGGGCGCCCAGATGGTGCGCGCGGTCGCCAGCAAGACCGCCGATTTGGTCGGCGATGGCACCACCACGGCGACGGTTCTGGCCCAGGCCATCGTGCGCGAAGGCGCCAAGGCGGTGGCCGCCGGTATGAACCCGATGGACCTGAAGCGCGGCGTCGACTTGGCCGTCGAGGCGGTGGTCGAGGACCTGAAAAAGCGCACGCGCAAGATCGCGTCCAACGACGAGATCGCCCAGGTCGGCACCATTTCGTCCAACGGCGATACCGAGATCGGCAGCTTCCTCGCCCAGGCCATGGAGAAGGTCGGCAAGGAAGGCGTGATTACGGTGGAGGAAGCCAAGAGCCTGCAAACCGAGCTCGACGTCGTCGAGGGCATGCAGTTCGACCGCGGCTACATCTCGCCCTATTTCGTGACCAACGCCGAGAAGATGCAGGTCGAGCTGGAAGACGCCTATGTGCTGATCCACGAAAAGAAACTATCCGGCCTGCAGCCCATGCTGCCGGTGCTCGAAAAGGTGGTGCAGAGCGGCCGTCCGCTCCTGATCATCGCCGAGGACATCGAGGGCGAGGCCCTGGCCACCCTGGTGGTCAACCGGCTGCGCGGCGGGCTCAAGGTGGCCGCCGTCAAGGCGCCGGGCTTCGGCGATCGCCGCAAGGCCATGCTGGGCGACATCGCCATCCTGACCGCCGGCCAGGTCATTTCCGAAGACGTCGGCATCAAGCTCGAGAACGTGACGATCGACATGCTGGGCCGCGCCAAGCGGGTGGTCATCGCCAAGGAGGATACCACCATCATCGAAGGGGCGGGGGCTAAGGCCGAGATCGCCGGCCGCTGCGCCGAAATCCGCAGGCAGATCGAGGACACCACCTCGGACTACGACCGCGAGAAGCTGCAGGAGCGGCTGGCCAAGCTGGCCGGCGGCGTCGCGGTGATCCGCGTCGGCGGCGCCTCCGAGGTTGAGGTGAAGGAGCGCAAGGACCGCGTCGACGATGCGCTGCACGCCACCCGCGCCGCGGTCGAGGAGGGCATCGTCGCCGGCGGCGGCGTCGCCCTGCTCTATGCCACCGAGGCGCTCGCCAAGGTCAAAACCGAAAACGAGGACCAGAAGGTCGGCGTCGACATCGTGCGCCGCGCCCTGCAAACGCCGGCCCGCCAGATCGCCGTCAACGCCGGGGTCGACGGCTCGATCGTGGTGGGCAAGCTCTTGGAGGGCAAGGACCGGAACCTCGGCTTCGACGCCCAGACCGGCGAGTATCGCGACCTTATCAAGGCCGGCATCATCGACCCCACCAAGGTGGTGCGCTCGGCCCTGCAGGACGCGGCGTCGGTGGCCGGCCTGCTGATCACCACCGAGGCCATGGTCGCCGAGAAGCCGGAACCCAAGAAGCCGATGGCGGGCCCCGGTGCGGGCGCCGGCATGGGCGACATGGACTTCTAGGCGAAACCGGAAAACCAGGGGGGGCGGTCCCGGCGGGGCCGCCCCTTTTTATTTCGGGGACACCATACTTAATTCGCATGGATTAAGTATGGTGTCCCCGAAATAGAGTTGACGGCTATTCGAAGTATTCGGGATGGCTCCCGCTGAGCACTTCCTGGATGACGAAGACCTGTTGCAGATGATGGCCCATCGCCTCGCCGGCGGCCGCCGGATCGCTCTCGGCGATGGCGTCGATGATGGCCCTGTGCTCCTTGACGATCTTCTTCGGGCGGGACGGCATCGGCAGCACGAAATGGCGCAGCCGGTCCATCTGGAACTTCTGGACGTGCATCAGGCGCCAGACGCCCGGATAGCCGGCGAATTCGGCGATCCTATGGTGGAAGAACTCGTCCAACTTATAGAAGCCGGGGACGTCATCCTTGCCGACGCACTCCTTCTGCTGGCTGACGATCCCGCGCAGAACCTTCACCTGCGCGGCGGTATGCTCGCGGGCAAGGTGCTGCACCAGGGCCGCCTCGACGGCGCGGCGCACAAAATAGACCTCGCGCACATCGCTCATGCGGATTGGCGAGACGCGCGTTCCGGACTGCGGGAAGATCTCGATCAGCCCCTCGTTGGCCAGCCGGATGATCGCCTCGCGGACCGGCGAACGGCTGGTCCCGAACTGCGCCGCCAGATTGTTGACGGAAAGGGCCTCGCCGGGCTTGAGGCGCAGCGAGACGATGTCGTCGCGGATGCGCTCATAAACCTGGACCGTGGCCAGCCGCGTGCGGTCGAGAACGAGCGGGGCGGGAAGCGGCGGCTCAATTGCGTTCGTGATGTCGTGGACGACTGCCTGGCCAGCTTTCATGCGTCGTATTCCACCTTCTCTCTGCCTTAGATGCACTCGACCCATGCGGGCATTTTGGCAAAACGCGAGGCCCAAAACAAGCTCCTTGCATATTACATACTAATATATTAGCATCCAAATGCCGCATCACAATGAGGCAACGAAAAGAGGGCTGGCCGCGTGGCGGACTCTTGGCTTTTCCGGGGCCTGGTTCACAAGATTTCAAAAGAGGAGGCTTCATGAAGAACTTCACAAAAGGGGTGGCTGTCGCCACCGTTTCAACCCTGCTTTCCATGGGCGGCGCCTTTGCCGCCAGCTTCACGCTCAGCGTCAACACCGCATTGAGTACCGACGACCCGGTCTTCAAGGGGTTGGAACAGTTCCGCGAGAACGTCATCAAGGCGACCGGCGGCGACGTCGACGTGCGCCTGTTCCCCGGTTCGCAGCTTGGTTCGGACGAGGATGTGCTGGAGCAGGCGCGCGCCGGCGCCAACGTCGCCGTGTCGACCGGCGGCGAGCGCCTGGCCGTCTTCACGAAAGAGTTCGGCATCCTGGGCGCGCCCTACCTGTTCGACACCTATGACGAGGCCCGCAAGGTCGTCACCTCGCCGCTGTTCGAGGCGTGGGTCGAGAAGTTGCGCAAGGCGGCCAACCTTCAGGTCCTGTCGTTCAACCAGTACGAGGGGTCCCGCCACCTGCTGACCAACAGGCCGGTCAAGGTCCCTGCCGACCTGGCCGGCATCCGCATGCGCACGGTCGGCGCCCCGGTGTGGCTGGAGACCATCCGCGCCATCGGCGCTACGCCCACCCCGATGCCCTGGACCGAAACCTATTCCGCCATTCAGCAGAAGGTCATCGACGGCGCCGAGGCGCAGCTTCCGGCGGTCTACGGGTCGCGGCTCTACGAAGTGGTCAAGTACATCACCACGACCGGCCATTTCTTCCGCATCACCGGCTTGGTGACCAGCGCCAAGTGGTTCGACTCGCTGCCCGAGAAGTACCGCAAGGTGCTTAGGGACGAGGCCTTGAAGTCGGGCGACTATACCTCGAAGATGACGATCGACACGGTTCCCCAGTATCAGAAAATGATGGAAGAGAAGGGCGTCGTCTTTTCGAATCCGGACGTCAAGCCCTTCAAGGATGCCATCAAGGTCGTCTACGACAAGCTCGACCTGAACGATCTGAAGAAGCAGGTTGACGGCGTCCTCGGGCGTTAACATCGTGGGCTGCGGGGCCCGGCGTGACCTCCGCGCCGGGCCCTCGTTTTTTTATCCCGATCCCAATCGATACGCCCGCGCAGGCGTCCGGAGACAGGCATGGTAGAGAAGTACCGCAAGGCCGAGGAGGCGATTTCGCGCGTCCTCCTGGCGATTTGCGTTGTGCTGGTGATTGTGGCCTCGCTGGGCCGCTGGTATGGGCATCCGATCATCTGGTCGGTTGACATGGCGCAGTTGCTGTTTGTGTGGATCTGCGTTCTGGGGGCCAAC